>JBJKRB010000094.1:0-14378 GCA_046704885.1 Thermoanaerobaculia bacterium | reverse complement strand
GAGCTCAGCACTGTAGTCGGCGATGCCGGTGTGGAGCGGCGGAAGTGGGCTGAAGTAGGCAACACGCATTTTCGATTGCGATCAGAGGGTTGCGGTCAACCGCTCGATGACCCGGTCCCATCCGACTCCTACGACCCGTTCGCGCCCCGCTCTGCCGAGCTTTGCGGCGAGAGCACGGTCGTTCCACAGCTGGTCGATGCACGCGCCCATGGCACGGGCGCGCCCTGGAACCGCAACGAAGCCATTCACTTGATCTTCCACGAACTCGAGAACACCACCCGCGTCGCCGGTCGTGACCACCGGACGTTCGGCGAGGAAGGCCTCCACGGTGACGTAGCCGTAATCCTCGTCGAAAGGGGCGTAGTAGACCGCCAAGGCCCCGGAATAGAGCTCAGCGAGGCGCTCGTCGTCCACTCTTCCAAGAAAGGTCACCCGCTCGTCGAGGCCCAGGTCCTGGACCTTGGCCTTGAGCTTCTCCTCTTCCGGGCCCACCCCGACGATGAGCGCGCGCACTGGACTACCGGTCTCGGCGATGGCATCGACCAGGTGACCGAACCGCTTGATCTCGTCGAGCCGCCCCACTCCCAGCACGTAGTCGCCGTATTCACCGCTGGACAGGTGAGCGCCGATCGGCGACGGCGGATAGAGGGGCTCGGCGGATAGAGACAGGTACCGCTCTAGCCGGGCCGCGGTGTTGAGGGAAATGGTGAAGAGCGCACGAGCTTCAGCAAGCGCCCGGCGGTCAAGGCGGTGAACGGTTTCGACCAGGCTCTTATCTTCGGGACTCGACGAAAAGTCGCTGTAGCGGGTCCCGAGCAGATCGTAGACCTGGCGGAACTGGTGCACCAGCCAGACGACCTTGTTGGGGTGTTTGATCAAGTACGAGGGGAATCGCGTGGCGATCACCAGGTCGATCTTGCCGGTTGGAGAAGCGCCGACGTCGAGCAGGCGCCACGCGAGGGCGCTCTTGAGCACCTGGGCGCGGGGCGTCCAGGCGGCCGGCAGCTGCACTGTTTCGACCTCAAAGTCCCGAGCAATGAGCTCGCGCTCGAGCGACTCGACCAGGAGCTCCGCTCCACCCTTGGTGAAGGGCACCTGCGAGTTACAGATCAGGATTCGCGGCGTGCTCACACCTCTCCGTCCACCGCCGTGGCAGGGTCCTTGTCCGAGCGCCAGGCCTGGGCTTCGAGCTGCTGCAACCGGCGCTCGACCTCGTAACGCTCCTCGATGAGCTCGGAAAGGAGCCGCACGCTCAGTTGTCGGAAGCGATTGTCGCGCTCGACCAACGGCCGAAGGTACCACTTGAGAAAGAGATGGTAGACGGCTTTGCGCATGAAGACGACCGCGGCTCCGAGCAGCGGTCGGGGCGAGACGGGGCGCGGTTCATCGAGCGCCTCGAGCTCCTTGAGCTCCAAGAGTCGAGCACGCAGGCCCTCCGCCCACTCGGGAATCGTCTGTCGTTCTGCCGTCCGCTGTCGCACCGCCGCTTTGAGGCGGGCGACGATCGCCTCGACGTCCGCCTCCATGGGCTCGCTCATCGACTCCGCAGCCTCTTCTTTGTCGTTCCGCGGGGAATCGCCCATCATTCAGCTCCCGTGCGGCGTATCATACCCGGCGCGATGCCCACAGCTCTTCAGAAGCTCGGGTGGTGGTTGCGGAGGCTCCGTCCCCAGGCTCTCCGACGCACCGCCACTTGGGTGCTCGGTCTTGTGCGCGAATTGCGCAGACGGCGCGCCGAGGCACGCCTCACGATCGCGGTAGACGTCAATCCCTACTGGGAGCCCCTGACCGGCGTCGGCACCTACCTCGATCGGTTGCTCAGGGCCCTGGCATCGAGGAGCGACGTGGCCCTCCGCCTCTACGGACCGGATTTCATCAACGCTGATCCCGACCCGCCCGCTTCCCCACTGCCCACGGGCCCTTCGATCGAGCACGTGGTCATTCCTGTCCCTCACGATCTGACGCTACCGCCGGGACTCGCGCTCCGCGCGCTGCGCAAGCTCTCGCCCTGGCTCTTGGCACTCGACCAGAATGACGTTCTCTTCGCGCCAAACTATCTCCTGGCCCGCCGGTTCGCCTTGAGCACCGGCGCTCGGGTGGCGATGATCCACGACCTCGTCGTCAAGAGCTTTCCCGAGGCGACACGCCCGGACACACGCCGCGCGCTCGCCGACCGGCTCGACCGCGTGATCGCCACGAGTGACCGGCTCCTCACGCCATCCCGGACGGTGCGTCGGGAGCTCTTGGCGGACGGCGTGCCGCCGGGGCGGGTCGTCGCCATCCCCCATGGCGCTGATCATCTGGACGAAATAACGATCGCCCCGCTACCCGACGGAGTCGCTCCGCCCTTCGCCCTGTTCGTCGGAACGATCGAGCCGCGCAAGGACGTGGCCACCTTGCTCGACGCTTGGCGCTTGCTGCAGGCACAAGATGTCCAGCTTCCCCGCCTCGTACTGGCCGGCGGAATCGGATGGCGAAGCGAAGCGCTCGCCCACCAGATCGAAGACGCGGTCGAGGAAAGTTGGTTGACCCACCTCGGCTACGTCGGCGACGCCGTGCTCGTGGCCCTCTACCGGTCGGCGGCGATGGTCCTTCTACCCAGTCGCTATGAAGGCTTCGGCCTCACCGTCGCGGAGGGGATGCGGGCCGGAGCACCAGTGATCCTCTCGGACATCCCAGTCCTGCGCGAGGTCGGCGGCGACGCGGCCCTCTACGCCCCGGTTGGTGACGCTCCCTCCTGGGCGGCCGCCATCCGCAGGCTGCTCACGGATCGAGCGCTGGCGACAAGGCTCATCGAAAGCGGGCGGAAGAGGGCGTCGATGTTCCGCTGGGAGACGACGGCGGAGCGAACCCTGGAGGTGTGGCGCCGAGTGGCCGGCGACTGAGACCGGCGCATCGAGCTACGAGAATCGGAACCTGCCGGCTGCTAGAGTCACGATCGATGATCTCGGCGAGCCCTCCTCCCCAAGGAAGCGACGGAACGGCCGCGACCGGCAGCGCCCGGCGCCTCAGGATCGGCGTCGACCTGCGCGCTCTCGTGGCGCGTCCCACGGGCATCGGCTACTACACCCTGGGGCTCTTGCGGGCAATGAGCGCGGATCAGCGCTTCGACTTCGTCGGTCTCGCCCATGGCGATGTGCACGCCGCTGAGGTTCTCGAGGAGCTCGGAATTCCGGTTGAAGTCGAGCCCGCGCCGCTCGGGGTCTGGTGGCAGCAGACCAAGCTCCCCCGCCGCCTGCGGCGCGGCGATCTCGACCTCTTCTTCTCGCCCTTGACCACCCTGCCGGTTCGTTCTGACCTCCCTTCCGTGGTGACGGTGCACGACCTGACGGCCCTTCTCTACCCCGAGACCCACCGCTTCAAGGTGCGCTGGAGCCAGATCCCCTTTCTCGGCCCGAGCCTGCGGCGAGCCCGCCGCATCGTCGCGGTCTCCGAGGCGACGGCGCGGGACGTCCGCTTCGCCTTCCCCGAGGTGGCGGAGAAGGTGCGGGTGGTGGCAAACGGCGTCGACGAGGAGTTCCAGCCGGCCGATTCGGCGAGCATCGCGCGAGTGCGCGCCGAGCTCGGCTGCCCGCGTGGCTATCTCCTCTACTCCGGGACTCTCGAGCCACGCAAGAACCTGCAGGGTCTGCTCGACGCCTGGGAGGCTCTGGCGGACGACGAAGGAGATCCACTGCCCTTGTTCCTCGCCGGCGATTACGGTTGGCGTAACCGTTCGTTGCTTCGTCGCATCGAGAGGCTCGAGCCGCGCGGGGTCAAGTACCTCGGCCGTCTGGAGCGCTGGCGGCTGATCGAGGCGATGCAAGCCGCCACGGTCTTCGTATACCCCTCGTTTTACGAGGGGTTTGGGCTACCGGTGGTCGAGGCGATGGCGAGCGGCGTCCCCACCGTGGTCTCCAACCGTTCGAGCCTGCCCGAGGTGGCCGGAGACGCGGCCCTTCAGGTCGACCCCGAAGACGCACGCGGGCTGGCCCTGGCAATTCGCCGTCTACTGCACGACCAGCCCCTGCGGGCCCGCCTCGTCGAGCGTGGGCTGGCGCGTGCCGGCGAGTACCGGTGGGCGAAGGCGGGACGCGAGATGGCCGCGGTCTTCCAAGAGGCGCTCGCGCTAGAATGAGCTTTCACTGACGGCCGTCCCCTAAAGGTCTGACGAGGGAGCCCCTTGCCTTACACGATCGGCATCGACGCGCGCAAGCTCCGGGACTTCGGTATCGGCACCTACGTCCGCCATCTGGTGCGCGGGCTGGCCGAGATCGACAGCGAGAATCGTTACGCGCTCTTCTGCAGCGCTGAGGGCGCCGCCGAGCTCACCGACCTGCCGGAAAACTTCACCCCGGTCATCGAGAAGTCTCCGGTCTACTCGGTGCGCGAGTACGCGGCCCTCTCCTGGAAGCTGTGGCGCACCAAGATCGACCTCTACCACGCGACCCACTACGTGCTGCCGGCGCTGGTACCGGGCCGTGTCGTGGTGACCATCCACGACATCATCCACCTCCTCTATCCCCAGTTCCTGCCGAGCCCTCTGGCGCTCATCTACGCCCAGCGCATGCTGCGGCGAAGCTTGAACCGCGGCGATCGGATCATCGCGGCTTCGCAGAACACCAAGACCGACCTCATGGACTATTTCGGCGTCGACGGGCGCAAGATCCAGGTCATCTACCAGGGGGTCGACGACGTCTTTCGTCAGCGCTTGCCCGAAGACGAGCTCGATCGCCGCCTCAGGGAGGCCGGGCTCACTCGTCCCTACATCCTCTTCGTCGGCAATCCCAAGCCACACAAGAACCTCGATACCGTGATCCGCGCCTACGCGCGGGCGCGCCAGCTCGCCACGTTCAGCGAGCCCCTGGTGACGGTGGGCGCGCGGGACGGCGCCAACTTCAAGATCCTTCAGCGCGCCGAGCAGCTCGGCATCCAGAACTACCTCCACCTGGCCGGACATCTGCCCGATGAGCTCCTGCCCGCGGTTTACCAGGGCGCCTCCCTCTTCCTCTTTCCGACCCTCTATGAAGGATTCGGCCTGCCGGTGATCGAGGCTATGGCGTCCGGCGTCGCGGTCGTCACCTCGAACAATTCTGCCCTCAAAGAGGTGGCGGAAGGTTACGCCCGCCTGGTATCGCCACTCGAGGAAGAGGAGATCGCACACGCCATCGCCGAGCTGATGAGCGACCCCGAGGAACGCGCGACGCTGGCCAAGCTCGGTCAGAAACGGGCCGACGACTTTCGCTGGAACCGCACCGCGGAACGCACCCTCGAGGTCTACCGCAGCGCCCTGCGCAAGGGAAGCGCGCAAGGGGGTAAGCCCTGACTCGCGCCGCCCTGATCCACGACTGGCTGACCGGAATGCGCGGCGGCGAGCAGATGCTCGAGCTGATCGCGTCGGTCTTCCCGACGGCGCCCATCTACACCCTGTTCCATTTCCCTGGCAAGGTGAGCTCCGCGATCGAGAGTCACCCGATCGAAACAAGCTTCCTGCAGAGTGCTCCGGGGCTCGCCAAGCACTACAGGCGCTATCTGCCGCTCTTTCCTTCCGCCGTCGAGGACTTCGACTTCTCAGCTTTCGACCTTCTGGTGAGCTCGAGCCACTGCGTAGCGAAGGGGGCCATCCCGGCTCCAGGAGCGCGGCACATCTGCTACTGCTTCACTCCCATGCGCTACGCCTGGGATCAGGAGCATGCCTACTTTCCCCGCCGCAAGGGGATCGTGGCGCGCCTGCGCAACCTTGCCCTGACGCGCCTGCGTACCTGGGACGCCGCCTCCGCCGCCCGCGTTGATCATTTCGTCGCCATCTCGAGCTTCGTCGCCGAACGGATCCGCCGCTACTACGGCCGCGAGGCCGAGGTTCTTCCGCCGGCGGCCGACACCGAGTTCTTCACCCCCGGGGAAGGAGGCGACGGCGCCTACGCCCTGGCGATCGCGGCCCTGGTGCCCTACAAGCGCATCGAGCTGGCGAGCCGCGCCTGCGCCCGGGCGGGCCTGGAGCTCAGGGTCATCGGCGAAGGCCCCGACCGCGCCCGCCTCGAGCGACAGGCGGGAGACCGAACCCGCTTCCTCGGCCGGGTGGATCGCGAACGTCTGCGCCACGAGCTCCGTGGCGCCGCTTGCCTGGTTCAACCCGGGGTCGAGGATTTCGGGATCGCCGCCGTCGAAGCGCTCGCTTGCGGAACTCCGGTCGTCGCCCTCGGGCGCGGCGGGGTGCTCGACATCGTGCGCGACGGAGAACACGGGATCCTCTACCCGGAGAGCGGCGAGGAGAGCCTCGCGGCCGCCATTGACAAATTGGGGCAAATTCGATTCAATGAGTTGAACCTCCGAACTCGAGCGGAGGAGTTTTCCACAGCCGTGTTCGTCGAACGTTTCCGCTCCTTGATCGCCCGCGAGGGCACTCTGGAGGGATCCAACGCGTGATACGCCAACGGCACCGCGTCACCGCAGCAGTCTTCCTCGCGGCCGACCTGGCGGCCACCGCCGCGAGCTTCCTGCTCGCCTGGGCCGTTCGCTTCCAGCTCGACATCATTCCGGGAACCAAGCCGCACGTTCCCGATTTTGCCCGCTACCTGCACCTGTTGCCGTTCGTGCTCGTGCTCTGGGCCGTCGTCTTCTACTTCCACGGCCTCTACCAGAGCCGCCGCGGCCGCAGCCGGATCGACGAGAGCGTCACGATCCTGGTCGCGATCTTCCTCGCGTCCGTCTTGCTCTCCGTGGGACTCGCCTGGTTCCGCTCCCCCGAGCCCACGGGACCGCGCGGCGTCATCGAGTACTTCACCTACAGCCGCGCCTTTCTCGCCCTTTTCGCCCTCTTCGACCTCGCCGCGGTGATCATCGCGCGCGCCGGCGTGCGCTCGGTCCTGCGCCTCGTGCGGCTCTCCGGCTACAACCTGCAACGCATCCTGGTCGTGGGCGCAGGGGCCTTGGGACAAGAGGTCGTCGAGAAGCTCACTTCCCACCACGAGCTCGGGATCGAGGTCTTAGGCTATCTCGACGACGATCCTGGCAAGGCCGGAGCGCTCCTGCGTGGGGCGCCGGTCCTCGGTCCCTTGCGCGACGTCGAAACGGTGCTCGCCGAGCGCGCGATCGATCAGGTGTTCATCGCTCTGCCCCCGGACGCCCACCGCAAGACCCTGCGGATCCTGCAAGCGGTGGGACGCGAGTGCGTCGAAGTCAAGCTGGTGCCGGACATCCTCCAGTACGCGACGCTACAAGCTTCTCTCGAGGACCTCGACGGCACCCCGGTGATCAACCTCTCCCAGGTGCCGCTCCAGGGGTGGAACAGCCTGGTCAAGCGCTTGATGGACCTGGCGATCGCGAGCTCCGCCCTTCTCTGCCTCCTGCCCTTCCTGCCGGCGGTCGCTCTGGCGATCTGGATCGAGGACCGCGGTCCGATCTTCTATCGCCAAGAGCGGATGGGGCTCGACGGCAAGAGCTTCATGATTCTCAAGTTCCGTTCGATGCGGGTCAATGCCGAAGCCTCGAGCGGCCCGGTGTGGGCGGTGCGCGACGATCCGCGCCGCACCCGGGTCGGGACCTTCCTGCGCCGCTGGTCGATCGATGAGCTGCCGCAGCTGTGGAATGTCCTGACCGGCGAGATGTCGATCATCGGACCGCGGCCGGAACGCCCTGCCTTCGTCAATGAGTTCAAACACAAGGTCCCGCAGTACATGCTGCGCCACCGGGTCCGGGCCGGAATCACGGGCTGGGCTCAGGTGCACGGCTGGCGCGGCAACACCTCGATCAAGAAGCGAATTCAGTACGACCTGTACTACATCGAGAACTGGTCTCTCAAGCTCGATCTGAAGATCCTGTGGATGACCGTTCGCTCCGGCCTGCGCCACAACGCGTACTAAGAGTGGCTGGGCGTCCGGCGTAGCGCACGGCGCGCGTGCCGTAGCGACCGGCGCAGGTCCTCGCGTTCATCGGCCGCGAGAGCTTGGCCTCCGAAGCTCTCGCGAAGGTAGAGCGCCACGACCCGCCCCCCGGGGCCACCGGCCTCGGGGCAGGCGGCGGCCAAGCGAGCGGCAACGGCCAGGGGCGGCAGCGAAGGCGGCACTGGGGTGCCGCGAGAGGAGAGGATCTCACGCAGGCGCTCGAAGGCTCGCCGGCCATCGACGCGCGTTGCTCGCCAAAGCAGCGCGACGACGGCTAAGAGGGCGGCAAGAAAGACGGCAATCGCGACGATCCAAGCCGCCCGCGTATGGGCGCGGCCGACATCGACGGCGGTGCCGGCGCTCTGGCTCACCTCCACGGCGCCGCTCGTGCCCGGCGCTGACGCCTCGCGCGACGTGAAGCGATGCCAGAATCCGAACCAGAGATGGCGCAGACGCTGGAACATGTCGAGCTGGTCAGCGAATCCGTAGGTCAGGACGTAGCGGTCCCAACGAAATTGCACGTAGTCCCACGCCTGGGACAGGAAGAGGGCGAGACCCGGCGTGGCGGCGGCCGGACGGCCCGCCGCCGGCGTCGGATCGAATTCCGCCCAGCCCCGGCCGCCGATCCACGCCTCCACCCAAGCATGGGCGTTGAGCTCGCGCACGATGTAGGTGTCCTCCAATGGGTTGTACTCCGCGCCCAAGAATCCGGTCACCAGGCGAGCCGGAATCCCCTGACTCCTGAGCAGCAAGACCATCGCCGAGGCGAAGTACTCGCAGTGACCGCTCTTGGTTTCGAAGAGAAACTCGTCGACGGCCCTCCCTCCCCCGTGCCCGGTAAAGCTCGTCGAGTACTGATAGTTGTCCATCAAGTAGCGCTCGAGGCGACGGCTGCGGACCTCGGTGGTCCCGCTCCCCATGACTCGCGCGGCGAGCTGGCGCATCCGGGCCGTGACCCCCGTCGTGTCGAGCGCCGGAGAGTCGGCGGCCGGAGCCTCGCCGTTGGGCTCCTCCGGCGGCTGGCTCGCCAGGCCGACGTCGTACTCGAGGATCCGGCGCGGGCGATAGGTGAGGCGATAGGTGTCGCCCCGGTCTTCGCCCAGACCCGCCCAACCCGGAGCGTCGAGACGCACGCTCACCGCAGTCACCGGGAGCGGAAGACTGTGGCTACCCAGCGGCTCCAACACGACGTGCACGCTGTTCTCCGCCTGCCCTTGCGTCAACTGATAGACGTTCTGATCTCCCTGGCGCGTTTGCCGCAAGAGCCTCTTAAATGGCGAGCGCCGCCACTGACCGTCGCGAAACAGGTCATAGCTCGCCGCCTTGAAGCGTTGCTCGACGTCCTCACCTGGTGGTCGCTGATAGGCGAGCCGCATGACCACCGCACGGCTCGAGCGGACCCGGTTGACGGAGTCGAGACCCACCTCGTCGGTGAAGCCGGAAGCATGAATGATGGTGCCGGTGCCGGTACCGCGGCCGAGGATGAAGGGGGCCGGGATGCGCGGCAAGAGCGCGAAGAGCGGCACGGCGATAAGCAAGGCAAGGACAAAAGAGACGACGAGAAATCCGCGAATCGGAGCCTCCGGCGCGGGTTCGCCGTGATATCCGAAACGGGCGAGAACCGACCACAGGGCGAAGCGGCTGAGGGTAAGAAGCGCAAGGGCGAGAAAGGCGACCAGGTAGAGAAAGACGGTGGGGTCGACGCTGGTCCCCATCGCGGCCAGGAAGAGGAAGAAGATGGCGAGGAAGGCATGCCACTTGTCACGCTCGCGAGTGAGGGCGGCGAGCTTCACCACCAGGACGAACAGCGCCAGGTGTATGAGGGGAGCGACGATCTGCCGATGGAGGGCGCTCGCCAGGTCGACAACCAGCAGCGGCAGGTAAGCGAGCCCGAGAAGGTTCATCGCCCAGTTTGGAAGCCAGCGTTCCTCCCCCGAGGAGTCGCGCAGGGAGCGCGCCAAGATGATCCCGAGAAGGACCCAGTAGGCGACGAGAATCGGCCATTCGAGCAGGTCGTTGAAGGGCAGGGGCAGCGGTGCCAGGGCCGCCAGAGCGAGGAGAAGCAGCCGCTTGGAGCGCGCGAAGCTCATCGCTCGGCCCTCGTCTCCCGCGCCCCCTCTTCCTCATCAAAGGCCAAGCGCAGGGAGTATTCGGCGCCCGGTCCCGGCTCCAAGGGGAGAGCGCTGCGGGCGACGGGATCGACCAGGGCCAGGCACTCGAGCAGACGAAGCCGCTGACGAGGACCGGCGCCGAACGGAATCGTCTCCTCGCGGGTCACCAGCTCGACCTCGAGCCCCTCGGCGAGCGCCTCGATGACGGCCGTGGCCGCCTCGCTCACCAACCGCTCGAAGCGCGCCCGCGAAGCGTCATCAACGAACGGCAAGACCGCGTTGTCGAGGACGACCCTGAGACGGTGCCCCTCCTCGGCCTCGCGCTCCATGAAGATGAGAGAGCCCGTCCGGGCGCTCTGCTTCCAATGGATCGAGCGAGGGTCGTCCCCGGGGCGGAAGCTCCGCAAGCCGTGGAGCTCGTGTCCCCAACCGCTGCGCGGCACCGAAGCGCTTCCCGCGGGGCTTCCTTGTAGGCGCCAGCCCTGACGCCCCACGAAGATCTCTGGGTAGACCAGGACCTCCTCGCTCAGTCGGTAGCGCAGCCCCTTGCGAAAGAAACCGAGCGGGAAGAGGCTCCCGACGTGCGCCGCGTCGATTCGCCGCCGCCCGCGGCGCTCGAAGAGCAGATCGAGCGAGCCGCGGCTCGTCGCGCCGGCCGGAAGATAGGGAACGAGGCGGGGCGCTCCGCGCTTCGCCACCGAGAATTCCACCATCCAATGGGGAAGACGACTTGCGTTGCGCAAACTGAAACGCAATGGGAACGGGCGATTGGCGAACACCTCGGCCGCCGGCGAGAGCGAGATGTCCAGGCGGCGCAGATTGAGCCGCGAGCTCACTCCCGAAACCACCAGCACCCCCAGCATCAGGGCGAACACCATGAACAGCGCATTGTTGCCGGTGTTGGTCGCCGCGATCCCCACCACGAGGGTGAGCAGGACGAACCACAGACCCACCTTGGTGATTCTGATGCCCTCGGGTCGAAGCGTTCGCTTCATGTGTGGTAGGCGCGCCATCGCCCTCCGCCTCGCGGCGGCGTCCTCAGAGCGGAACGGGTAGCTCGCCCAAGAGGCGGGTTATCGCATCGCGGCTCGCGGCGAGCGAACCCCCCTGGCGCAGGACGACGCGGTGGGCGAGCACCGAGGGAGCGAGATCCTGAACGTCGTCGGGAATCGCGAACCCTCGCCCGGCGCACATCGCCGACGCCTGGCAGGCGCGATAGAGACCCTGAACGCCGCGGGTCGAAATACCGAGAAGGAAGTCTCGCGACTCGCGGGTGAGAGCCGCCAGCTCGAGCATGTAGTCGGCGAGCTTCTCGGCCACCACGACATCCCCGCTCGCCTGCTGGAGAGCCAGAAGCTCCTCGCGCGACAGCACCGGGCGGGTGGCCGCGAGCTCCTCTTCGACCCCACCCGAGAGTAGAAGGGCACGCTCCTCATCGGGCGGCGGATATCCGATCTCGAGCGACATCAAGAAGCGATCGAGCTGCGACTCCGGCAGGGGAAAGGTGCCGTGATGCTCCTTCGGGTTTTGGGTCGCCAGCACCACGAAGGGCTCCGGCAGGCTGTACCTCTGCCGTTCGATCGAGACCTTGCGCTCGCTCATCGCCTCAAGCAACGCGGACTGCGTCTTGGGGGTGGCCCGGTTGATCTCGTCCGCCAAGACGACGTGCGCGAAGATCGGCCCGGGCGAGAACTCGAAGCTCTGGGTGCTCTGCTTGTAGACCGAGATCCCGAGAATGTCGGAAGGCAGGAGGTCGCTGGTGAACTGGATGCGCTGGAAGGAGAGGCCCAGGGAACGCGCCAGCGCTTGAGCGAGAGTCGTCTTGCCGACCCCCGGCACGTCCTCGATCAGCATGTGACCGCGCGCCAGCAGGCAGACGATGGCCCGCCGGATGACCTCCGGCTTGCCTCGCACCACCCGGCCGATGCTTGCCTCGAGCCGGGCGACGTGCTCGGCCGTGGTGGTGGGCTCGTTACGGGTAGAAGTCGCTTCCATCGGCCTCAGCGGAGGCCCGCGCGCCGTCGTGGCACGAGCGAAAAGTGAAATCTATTGGGCGTCGCTGAACTCGCGGTATTCGCTCCGCTCAGCGGCCGGGATGGGCTTGCGCACCTCGACGTTGATGCCGTCACCCTGCTTGTAGGGGACGCCCTTCAGCACATCGCTGATCTGCACCGGCGAGCCGACCACGACCTTCGACGTGTCAACCCACAAACGCCGATGCTCGATCTCCTTGCCGCTCGCGTCGACCATGGAGATATCCAGCGTGATTCCCGGCATGCTCTTGAACGAGTCGTTGCTCACCAGGATGTCGAGCATCAGATTCTTGTTGACCGAGGAGTCCGAGGCGGAGGCCTCCGTGCCCGCTGGTGCCGTAGCCGCCGGGGCTTTCTCGGCGCTCTTGGCTGGAGCCTTCGTGGCTTCTCCCGCTCCCTCTTCCTGCCCCTGGGTCACCGCCCCGCCTTCGACCGCGCCCTGTGGCGCCGGCTCTTCCTTGACCACGAAGCCATTGAGCTTGGCCGTGTAGTGGTCGCGAAGTGCGGCGACCCTCTCGGCCGGGCTCTTCGGGGTGCACGCGACAAGCGCGAGCATGGCAAGGGCGACGACCGACAGAGTGAGGGAAATCATGGCGCTGCGTTTCATTGCGGACCTCCTCGTGACGCGGGCAAGATCAAATCGTAATGGAATCATCGAGAAAATAGATTATATCGAAGGATTGCCCATATGGCGGAAAAACCATCGCGCCACCCGATCTTCTTGCCCTCCGCATAGGTGCGGCCGTGATACGAGATCGGCACCTCAAAGATGCGAGCTCGGCGCTTGGCGACCCGCGCGGTGAGCTCGGGCTCGATCCCGAAGCGCTCGGACTTGAGCTCGAGACCGCTCAGGATCTCGCGCCGAAAGACCTTGTAGCAGGTCTCCATGTCCGAGAGGTTGAGATCGGTAAACATGTTGGAGAGGGTAGTGAGAAAGCGGTTGCCCAGATAGTGCCAGTAGAACATCACCCGGTGCGGGCCTCCGGTAAAGCGTGAGCCGAAGACCACGTCGGCGTCCCCGCTCAAGATCGGAGCCAGCAGGCGCGGATACTCGCGCGGGTCGTACTCGAGGTCCGCGTCCTGGATCAGGACGATCTCTCCCGTAACCTCCTTGAAACCGCTGCGGATCGCTGCCCCTTTCCCCCGGTTGCGCGGATGCTCGACCAGCCGGAAGCGCGAGCGATCGGCCTCGAGCAGGCGCCGTAGGAGGTCGCGGGTGCCGTCCTTCGAGCCGTCCTCGACCACCACGATCTCGCGCTCGACCCCCTCCGGCAGTTGCGCCGACTCGACCCGGTCCAACAGCTCCTCCACTGTCTCCACCTCGTTGTAGACCGGAACCACCACTGAGAGCTTAGGCATCGAGCGCTCAAGTATATCCGCCGTCGAGAGTCGCTGCCGCGACCATGCACCTTGTTTTCAATCTGATTAGAGTTGAATCCGTTGCGCCGGGTCGTCCGCAGCTCCCGCCTTCTTCTCTTCGCCGCCGTTCTCTACGGCGGCGCTACCCTGCTGGTCTTTCGCCGCCTCCTGCCGCGGCTGGGGACGATCCTCACTCCTGGCGCCGGTGACCCGCTGTTCAATGTATGGATCCTCAGCTGGGATCTTCATCAGCTCCGGCTCGGATTTCCGTCGCTTTGGAACGCCAATATCTTCTATCCGCTGCCCTGGACGCTCACCTTCTCGGACCACCTCCTGGGCCCCGCGGTTCTGATCGCACCGCTGGCAACCGCTGGGCTCAGCATTCTCACCTGCTACAACCTTCTACTCCTCGCCTCGTTCCTACTCTGCGGTTTGAGCACCGCCTGGGTGGTGCGCCGTTCGGGCGCGAGCCAAGGCGCGGCCCTCGTCGCCGGCGCGATCTTCGCATTCTCTCCCTATCGCTGGTCGCAGATGGCCCACCTCCCGGTCTTGATGGCGGAGTGGATTCCGCCCACCTTCTGGTTCTGGGACCGCTTTCTGGCCTCCTCGAGAACCCGCTACGCTCTACTGTTTCTCGCTTTCTATGTGCTGCAAGTGACGGCCGGGGACTACCTCGCGTTCATGATTCATCTGCCCTTGCTCGTCATCCTCGTCGCGCGTCTTCCCCAGATCTTCCGGGAAAAGAGACTGGGCCGGACCGCCGCTCTCGCCGCTCCCCTGGCGGCGATCGCCTTTGTCGTCCTCTTCCCCATTTATCACCCGTATTGGATCGCGGCGCGCGACCTAGGTCTCCGACGCGGTTGGGAATCTCTCCGCCTCTTCGGCGCAACGGTGGCGAGCTACTTCACCCCCGGACCGACCTCCTGGCTCTACAAGGCTTCTTGGCTATCGTCCTGGCAACGGCCGGAGAACACGCTATGGGCCGGAGTCGTCGCCACCGTGCTCGCCGCGGG
>JBJKRB010000093.1:0-12785 GCA_046704885.1 Thermoanaerobaculia bacterium | reverse complement strand
GTGCGAGGGCATGTCGTCCGGGCCCTCGGCGGTGTGGGTAAAGAGCGGGTCGTTCTCGGGAACCAGGCGGTCGAGCCAGACCTCAAGGTCGCGGCGGGCCGAAGGATCGGCGTTCTCCTGGATCAGGAGGCTGGCGGAGGTGTGCTGGACGAAAACCGTGCACACCCCGTCGGCGACCTCCCCTTCGGCCACCACGCGATTCACCTCATGGGTGATCTCGTGCAGCCCGGAGCTCCGGGTCTCGACGACGATCTCGCGGTTCACTTGCTCTCCGCGCCAATCTCAGCAGTCTCGGCGGCCTTCGCCTCGGGGGCTCGGATCTCGACCGCGAGCTCGCCGTGCTCGACGCCGATCGCCAGCGTCGAGCCATCGGCCACTTCGCCGGCAACGATCGCCCGCCCGATGCGCGATTCGACCTCGTGCTGGAGGAAGCGCTTCAGGGGCCGGGCGCCGTAGACCGGGTCGAAACCGCGGCGGGCGATGAGCTCGCGGGCCTCGGAAGAGAGCTCGATCGCGATGTTGCGCTCGGCGAGGCGCCGGCGCAGATCCACCATCTGCAGATCGACGATGCGCTCGATCTCCTCGATGGTCAACGGCTTGAAGAGCACGATGTCGTCTACCCGGTTCAAGAATTCGGGGCGGAAGTGCTGGCGCATCTCGCGCATGACCGAGTCGCGGGCCGACTCCTCGATCTCGCCGCGGTCGCTCACCCCCTCGAGGAGGTACTGCGAGCCGATGTTCGAGGTCATGATGATGACGGTGTTCTTGAAGTCGACGGTTCGACCCTGAGCGTCGGTGGCGCGGCCGTCGTCCAAGATCTGGAGGAGAACGTTGAAAACGTCGTGGTGCGCCTTCTCGATCTCGTCGAAGAGGATCACCGAGTACGGCTTGCGCCGTACCGCTTCGGTCAGCTGCCCACCCTCCTCGTATCCGACGTATCCAGGGGGCGCTCCAATGAGGCGGGACACCGTGTGCTTCTCCATGTATTCGCTCATGTCGATCCGCACCAGGTTGTCCTCGCTATCGAAGAGAGATTCGGCCAGGGCTTTTGCGAGCTCGGTCTTGCCCACCCCGGTGGGCCCGAGGAAGATGAAGGAGCCGATCGGCCGGCGCGGATCCTTGATCCCCGAGCGGGCGCGAATTACGGCGTCGGCCACAAGCTGCACCGCCTCATCCTGACCGATCACCCGCGCGTGCAGGATCTCGTCGAGGCGCAGAAGCTTGTCGCGCTCTCCCTCGATCAGCCGAGTCACCGGGACCCCGGTCCAGCGTGAAACCACCTCGGCGATCTCGTCTTCGGTGACCTCTTCGCGCAGCAAGCGGCTGCCCGCCTGTTGGTTCGAGAGGCTCTCCTCCTGGCTCTTGAGCTCGGCCTCGAGGGTCGGTAGCTTCCCATGCTTGAGCTCCGCCGCCTGATTGAGGTCGTAGTCACGCTCGGCCTGCTCGACCTGACGCCGCACCTGCTCGATCTCCTCGCGTAGATGGCGTACGTGGTCGATGGCCTCCTTTTCGGCCTCCCACTGGGTGCGCATCACGTCGGACTGGGCCTTGAGATCGGCGAGCTCCTTGCGCAGGGTGGACAGACGCTCTTTGGACGAACGATCTTTCTCCTTCTTGAGCGCCGCCTCCTCGATCTCGAGCTGCATCACCCGGCGGGTTACGGCATCGAGCTCGGCGGGCATCGAGTCGATCTCGGTGCGGATCATGGCGCACGCCTCATCGACCAGGTCGATCGCCTTGTCGGGGAGGAAACGGTCGCTGATGTAGCGGTTGGAGAGAACCGCCGCCGCCACCAGTGCGTTGTCCTGGATACGCACGCCGTGATGGACCTCGAAGCGCTCTTTTAATCCACGCAGGATGGAGATGGTGTCCTCGACGGAGGGGGCGTCGACCATAACCGGCTGGAAGCGCCGCTCGAGAGCCGCGTCCTTCTCGATGTACTTGCGGTACTCGTCGAGCGTGGTGGCGCCGATGCAGTGGAGCTCGCCACGCGCCAACATGGGTTTGAGCAGGTTGCCGGCGTCGGTCGAGCCCTCGGTGCGCCCGGCCCCGACGATGTTGTGGAGCTCGTCGATGAAGAGCAGGACTCGGCCCTCGCTCTCCTTGATCTCGTTGAGGACCGCCTTCAGGCGCTCCTCGAATTCTCCCCGGTACTTGGCGCCAGCCAAGAGCGCTCCCATGTCGAGGGAGAAGAGCGACCGATCTTTGAGCCATTCGGGTACGTCGCCGCGCACGATGCGCTGCGCCAGCCCCTCGACGATCGCCGTCTTACCCACTCCGGGCTCGCCGATCAGGACCGGATTGTTCTTGGTCTTGCGCGAGAGCACGCGGACCACGCGTCGGATCTCGGCGTCGCGGCCGATCACCGGATCGAGCTTGCCGCGGCGAGCCTGATCGACGAGATCGATGCCGTACTTTGAGAGGGCCTCGTAGGCCTGCTCTGGAGTCGCGCTGGTGACGCGCTGCGAGCCGCGAACCTGCTGGAGGGTGGCGAGCAAGCGGTTGCGGTCGACGCCGAACTCCTTGAGCAGACGGCCGGCGGGAGAACCGCCTCCCTGGTCGAGAATGGCGAGAAGCAGGTGCTCAACCGAGACATACTCGTCCTTGAGCCGTTTGGCCTCGTCCTCGGCGGCCACCATCACCTTCTGGAGGTCGGGAGTGATGTAGACCTTGCCCGGTTCGACGCCGGCTCCCGTGACGCTGGGTTGCTTGCCGATCTCGTCGTCGATGGCCTGCGCGAGGCCCGCCACCGGGACCTCCATCTTGGCGAGGAGGCGGGGAGCCAGCCCATCCTCCTGGGCGAGCAGCGCCGCGAGAAGGTGCTCGCTTGAAACCTGTTGCTGGCCGTGCCGGACGGCCAGGCTCTGCGCATCGGAGAGCGCTTCCTGAGATTTCTGTGTCAGTTTGTTGATATCCATGGTTGGTTCTCTTTTCTTGGATTCGCGGGTCGTATCGAGAGTTCTCCAAGCTGTAGATCTGTCAACCCGCTCGCGGGTTGAACTTCGATTCCCGCGAGAGCTCCTCGAACAGTTTCTTCTCGGCCGAGGTCAAGTGAGGCGGAACCTCGACCCGGATCTCGGCGTAGAGGTCTCCTCGTTCCCCCTTGGTTCGGGGAAATCCCTTGCCGCGCAAGCGGATCTTGCGACCCGATGACGTTCCCGCCGGGATCTTGACCGCCACGTCCCCCTCGAGCGTCGGTACCTTGGCCTGAGCTCCGAGGGCCGCCTCCCAGGGGGTCACCGGTAGCACCGTGTAGAGGTCGCTGCCTTCGAGACGGAATCGGGGGTGAGGGAGGATCTCGATCGTTAGATAGAGATCGCCACGCGGCCCACCGTCGCTGGCAACGCCGCGCCCAGCCAGACGAAGGCGTTGCCCCGTGCGTACCCCGGGCGGAATGTTGACGGTGAGCTTGCGTCGCTCTCCGCCTTGCGAGTCGCCCAACTGAATCTCGCGCTTTCCGCCGCTGGCCGCCTCCTCGAGATTGAGCGGCATCCGCGCTTCTTGATCGATGCCGTGCGCCGGACGGGCATGCTGGCGGCCCCGGCGCCCGCGTCCCTCCTGGTGCGCCGCGGCGCCGCCGAAGAGCGCCTCGAAGAAGGAGCTGAAGGGGCTAGCCCCGCCTCCGAAATCGAACTCGACGTGGGTCGGCCCGGCGCCGTATCCACCGCCGGCGCCGCCAAAGCCGAACTGGCTGAAGATATCCGCGAAGTCGGGAGGCGGCGAGCCGCCGTGCTGTGCTTGCTTCCAGGCCGAGCCGAACCGGTCATACTTGGCGCGCTTTTCCGGGTCTTTGAGGACCTCGTTGGCTTCGTTGATCTCTTTGAAGTGGTCCTCGGCGTCGGGGTCTTTGTTGACGTCGGGGTGGTACTTGCGCGCCAGCTTGCGATAGGCGCGCTCAATGTCCTTTTGGCTCGCGTCCTTGGCGACTCCGAGAGTCTTGTAGTAGTCCTTGTACTCCAATGAATTCCTCCCCGTGGGCGCGCGTACCGAGTCTGTGAAGCCAGCGACGCAAGTATACCGTCCGAATTCTCAAGGGTACTGCTCAAGACCTCGGCATCTCAGGCTCACCTGCGGCAACATCTTAGTGGGCCTCGATCACATTTCCTATA
The DNA here is from genome assembly GCA_046704885.1 of Thermoanaerobaculia bacterium. GTDB lineage: Bacteria > Acidobacteriota > Thermoanaerobaculia > Multivoradales > JBJKRB01 > JBJKRB01. The sequence goes on along the minus strand of JBJKRB010000093.1, from coordinate 8,676 downwards.
ACGCGATCGTCGAGTCTTCCATTCCCAAGACCAAAACAAACGGCGCCCCAAAACGGGACGCCGCGATCCAACCCGTTCTCCAAACGATGTTACGGAGGAGTGAGGCTGAAGTGCTCGTAGTTCTTGGCGATGAAGGCCCGCCACTTGTCCGGAAGCTCTTCAATCGGATAGATGGCCTGAACCGGGCAGGCGTCGATGCAAAGACCGCAGTCGATGCACTCTTCGGGGTGGATATAGAGCATCTCGAAGTCTTCGTCCCGCCCGTAGATGCAGTCGACCGGGCAGACGTCGACACAGGCTCCGTCTTTAACCCCGATGCACGGTTCCGCGATGATATGAGTCATTCCTTGCGATCTCCTCTTGCTATGGCTGCGGATGGTCCAAGAAACTCGGGGGAATTATAGCGCCGGCACCGGGATAGGCAAACGGGCGCGCAGTCGAGAGGCGGGGTCGTCGCGGGAGACTCTGGGCAAGCCCGCTCAATGTTGGATCGCGTAGGAAACCTTGAAGAAGATCTCGCGGCCCGTAGCGGCAAGGAGGCCGTCGGCGGTGCGCGCTTCGCCGCTCCCGTAGCCCAGGTAGAGGACGGTCTCCCAATTGATTCGATAACCGAAGAGAGCGGAGCCGGTCAGGGATCCGTCGCGTGGCGAGACGTTGGAGTCGAGGTAGAGGCTCGGATCGCGGCGCGTATCGACGTACTGGGCGATCAGGCGCACCCAGGCTCTCGCGCTCACCGTGTAGGTCGCTTTGAGGCGCTCCACCTGGGCGGTGAACAGGCGTCCGCTGCTGCCGCTCGGAAGGGGAAGATCGAGCCATTGGCGATCGATGGTGGGCTCGAGATCAACATGCGTCGTTGGTCTCACGGTCATCGCTACATATATCTCGCCTCCTCGGCCCACCCTTACGTTGGCGTAGTCGAAAGCCTGGCCAAGCGAGCCGGCAAGGGAGAGACTCGGAAGCACGCGACTCGGCTGCATTTCGAAATCGAAACTGAGGTAGCTGCGGCTCAGCAGACGTGTCCCTACCCTTACGGTTTCCGGAGTCCACTCGATCTCGGAGGAGAAATTGTGTTTGCCATAAAGAAGGATGCCGGGGAAGACGCGTCGTTCGAGGAGGCCGGTACCCGGCTGCCCTAAGTAGGCCGCGATCAACAGGGGACGGATCCTGCTGAACCACGAGCGGCTCGGATAGAACGAGTAAGTGACGAGAACGCGGTCCTGGCGAAACCCAACTTGCGGGACGAAACCGTCGTCGGCGCGAAAGTCGGCGCCGAGATCTTGATGGCTGATGGAGAAGTCGTAGTTGCGCCGGGAGTGGCTCCAGGACAAATAGAGCGCGTGGTCCACGAGGTGGCGCCCATCCCACTCGCTGGCGAGGTCCGGGCGGTTCGGGGTCAACGTGTCGCTCATGAGGAACTGGCCGGTCACCACATCGGAGCGGTTCGGGCGCCACTGGAAGTCCGGCCCGAAGACCCTGTTGTAGCCGCCGCCCTGGTTCTCGCGATCAGTCAGAAGGAAGCTCACGTAGGAATGGCCAAAGCCGTGGCGGGCGCGCCCGACGGCAACGGTCGAGGCGAAGTCTTGCGGCGCGAACTGCGAACCCAAGGGACCGGGGATGATGACCGAGCCACCGCCACGATCCTGAGTTACGAGGAAGGTGAAGGCGGTTCCGTCCAGGCGTCCCGTAGCGCGGCCTCCCCATCGCGGCGAGGTAATGCTGCGGGTGTAGACGGCCTGGATTGGCGTGGAGAACAGGTCGCTGCGTTCGAGGAAGAAGGGACGCTTCTCCGGATAGAAGAGAGCGAACCTCTGGTTGACCGAGAGCTGAGCGGTGTCGGACTCGACCTGCGAAAAATCGGGATTCACGGTCGCGTCAAAGGTGATGTTCTCGTTGGGATTGAGCTTGAGGTCGACCCCGCCGTTCCCCTTGAATCCCCGTGAGACGAGGGAGCTCCCGAGATCGCCGCGCGGCTGGTTGCTGAGATTGCCGGTGACGTATGGGGCGACCACGAGATGACGGGCGCTCGGTACCGCTTCGAGGCCGGTGAGCTTGCGTTCGTGGCAGAGGAAACAGTTTGAGCCGCGGGGGATCGGGCTGCTCGCGATCTCATAGCGGAAGTCGCGCGGGTAGTTGCGGAAGAGAATGATTCCCCAGTGTTGAGGCGTTCCCCGCTTGTAGCGAAGGGAGGAAAACGGTATCGCGATCTCGACGTTCCAGCCCGTCGAAGTGATGCGAACCGCCGAGTTCCAGAAGAGGTCGGGCGAGAAATCCTCGTTGCCGGTCGTGTCGTCCATGATGCCGTCGTCGACGATGTTGCGTGGATTGACGAAGAGCTCGAGGCCACTTCGGCCTCCGCCCCGCGTGTCGAGCATCATACCGACGAAGTCCTGGTCGCCGAAGACGTGGTCCCGTTCAACGAATGGGGCGCGAATCTTCTTGGGATTAGGGTCGTAGCAGTGGAAGCCGACGTAGAAGAAGTGGTCGTCGTAGGTGATGAGTGCTTCCGTCTTGACCTTTGGAGTCACATTGTCGCCCGGCTTGAACTCGTAGAAGGTGTCGACTCTAGTGGCGTTCTTCCAGCCCGGATCGTCGAGGCTTCCGTCAATACGAATCTTGCCGGTCGCCCGGTGGATAGGAATCGGAGGAGGCGCCTTGATCGTCCGCGCCTCGGCGATCCCAGTGGCTAGCATGGCGCTTACGAGAAGGATCATCGCCACCAAGACGCCCTTCATTTGTCTTTCTCCAAAATCTAGGTGCCCCGCGGGTTCCATGTTCTCCCTTTGCCAATAGTACGTGCTCAAGGCGCGAACTGTTTCCCTTGGCCAGGTCGCCCCCGCAATCTCGCACCCGATTCGTTGTACTGTGTCCTGAGGAAGAGCTCGTCATGCGGTCTCAGTTCTTGGCTGAGTTGATCAACGATCCCTTCGGGGACCCTGGGCTCTTCGTCGACTTTCAATTCGAGCGCCGCGCTCTCCTCTTCGATCTCGGCGATCTGGCTCCACTCCCGGCGCGCAAGCTCCTGCGCGTCAGCCACGTCTTCGTCTCCCACACCCACATGGACCACTTTTCCGGCTTCGATCAGCTGTTGCGTTTGCTCCTCGGTCGGGACAAGAGCGTCGAGCTTTTCGGACCGCCCGGTCTGATCGGATCGGTGCGTCACAAGCTTGCCTCCTATAGCTGGAACCTTGTCGCCTCCTATGAGAACGAGCTCAGATTGCGGGTGAACGAAGTGGGACTGGACGGAATCGCGGCGGTGTCGGAGATGTCGAGCCGCGAGGCCTTCAGGGCTCGTTCGCTCGAGGTCGCGCGGCTTGCGCGCGGTGTTTTGCTCGAAGAGCCGGCGCTCGCCGTGCGTTACGCGGTGCTGGACCATCAGATCCCGTGTCTCGCCTTTGCCCTCGAGGAGAGCGTCCACCTCAACGTGTGGAAGAACCGGCTGGATGAGCTGGGCCTGGCGCCCGGACCGTGGCTCGACGAGCTCAAGGCGGCGGTTCTACGGGGGGATCCCGAGGATCGGACCCTCGCGGTTTCGCGTGGAGCGGGGGGGCCGCAGATACCCGTGACCGTAGGAGAGCTCCGTCGGGAGCTTCTTTCAGAGACGCCCGGCCAGAAGATAGCCTACGTCGTCGACGCGGTGGGTAGCGTCGCCAACGCCCAAGCTATCGTCGATCTCGTGGGGGGCGCGGATTGTCTGTTTATCGAGGCCGCCTTCGCCGATGCTGACCGCGAACGGGCTCGGCAGCGCTACCACTTGACGGCGAAACAGGCAGGAGAGCTGGCGCGTTGCGCCGGGGTCAAGAAGCTCGTGCCCATGCACTTTTCCCCCCGCTATAGCGACTCACCCGATCTTCTGTGTGGCGAGGCGGAACGTGCTTTTCGGGCCGTGGCGCCGCTGTGATCTCCTCGCGGCCGTAACTCGACCGTCAGGCGGGAGCAAGACCGGAGAAGCGGTTGGGCGAAAAGGGATTCTCGCCCTCGGTTTCGCGTCCGAGCATCCAGTCGGAGAGAGTCTGCGCCGACCAGGGCGCGAGCAAGATGCCGCTGCGAAAGTGCCCGGTCGCGAGCCACAGAGGGGAGTCACGCCAGCGCCCGAGCAGCGGACGTTCGTCGGAGCTCCCGGGGCGAAGGCCAGCATAGCGGCTCGTGGGCTCGCGGTTGGCGAGCTCGGGGAAGAGCTTCGCCCCCACGGCCATCAGATCAGCGATCGCCTCCGAGGTCATCGTCTTTTCGAAACCGGCGTCCTCGAGCGTCGAGCCGATCAGAAGCTGATCCTCCCCTCGGCGAACGGCGTAGCGGTGTCCGCACCGCACCGCCCCGTTCCACTCCCACGGGCAGCCGTCGTAGACCAGGATCTGTCCGCGCCAGGGGCGAACGGGAAAAGACGGGAGGCCACCGATCTTTCCCGACCAGGCGCCGGCCGCGAGCACCAGCTGAGCGCACGTACCACTCCAAGCGCCGCTCTCGATGGCGGCGTGATCAGGGGCGAGGCGGGCCTCGGAGACCGGCGAGTGCTCGTGGATCTCCACGCCCTGACGTTGGCAGGAGTGCGCTAGGGCGGCACAGAAAGCAACGTTGTCGACCCTTCTTTCGCAGGGGACGTGAACAGCGATTCTGGGATCAGGGGCGAGGTCAGGAACGAGAGCTCCTATCGCGGGCGCAGCGAGCTCGACGGCCTTTTGGCCAGCCGCGGCGACGGACGCCGCGGCGCGCCGCGCATGCTCCTCTTCATCTTCACTGAAAGCCACGTACAGCGTGCCCCAGTCACTGAGCTCGATCTCCTGGCCGCTCTCTCGCGCCACTTCGGCGCACCAATGGGGCCAATCGCTCAGGGATTGCAGGCTCGCGTCGAGGTAGGGTCCCGCCTGTGGCTCTTCGGCGAACGGCTGAAGCAGCCCGGCCGCGGCCGACGAGGCCTCGGCGCCGCAAGCTTCCCGTTCGAGCAGAACCACCTTCCGGCCCCCTCGGGCGAGCTCCCGGGCGATCGCCATCCCGATGATCCCCCCGCCGATGACGACTACGTCGGTATCCGTGGTCATACCCAGATTGTCTCACGAAGACTCGAGCGGAAGGCAGACCCTCGACTAGCGTAAGATTTCGCCCGGACGATCTATCGAGGAGGCCTCAATGGCGCAGAAGCAAAAGCTTATCGAGTGTCAGATCTGTCACGAAAAGAAACCGGCCGACGACATGGTGTTGGGAGCGACCATCCGAGCCGCGGTGGCGGACACCATCGCCAAGGAAGTGCCGACCTGGTCGCCTGACGGATACATCTGCCACCAGGATCTGGATCTCTACCGGGCGCGGCACGTCGAGCAGCTGCTGACCGAGGAGCATGGTGAGCTGAGCGCCCTGGATCGCGAGGTCATCGAGAGCCTGCGCCAACACGAGCTGCTGACCCGGAACTTGAATGTTCAGTTCGAGCAGCGGGCGACGTTCGGAGAGCGGATCGCCGATCGCGTGGCGCAGTTCGGTGGAAGCTGGAGCTTCATCGGCGCCTTCGGGCTCTTCATGCTGATCTGGATGACGATCAACACCGTGATCCTCCTTCATTCCCCCTTCGACCCCTATCCCTTCATCCTGCTCAATCTGATCCTCTCCTGTCTGGCCGCGATTCAGGCGCCGATCATCATGATGAGCCAGAACCGTCAGGAGTCGAAGGATCGGCTCCGCTCCGAGGAAGACTATCGGATCAACCTCAAGGCCGAGCTGGAGATCCGGCATTTGCGAGCGATGCTTGACCTGCTCCTCAGCCACCAATGGCAGCGTTTGCTCGAGATTCAGCAGATTCAAGTGGAGCTTCTGGACGACATCGCCGAGCGCTCCGGCCATCCTCGCAAGAAGCCGGCTCCGACCCTACCTCCCCCCGAGAAGAGTTGAAGCTGATCGGGTACCTGCGCTCAAAGCCGCGCGAACGCTTCGTCGAAAGCGGTCAAGGTCTGCTCGATCTCGTCGTCGTGGTGCGCCAAGGAGACGAAGAGCGTCTCGTAGGGTGAGGGCGGAAGGTGGACGCCGCGCTCGAGCAGGAGGTGAAAGAGCCGCGCGAAGCCTTCGCGATCGGAGGCGTCGACATCGGCCAGTGAGCGGACCGGACGCGGGCTCAGGAAGATCCCGAGCATCGAGCCCTGGCGTTGCACCTGGAAAGGGATCCCGTGCTTCGCCGCGGACGCCGCGATCCCCGCGGCGAGCCGCGCGGAGGTGGCTTCCAAGGCCTCGTAGGGACAGGGATCGTCAACGGACAGAAGCTCGAGAGTGGCGTTGCCCGCCGCCACCGCGATCGGATTTCCGGACAGCGTACCCGCTTGATAGACGGGCCCGGCCGGAGCGACGCGCTCCATCAACGCCCGTTTTCCGCCGTATGCGGCCAGCGGGAAGCCTCCGCCGATGACCTTTCCGAGAGTCGTGAGATCGGGCTCAATGTCGAAGAGGACCTGGGCGCCGCCCCAGGCGACGCGAAAACCAGTCATCACCTCGTCGAAGATGAGCACCACCTCGTGTTCATCGCACAGGCGCCGAAGCGTGGCGAGAAAGCCGGGCTCGGGAGGGACGAGCCCCATGTTTCCGGCCAGTGGCTCGACGATGACCGCCGCAAGCTCCGCTCCGTGCTCCTTGAAAACGGCGGCGACCGCCTCCGCGTCGTTGTAGGGAGCCAGGAAGGTGGTCGCGGTGACCGCAGCCGGAACTCCGGGCGAGGAGGGGACCCCGAGGGTCGCGGCACCGGAGCCGGCTGCCACCAGGAACGGATCGGCGTGGCCGTGATAGCAGCCGACGAACTTCAGCACCCCCACACGTCCGGTCGCGGCACGTGCCAGACGCAGGGCCGACATGGTGGCTTCGGTACCGGAGCTCACGAGGCGAAGCATGTCGACGGCGGGCAGGGCCTCGATCACTCGCTCGGCGAGCTCGATCTCGGCGGCGCTCGGAGCGCCCAAGCAAAATCCGTCTTCCGCCACGCGCCGAACCGCCTCGAGAACGACGGGGTGAGCGTGACCGAGGATGGCGGGACCGTAGCCCCCGATGTAGTCGATGTAACGGCGGCCTTCTTCGCCTTCGAGATAGGCGCCTTGGGCGGCGCGCACGAACACCGGGGTGCCTCCGACCCCACGAAAGGCCCGGACCGGAGAGTTGACGCCGCCCGGAATGACGCGCTCGGCGCGGGCGAGGAGGTCTGCATTGCTCACTCGATCCAGCCTCCAGCCAGGAGATGGGCCGCATCCCGCGCTCCATAGGTGATGACCATGTCGGCGCCAGCGCGGCGGATCGCCACCAGGCTCTCCATCAGGCAACGTTCGTAATCGACCCAACCGTTGGCGGCGGCGGCACGCAGCATCGCGTATTCGCCGCTCACCTGATAGGCGACGAGAGGATGAGGAAAGCGGTCGCGCACGCGGCGAACGATGTCTAGGTAGGGCATGGCGGGCTTGACCATCAACATGTCGGCTCCCTCCTCGACGTCGAGCTCGACCTCGCGCAGGGCTTCGCGTCCGTTGGCCGGGTCCATTTGATATCCGCGGCGGTCGCCGAAGCTGGGAGCCGAGCCCGCCGCGTCGCGGAAGGGGCCGTAGAAAGCGCTCGAGAACTTGGCGGCATAGGAGAGGATCGGGGTATGTGTGAAGCCTTCGCGATCCAAGGCTTCGCGAATGGCTCCGACCCGCCCATCCATCATGTCGGAGGGAGCGATGATGTCGGCGCCGGCCTGGGCCAGGGAGACGGATTGGCGCGCCAGGTTATCGAGGGTCTCGTCGTTGTCGACCGTGCCGTCCTCCCGCAGCACGCCGCAGTGGCCGTGGTCGGTGTATTCGCAAAAGCAGACGTCGACGATCCGCACGAGGTCCGGAACCGACTCGGCGAGGGCGTGCAGGGCGCGTTGCACGATGCCGTCGTCGTCCCACGCCGAGCTTCCGACCGCGTCCTTCGATTCGGGAAGGCCGAAGAGGAGGACCGCTGGGATGCCGTCATCGAAGGCATCCCGGGCTGCGACCACGAGCTGATCGACAGAGTGTTGAAACGCTCCGGGAAGGGAGGAGACCGGATTGGCGACCCCCTTGCCGGGGCAGACGAAGAGCGGCAAGATAAAGTCCGACGGAGAGAGCGAAGTCTCTCGTACCATGGAGCGCAGCACGGGGGTGCGGCGCAAACGACGCATTCGAGTGGCTGGAAAGCTCATGACATGCGTCTTTTACCACAACCGGGCGGGCGTCGCACCGCCCGTGGGGACGGGGCAGCGGCCGAGAGGAACCTTTAGCGTCTTTCTTCGTAGCTAATCGGTAGCCGTTGGAAACGGAGGTCACAATGAGCGACGAAGAGAGCACGGAGCGCAGCTTCAAGCAGGAGATGAAGGATTCCGCCCGCAAGATTTGGCTCGCGGGCCTCGGCGCTTTCGCCGTAGCCCAGGAGGAAGGGAGCCGGTTTTTCGAGCGGTTGGTGGAAAAGGGCCGGGAGGTCGAGGCTTCTGAAGAGAACCAACGTTTCCGGCAGAAGGTGCGGGATGCCAAGGACGAGGCAGCCGAGGCGTGGGACAAGGTCAGCGAGGCGGTTGGTGAGAAGGTGCGGGGCACGGTCGAGCGCCTGCGAAGCTCGCATTCGAGCGAGATCGAGCGCCTGAAGGCCGAGATCGCCGAGCTCAAGAGCAAGCTGGCCGGGCGTGACAAGGACGGCGAAGAGGGTGAAGACTCCTAG
>JBJKRB010000092.1:0-8372 GCA_046704885.1 Thermoanaerobaculia bacterium | reverse complement strand
TCCTTGCCGTCGAACTCCTCGATCGCCTTCTCGGCTTCGTCCTCGCTCGCGAACTCGACGAAAGCGAAGCCTCGCGGGCGGCCCGTGGCGCGATCCGCGGGAAGATAGACGTCGACGACCTCGCCGGCGCTCGACATGAATTCCGTCAGTTGTTCTTTGGTGGTTTGGTAGTTCAGGTTTCCGACAAAGACTTTGGCTGGAATGATGATTCTCCTTGCAGTTGATGCCGTTCTCTTAGCGTACCCGGCAAGGCGAATACTCCTGCGCCGTGCCGTCCCGGCTTTCGCCTCTGACCTCTCGGGCAGCACCACACGATTGCCTTCGAGCTCGTGAGGGATAACTTACCAATGATAGTGCAAGATAACAAGTCGCATGACGTAGACTTGCCGACATGACCGACCCCTCTCCTCCACAGCCCAGCTCCGGCCTCGTCCGCTTCACCTGGTTCACTCTCGCGTGGAACATCCTAGTCATTCTGTGGGGCACCTATGTCCGCGCCAGCGGCTCGGGCGCCGGCTGCGGTGGACACTGGCCGTTGTGTAACGGAGAGGTCGTTCCGATTCAGGGCCAAGCCGCCACCTGGATCGAGTACACGCATCGTCTGTCGAGCGGCATCGCCCTCATCCTCATCGTGCTGCTCGTCGTACTCGTCTTCCGCGCCCGCCCCAAGCGTCACCCAGCCCGTCTAGGAGCGGTGCTCTCGCTCGTTTTCGTCTTGCTAGAGGCGCTGATCGGCGCCGGCCTGGTTCTCTTCAAGCTCGTCGCCCACAACGACTCGCTGGCGCGCGCCCTTTTCGTGGGCGTCCACCTGGCCAACACGTTCCTGCTCCTCGCCTCCTTGGCACTGACCGCCTTCTGGCTGTTGGATGGGAGACGGCTGCACCTCAAGCCGAAGGACCTGGCCGATACCTCGATCTACGTAGCTGCGATCGGCCTGCTCCTAGTCGGAATGAGTGGCACAATCGCTGCCCTGGGCGACACCCTCTTCCCGCCCGAGAGCCTGGCGCAGGGCCTCGCCCAAGATCTATCCAAGAGCACCCACTGGATTATTCGCCTTCGCGTCTACCACCCGATTCTCGCGGTGGCGACGGCCCTCCTTCTTCTCGCGATTCCCAAGATCGCGCTGCGCTACTCCCACCGCGCTCGCAACCACCGCGCCCGCCGCGCGGGAGGAACCTTGAGTCTCCTCGTCTTCGCCCAGCTCGCGGTCGGCGTCTTGAACATCACCCTGCTGGCACCAGTAGGACTGCAGCTCACTCATCTTCTCCTCGCGGACCTGATCTGGATCGACCTGATCTGGTACGGCGCGGCCACGTTCTCCGAGCCGTGGGGCTCCGAGAATCGAGGCCAGATGACGGAAGCCGCTCCCGCGGACCTCTAGTGACTTATTTCTGGTACGTCCCCATCAGCTCCGCTTGCGCCAAGATGTGGCCGCGCATGACCGCCTCGAGCTCATCCTTGTCGGGCTGGGGGATGTGGTTGAAGCGGATGTCCAGGGCATAGAGCTTGAAGAAGTAGCGGTGGCGCCCGATCGGTGGACAGGGCCCTCCATAGGCGGCCTTGTTCCAACTGTTTCTCCCGCGCTCCGTCCCCTCGGGAAGCCCGCTCTTGTCCGCTCCCTCAACGAGCTCGCCGGCGGCCGGGGGAAGGTTGTAGAGCACCCAGTGGACCCAGGTCACCTTGGGTGCTTTGGGATCGGGGGCGTCGGGATCGTCGACGATCAGAGCCAGGCTCTTCGTGCCCTCCGGAGCTCCGCTCCAGGCAAGCGGTGGCGAGGTGTCCTCTCCCTCGCACGTAAACCGGCGTGGAATCTCTCCCTTCGCCTCGAAGCTCGGCGACGTCAATTGCATTCCCATGCTCGAGTCTCCCTTCTCCATCGGCTTCACCGCAGTCGAGGTCTCCGATCCGCCCTTCGCGGCCGGTTGTGAGCAAGAGGCGCTCGCGGCGGCCAAGACGAATACGAGAGCAATGGTCAGGGCGAGTGAAGCTCTCCTCACGATGGGCGAATCGGGGATCTGTATCGACATGGCGTTCTCCCGAAGGTTCTGATGTCGCGCCCCGAAGACGAGCACTTGGTCCCGTTCGAAGCGTCGTTGGAGGAATCTTACTGCGCCCAAGCCCGCCCTCCGTCCAGAGATTGCCCACCTTGACAGCGACACGCCCAGCGCAAGAAAATTGAACCGATGTTCAAACTCGATCAGAGGTGGTCTTAGTGGCCGATCCAGTGCGTAAGGGACCGGGGACGGAGGCCCCTTCCGAGCGGCCGCGGAATCTCGTCGGCAAGCCGTTCCGCCGCGTCGACGGCCGCTCGAAGGTCACTGGCGCCACCCGCTTTGCCGACGATCTTGTCTTCCCGCGCATGTCCTTCATGCGCCTTGTTCGCTCGACCGTTCCGCACGCGGAGATCGTCGCGATCGACCTCTCCGCAGCCGAAAAGGTCCCGGGGGTGCTCGGCTTTCTCACCGGCGACGACCTTCCCGAGCCATTTGGGATTCTTCCCGTCTCTCAGGATGAGCACGCCCTGGCGCGCGGCAAGGTCCGCTACGTCGGCGATCCCCTGGTCGCGGTGGCCGCGACGAGCGAAGACGCCGCCTGGGAAGCCGCCCTCGCGGTGAAGGTCGACTACCGTCCTCTCGCGACGATCAGCGACATCGATGAGGCGCTCGCCACCCCCGAGCCTCGCATCCATGCTTATGGCGACTACGGCAATGTGCACAAGAGCGTGTCGCTCGAGTTCGGCGACATCGAAGCTGGATTTGCCGCCGCCGACGAGATCTTCGAAGATACGTTCTTCTATCAGGGGAATACCCATCTACCCATGGAGCAGCACGCCTCCGTGGCGGTACCCGAGGACGACCAGCGCCTCACTCTCTACTCGTCGACCCAGACGCCGCACTACCTGCACCGCGCCGTCGCCAAGGTGCTGGAGATTCCGGCGGCGAGGGTTCGCGTCGTAGCCACTCCCAATGGCGGCGGATTCGGCGGCAAGAGCGATCCGTTCAACCACGAGATTCTCGCCGCGAAGATGGCTCTGCAGCTCGGCCGCCCGGTCAAGGTTTCGCTCACTCGCGAGGAGGTCTTCTACTGCCACCGCGGACGGCATCCGGTGTTGATGCAGGTCAAGACGGGAGTGACCCGCGACGGCAAGATCACCGCCCAACACCTGAAGACGGCGCTCGACGGTGGTGGCTACGGCAGCTACGGAGTGGCCTCCACCTACTACACGGGATCGCTGCAGACCGTGACCTATCAGATGCCGAGCTACCGCTTCGATGGGGTCCGTTGCTTTACCAACAAACCCCCTTGCGGCCCCAAGCGCGGCCACGGAACTCCTCAGCCACGCTTCGGGTTCGAGGTCCATCTCGACAAGATCGCCGAGCGGCTGGACATCGATCCCGCCGAGCTTCGCCTCAACATGCTGCTCCCCCCCGACACGGTGACCGCCAACTGGCTCAAGATCGGCTCGATCGGCCTCGCGCGTTGTATCAAGGCGGTGGTCGACGGTAGCGGTTGGCGCCAGCGACGCGGGAAGCTCCCCGCCGGCCGCGGCCTCGGCCTCGCCTGCGGTTCCTACCTGTGCGGCGCCGGTCTGCCGATCTACTGGAACCACATGCCGCAGTCCGGGGTTCAGCTGCGCCTCGATCGCTCCGGAGCGGTGGCGGTCTATTGCGGCGAGACCGAGATCGGACAGGGATCGGACTCGGTCCTCGCGGCTGTCGTCGCGGAGGTGTTGGGCATCGAGCTGGCCGACATCCAGCTGATGGTCGGAGACACCGGGTTTACCCCCGTCGACCTCGGAAGCTACTCATCCCGCGTGACGCTCATGGTCGGCAACGCGGCGCTCGAGGCAGCCACCAGAGCGCGGGAGCTTCTCGCCAAGGCGGTGAGCGAACAGCTCGAGGTTCCCACCGGCAGGCTCGTCTTCTCCGAGCGGCGCGTCTTCGACGCCGGAGACCCCGCCAAGGGGGTCACCTTCGAAGAGGCGGTGATCGCCGCCGAGGCTCGCTTCGGGACCTTGGGAACGGTGGGTTCCTATACTCCGCCGCGCTCTCCGGGCCGCTACAAAGGGGCCGGAGTCGGCCCGTCTCCCGCCTACTCGTACAGCGCCGCGGTGGTCGAGGTGGAGGTGGATACCGAGACCGGACTGTGGCGCCCCGAGCACGTTTGGATCGCCCACGACGTCGGACAGGCGATCAATCCGGTCCTGGTTCTCGGCCAGATCGAGGGCGGAGTCTATATGGGATTGGGCGAGGTGATGATGGAAGAGCAGACCTTCCGGCGTCTTCCCAAACATCTCTCCGGCGCCCTGGTGCACAAGTTCCCCTCGCTGCTCGAATACAAGAGCCCCACGTTCCTCGACACTCCGACGATCACCTCCTACCTGATCGAAGAGCCCGAGCCGCAAGGTCCGTTTGGAGCCAAGGAAGTCGGTCAGGGACCCCTCTTGCCGGTGATGCCCGCGGTCGCCAACGCCATCCACGACGCGGTAGGGGTGCGAATCGATCAGATTCCGATCCAGCCGCACATGATCCTCAAGGCTCTGGCCGCCAAGGAGAAGGGCGAGGATCCTCGTTTTGGGCCCGCCAGCTTTCCCGACGCCGACTTCGGCGAGACCCTTCACGTGCCGACGCCCGAAGAGGGAGGCGACGGCAAGGCGATCGACGACTACAAACACAAGTTGCGCTCGGGAGCCCGTTCGGTGGTGGCGAGCCGCGAGACCGGAACCATGAGCGAACGCGAGGAGGCCCTGCGCAAGGGCTCCGCCGACGCCCTGACCACCAAGCTCGAAAAGCTCGATCCCAACGACAACTGACGAACTGGCGATCCCCCTATGCTCCGACTTCCAGCTTTCGACTTCGCCGCGCCTCGCTCGCTCGCCGAGGCCCTCGCCATCGTTGCCGAGACCGACGGCGAGGTACGACTTGTGGCGGGAGGAACGGATCTCTGGCCCAATATGAAGCGGCGTCACCAGAGCGCATCCGTTGTCGTGAGCTTGATGGGAATCGAGGAGCTCAGCGCTATCGAGGAGAAGGACGACGGCCTTCACATCGGCGCCGCTTGCCGTCTGAGCGACCTCGAGCACGACGCACGCATGGTGGGCACCTATCCCGCGCTCACCGCCGCGATCGCCTCGATCTCCTCCCCCCCTTTGCGCAACATGGGAACCCTCGGCGGCAATCTCTGCCTCGACACGCGCTGCACCTACTATGATCAGACCGAGGACTGGCGGCGGGCGATCTCCTACTGCATGAAGGAGCAGGGAGAGATCTGCTGGGTGGCGACCAGCTCTCCTCGCTGCTGGGCCCACTCGGCCTCGGACAGCGCCCCGGTTCTCAGCGCGCTGGGAGCGAGCGTTCGACTCGTCTCGCGGCGCGGCGAGCGCTGGCTACCCGTCGCCGAGCTCTACCGCAACGACGGCATCGCTTATCTCGCCAAGGACCGTGACGAGATTCTCGCTGAGGTTCTCGTGCCCAAGGAGGCGGCGGCTCCTGGGTGCCGGTCGGCCTTCTGGAAGCTTCGGCGACGCGGTTCGATCGATTTCGCGGTCCTTTCGGTGGCCGCGGCCGTCTGGCTCGCCGAAGACCAGGAGACGGTCGATCGTGCGGCGATCGTGCTTGGCGCGGTCGCCTCGTGGCCGGCGGCGGCGGCGGACGCGGCTCGAGCCCTGGTCGGGCGAAGCCTGAACGAGGAGGTGATCCGCGAGGCCGCGGCTCAGGTGCGCCGCGCGATCACTCCGATGGACAACACCGACTTCCAGCCGCAGTGGCGCGGGGCGGTGGCGGCGCGCTACGTCGAGGGCGCGTTGCGTGAGCTCGCGGGCCTCTCGAGCGAGCGCCTCCGGCCCAACCAGCCGCTTTTCGCCTCCAGCGGCTCCTTCTAGCCGCCGCCGGCCGACGCCCGCCACCCCCTTCCCCACCCTCTGGCCGGCGCTCCCTTCGGTATACTCGCTCCTTGTCACGGCCCCAGCGGAGGGCAGGAAGGAGGAGTTCGAAGGATGATTCCCGTCAAGCCGGAGATTGCCGAGCAGGCCCAGGTCAAGTCTCTCAAGGATTATCAGCGGCTCTATGAGAAGTCCCTCAACGAGCCCGACGAGTTCTGGCGCCACGAGGCAGAACGCCTCACCTGGTTCCACCCTCCCCATTCGATCGCGCACGGCAACTTCGACGACGTAGACTTCTCCTGGTTCTCCGGCGGCCGCCTCAATCTCTGCTACAACTGCGTCGATCGCCATCTCGACGAGTTCGGCGAGAAGACCGCGATCATCTGGGCCGCCAACGACCCGGGGCAGTACCAGCACATCACCTACAACCAGCTCAAGCGCGAGGTCTGCCGGGTCGCCAACGTCCTCCTGGCGCACGGCGTGGGCCGGGGCGACCGGGTGGCGATCTACCTGCCCATGATTCCGGAGCTCGCCTACACCATGCTCGCCTGCGCCCGCATCGGAGCGATTCACTCGGTGGTCTTCGCCGGCTTCTCGGCCGACTCGCTGCGTGACCGCATTCTGGACGCGGGCTGCAAGATGCTGGTCACCGCAAACGAGGGAGTTCGGGGCGACAAGCGCATTCCGCTCAAGGCCATCGCCGACCGCGCCGTCGAGGGACTCTCGATGGTCGAGAAGGTTCTCGTCGCGCGCCGTACCTCCACCGATGTCCCGATGCAATCGGGTCGCGATCTTTGGCTCGACGAAGAGGCCGCCAAACAGCGCGCCACCTGCCCCTCCGAATGGATGGCCGCCGAGTCTCCTCTCTTCATCCTCTACACCTCCGGCTCGACCGGAAAGCCGAAGGGGGTGCTCCACACCACCGGCGGCTACCTGCTCTACGCCGCCATGACCCACGACCTGGTCTTTGACCTGCATCCGGACGATGTCTACTGCTGCGCCGCCGACGTCGGCTGGATCACGGGGCACAGCTACATCCTCTACGGCCCGCTCGCCAACGGAGCCACCACGGTGATGTTCGAGTCGACCCCGCTCTATCCTGATGCCGGGCGCTACTGGCAGGTATGCGACGATCTCGGCGTCTCGATCTTCTACACGGCCCCCACCGCGATCCGCGCCATCGCCCGCGCCGGAGACGAGTACGTCAAGCGCTGGAAGCGGAGCTCGCTACGCATTCTCGGCACGGTCGGCGAGCCGATCAACCCCGAGGTCTGGCAGTGGTACCACGACGTGGTCGGCGAACGGCGCTGCGCCGTGGTCGACACCTGGTGGCAGACCGAGACCGGCGGCATCATGATCACCCCGTTGCCCGGCGCCACGCCGTGCAAGCCGGGCTCGGCGACCCTTCCGATGTTTGGAATCGAACCGGTCTTGGTCGACGACGACGGCCGCATCCTCGAGGGCAACGACGTGCGCGGGAATCTCTGCATCAAGCGGCCATGGCCCTCGATCGCGCGCACCCTGTGGGGCGACCACCCGCGCTTCAAAGAGACCTACTTCGACAAGTTTCCGGGGCTCTACTTCACCGGCGACGGCTGCTGGCGCGACCCCGACGGCTACTACTGGATCACCGGACGCGTCGACGACGTTCTCAACGTTTCCGGGCACCGCCTCGGCACCGCCGAGGTCGAAAGCGCCCTGGTCGAGCATGAAGCCGTGGCCGAAGCCGCGGTCGTCGGCTTCCCGCACGAGATCAAGGGCACCGGAGTCTTCGCCTACGTGATCGTCACGCCGGATTTCGCCGAGGGCAACCAGGACGAGCTCATCGGAGCGCTCAAGGAGCATGTGCGCGAAGCCATCGGCCCGATTGCGGTGCCCGAGCGCATTCTCGTCGTTCCGGGACTGCCAAAGACTCGCTCCGGTAAGATCATGCGGCGCATCCTGCGTCAGATCGCGGCTGGCGAGTACAAGGAGCTGGGCGACATCACCACCCTTGCCGACCCAGCCGTCGTCGAGCAGGTCGTCGAGCTGCATCAGGGGGCCTAGACCAGCGCAATAGCGGCCGAGAAGCCGCGGTCGCCAGGCTACTTGGCGCGGAGGAGCAAAACCGGAACGCTGACGCTGTGTTGGACGCGGCTGGCGGTGGTCCCGAGGAAGATGTCGGCGATAAAGCGGTGGCCGTGAGTGCTCATCGCGATGAGATCGCAGCCCTTCTCCTCCACCCACTTGACGATCTCGGTCACCGGATCTCCGTAGGCTAGCTCGGCCTCGCTGGGGATCCGTTCGGCTTCGAACTCTTCACGAACCGTATTCAAGTACTCCGTATCCTGCGAGATCTCGGGGCTGATCGCATCTTGGCCGTAAGTCCTCGCTGCCCAGCCGTCAGCGACGTGAAGCAGAACGACACGACTGCTTGCGAGCTTCGCCAGGACCTTGACGTGCTCGATGATGGCACGATCCGTTTGCGTTCCCTCGAGGGTGACCAGAATCG
>JBJKRB010000091.1:0-13115 GCA_046704885.1 Thermoanaerobaculia bacterium | reverse complement strand
GGCGGACGGCATGAAAGAAGAGATCGATCGCATTCCCACCGATATGGATCCCGAGGAAACTCAGGAGTGGAAGGACGCCCTCGAGGCGGTGATCGAGCGGGAGGGCCCCGAGCGGGCGCACTTCCTGATCGCCGCCTTGATCGACAAGGCGCGGCGCTCCGGCGCCTACCTCCCGTACAACGCGACGACCGCGTACCTGAACACCATTCCTCCCCACCACGAGGCGCAGCGCCCGGGCGATCCCGCCCTCGAACGGCGCATCAAGTCAATCTGCCGCTGGAACGCCATGGCGATGGTGGTGCGCGCCAACCGCGAGGGGCAGAACCTGGGCGGCCACATCGCGACCTACCAGTCGATCGCGAACCTCTATGAGATCGGCTTCAATCACTTCTTCCACGGTCCTGAGTCCGAGGGCGGAAGCGACCTGGTCTTCTTCCAGGGGCACAGCTCGCCGGGGATCTATGCCCGTGCCTTCCTCGAGGGGAGGCTCGACGAGAAGCAGTTGGTCAACTTCCGCCAGGAGGCGTTCAAGGACGGTCTCTCCTCCTACCCGCACCCTTGGCTGATGCCCGATTTCTGGCAGTTCGCCACCGTGTCGATGGGGCTTTCGCCGCTGATGGCGATCTACCAGGCGCGCTTCATGAAGTATCTGCACAATCGCGGCGTAATCGATGGCTCGAAGCGCAAGGTGTGGGCCTTCCTGGGCGATGGCGAGATGGACGAGCCCGAGGCGATGGGAGCGATCAGCCTGGCGGTGCGCGAAAAGCTCGACAACCTGATCTTCGTCATCAACTGCAACCTGCAGCGGCTCGACGGACCGGTGCGGGGCAACGGCAAGATCATCCAGGAGCTCGAGGCCGACTTCCGCGGGGCCGGATGGAATGTGATCAAGGTGATCTGGGGCTCGAACTGGGATCCCCTTCTCGCTCGCGACCGCAAGGGGTTGCTGCGTCAGCGCATGGAGGAGGCGGTCGACGGTGACTACCAGACCTATGCCGCCAACGACGGCGCCTTCGTCCGCGAGCACTTCTTCGGAAAGTACCCCGAGCTCAAGGCGATGGTGGCCGACATGTCGGATGACGACCTCTGGCGCCTCAGGCGTGGCGGGCACGATCCACAGAAGGTGTACGCGGCCTTCCAGGCGGCGACCGAGCACAGCGGCCAGCCGACCGTGATTCTCGCCAAGACGATCAAGGGCTACGGAATGGGCGAGGCGGGGGAAGGGCAGAACCCGACCCATCAGCAGAAGAAGATGGGCGAGGAGGCGCTTCGCCACTTCCGCGACCGGTTCAACATTCCGGTTACGGACGAGAAGCTCGAGGAGCTTCCCTTCTACAAGCCGGCCGAGGACAGCCCCGAGATGCGCTACATGAAGGAGAGGCGCGAGGCGCTCGGCGGGTTCTTGCCCCAGCGCAAGGTGCGGGCAAAGCCGCTCGACATCCCCGACCTCTCCGCCTTCGATGCCCTGCTCGAGGGTAGCGGAGAGCGCGAGCTCTCGACGACCATGGCGTTCGTCCGACTTCTCATGACCCTGACCCGGGACAAGAAGCTGGCGAATCACCTGGTGCCGATCGTCGCGGACGAGGCGCGCACCTTCGGCATGGAAGGCCTGTTCCGGCAGATCGGCATCTACGCTCCCGAAGGACAGCTCTACCGGCCGGTCGACGCCGACCAGCTCGCCTACTATCGCGAGGAAAAGAACGGACAGATCCTGCAGGAGGGGATCACCGAGGCGGGTGGTCTCGCCTCTTGGATCGCGGCCGGCACCTCGTACTCGAACCACGGCATCTACATGGTTCCCTTCTTCATCTTCTATTCGATGTTCGGTTTCCAGCGGGTCGGGGACTTCATCTGGGCCGCGGCGGACATGCAGGCGCGGGGGTTCCTCCTCGGGGCGACCTCGGGGCGGACCACGCTCAACGGCGAAGGGTTGCAGCACGAGGACGGCCACAGCCAGGTGCTGGCCGCCAACGTCCCCAACTGCGTCGCCTACGACCCCACCTACGCCTATGAGCTGGTAGTGATCATGCACGATGGGCTGCGCCGGATGTATCGAGACGAAGAGCGGATTTTCTACTACATCACGGTGATGAACGAGAACTATTCCCAGCCGGCCATGCCCAAGGGGCTGGAAGCCGGAATCCTCAAGGGGCTCTACATGCTGCGTAGCGAGGAGCCCAAGGGGCGCCGCAAGGGCGCGAGCAAGGGCAAGGCGAAGGCACCCGCCAAGGCGCCGCGCGTGCAGCTCATGGGAAGCGGCACGATCCTGCGCGAGGTCGAAGCGGCGGCGCAGATCCTGGCCGAGGATTTCGGCATCGCCAGCAACGTGTGGAGCGCTCCCAGCTTCAACGAGCTCAAGCGCGATGGCGAGCACACCGAGCGCTGGAATCGCCTCCACCCCAACGACCCGCCGAAGACGAGCTACGTCGCCCACTGCCTCAAGGGGCATGAGGGTCCGGTCATCGCGGCGAGCGACTACGTCCGCGCCTTCCCAGAGCAGATCCGCCCCTGGGTCGATCGCCGCTTCACGACCCTGGGCACCGACGGATTCGGGCGCAGCGACACCCGCGCTGCCCTGCGCTCGTTCTTCGAGGTCGACCGTTACCACGTCGTCCTCGCGGCGCTCGACGCGCTCGCCGAGGAGGGGGCCCTCCCCAAGAGCAAGATCGGCGAGGCGATCGGCAAGTTCGGAATCGACCCCGAGCGGGCCGACCCCTGGAGGGTGTGATGGCGGAGCGCGAGATCAAGGTTCCGGACATCGGCGGTTTCGACTCCGTCGACGTCGTCGAGGTGTTGATCGCGGCGGGCGATCGCATCGTGAAGGACCAGTCCCTGATTACCTTGGAGAGCGACAAAGCGACCATGGACGTGCCCGCGCCGGTCGCCGGCACGGTGCGCGAGGTTAAGGTCAAGCGCGGCGACAAGGTATCGGAAGGGGACGTGATCGCGAGCGCCGAGGTGACGGCCGGAGCGGAAGCCGAGAAGGAACCGGCCGCGCCCCCGAAGAAGGAGCCGCCGGCGGAGAAGGAAGCGCCGGAAGAGGCGCGGCCCCCCGTGCCCGAGCCTCCGACCCCGGCTGGACGCCTTCCGGTCGCCGAGCCCTCTTCCTGGGATGAGGAGCCCGGACCCCTGGGCGAGCGAATCGACGAAGAAGGCTTTCGCAAGGCCTACGCCAGCCCTTCCGTGCGGCGCGTGGCGCGCGAGCTCGGGGTCGACCTCACGCACGTCGAAGGCAGCGGCCAGCGCGGGCGGATCCTCGCCGAGGACGTCCGCCGGTACGTCAAGCAGCGCTTGAGCGGCGCCGCGGGAGGAGGGGCAGGCTTCGCGATTCCGGAGATGCCGGTGATCGACTTCTCGCGCTTCGGCGAGGTCGAGGTGCGCGAGCTCACCCGGATCCAGAAGATCTCCGGCCCGGCGGTGCACCGCAGCTGGCTGCACGTTCCTCACGTCACCCAATTCGAGGAGGCCGACATCACGGATCTCGACCTCTTCCGCACGGAGCACGCCGCGGAGGCCGAGACACAGGGATTCAAGCTTACCTTCCTCGCCTTCCTGCTCAAGGCGGCGGCGGGCGCTCTCGCCGCCTATCCGACGGTTAACTCGTCGCTCGATCCGGGGGGCGAGAAGCTCATCGTCAAGAAGTACATCCACCTCGGATTCGCCCTCGATACCGAGGCCGGTCTCCTGGTTCCGGTGATCCGCGATGTCGATCGCAAGGGCATCTTCGATCTCGCGCGTGAGCTCGCCGAGCTCTCGACGGCGGGGCGGCAAGGAAAGCTGAAGCCGGATCAGATGCAGGGCGCGTCGTTCACCATCTCGAGCTTGGGAGGAATCGGCGGGACGGCGTTTACCCCGATCGTCAACGCTCCGGAGGTGGCCATCCTGGGCGTCTCTCGCGCCGCCTTGAAGCCGGTCTACCGCGACGGCGAGCTGGTGGCCCGGTTGATGCTCCCGCTTTCCTTTTCCTACGACCATCGCGTGATCGACGGCGCTCTGGCGGCGCGTTTCACCGTCCATCTCGCGGGCCTGCTGGCCGATCTCAGAAGGTTGCTGCTCTGAGCGCTCAACGAGGCGAATCGTCCTTCAAGCGCCTCTGCGTCTTCTGCGGCTCGGCGGCGGGCGGCCACCCCGTCTATGCCGAGGCGGCGCACGAGCTCGCCCGGCTCGCGGTCGAGGCCGGCGTCGAGCTGGTGACCGGAGGCGGCCGGATCGGGCTCATGGGGGTCATCGCGAACTCCGCCCTTGAGGCGGGGGGGCGGGTCATTGGCGTCATTCCCCGCGGGCTGGTGGCGCGCGAGCAGGCGCACGAGGAGCTCTCCGAGCTTCGCGTCGTGGGTTCGATGCACGAGCGCAAAGCCCTCATGGAGCAGCTCTCGGACGGCTTTGTCGCGTTGCCCGGGGGGATGGGCACCCTCGAGGAGATCTCCGAAGCGATCACCTGGTTGCAGCTCGGAATCCACCAGAAGCCCTGCGCCCTGCTCAACGTCGACGGCTTCTGGGATCACTGGATCGCGCATCTCGATCGCGCCCGTGACGAGGGGTTCCTGAAGCCCGAGTACCGAGAGCTGGTGCTGGTTGCGAAGGATCCGTCGGCGCTGCTCGAGGAGCTCTTTGCCTATCGCGCCCCGGCGCTGCCGCGCTGGCTGCCCGCGGTGGCGACCTGAGCCTCAACACCTGACGAGCAAGAGGCTTTTGCCATGAGCAAGATCATCGAGGTCAAGATTCCCGATCTGGGCGGAGCGGACAAGGTCGACGTCGTCGAGGTGCTGGTCGAGCCCGGGCAGCGGATCGAGCGCGACCAAGGGTTGGTGACCCTCGAGACCGAGAAGGCCTCGATGGACGCTCCATCGCCCGCGGCCGGCATCGTGCGCGAGATCGCCCTGGCTCGTGGGGACAAGGTCTCCGAGGGGGACCTGATCTTGACGCTCGAGGAGTCGGGCAAGGCTGGGGAAGCGCCTAGGGAGCCGCAAGAGGGGGAGCCTCCGGCCGCAAGCGAGGAATCGCGCGGCGCCAAGAAACCTCCCCCGCCTCCAGCGCCAAGCCGGAAGGCGACCCCCGGGCAGAGCGCAAGATCCTCCAACCCGTCCACCGATATCGATCTCGTCGTCCTCGGCGCCGGTCCGGGCGGCTACACGGCCGCCTTCCGCGCCGCCGATCTCGGGCTTCGGGTCGCTCTGGTCGAGCGTTACCCGAGTCTAGGCGGAGTCTGCCTCAACGTCGGGTGCATCCCCTCGAAGGCGCTGCTTCACAGTGCCAAGGTCATCGACGAAGCGGCGGCGATGGCGGAGCATGGCGTGGCCTTTGGCGAGCCGGCCATCGACCTCGTCAAGCTCGCGCGCTTCAAGCGGGGCGTCGTCGATCGCTTGACCGGGGGTCTCGCCCGCCTCGCCAAGCAACGCAAGGTCGAGGTGATTCAGGGCACCGGTACCTTGATTTCCGACCACACCGTGAGCGTCCAGCGAGCGGCGGGAGGGGAGCGGGAGATCTCCTTCGCCCAGGCCATTCTGGCGACCGGTTCCCGCCCCGTCCAGATCCCCGGGATTCCCTACGACGACCCGCGCGTGATGGACTCGACGGCGGCGCTCGAGCTCGCAGAGATCCCCCGCCGTCTGCTGGTTATCGGCGGCGGCATCATCGGTCTGGAGATGGCCACGATCTACTCGGCCTTGGGAGCGACGGTCACGGTGGTCGAGCTCACCGCCGGTTTGATCCCGGGGTGCGATCGCGATCTCGTCCGGCCGCTTGAACGCCGTCTCGCCGACCACTACGGCGTGGAGATTCTGCTCGAGACCAAAGTCATCGGAGTCAAGGCGAACAAGAAGAGTCTGAGCGCCGAGCTCGTCAGCGGCGCCGGCAGCGCCGGGAGCGAGAGCGCGCGGCGAGCGAGCTTCGACCGCATCCTGGTGGCGGTCGGCCGGCGTCCGAACGGCGATCGGCTTGGAGCCGAGGCGGCGGGCGTGAGCGTCGACCAGCGGGGATTCGTCCCCGTCGATCACGAGCAGAGGACCAACGTGAGGCACATCTTCGCCATCGGTGATCTCGTTGGACCGCCCCTCCTGGCGCACAAGGCGACGCACCAGGGGAAGGTGGCCGCCGAGGTCGCGGCCGGCGAAAAGAGCGCCTTCGACGCCCGGGTCATTCCTTCGGTCGCCTACACCGACCCTGAGATCGCTTGGGCGGGGCTCACCGAGAGCGAGGCCAAAGAGCGTGGAATCGAGATCGAGAAGACGAGCATCCCATGGGCGGCATCAGGGCGTGCCCTCGGGATGGGGCGGGACGACGGATCCACCAAGCTGCTCTTCGACCCCAGCGACCAGCGGATCGTGGGGGGAGGGATCGTCGGCGTCAACGCTGGAGATCTCATCGCCGAAATCGCCCTCGCGATCGAGATGGGATCGACCGCGGGGGACGTGTCGCTCACGATTCATCCTCATCCAACTCTCTCTGAGACCATCGCGTTCGCGGCCGAGGCCTACGACGGCAGCGTGACCGATCTCTACCTTCCGAAGCGCGGCCGGCGCCGCAAGAGCTGAGCGGCCGGCGGCGAGGTCGCCGGGCGCGACGCCCCCTCCGGCGCGATCGGCGCCACGGACAAGTCTCGAAATAACAGCGATTTGCTACCCGATGGGGCAGCCTTCCGGCCACCCCGTGGGGTGCGGCGCGGTCCCTTCTCGATTGCTACAGTTCGCGCTGGAGGTAGTGAGCCACCGATGACGGCATCTCCCGATCGCAGAGCCGTGATTGCCGCCCCGCGCCCGGAATCGCTCCGGCGTCAAGAGAGCGTCATCATTCTGCTCAACCTGGCTGTCCTTGCCGGAATCGCTCTAGCTCACGCCCTCTTTTCCCCGGTTTTCGGTACCCCGCCCGGCATCTTCTTCGCTGCCCTGCTCGGGCGCCTGTTGATGCAGACGATCGAGCTTATGGTGATCGCGTCGGTCGAGGGGCCGGCGGGCGATCGCTTTCTCATCATTTATTCGCGCCTGTCCGTTTGGGCGCATCTGGCTTTCGCGGTTCTACTTTCTTATCTAGCCGGCGTCGAGAACAGCCATTACGTCGTCCTCATGGTGATCCCGGTCATCGCCGCCGCCTTTCGTTACCGCACCCTCGGCATCAGCCTCGTGGTGTTAGCGGCATCGGTTTCGACCTTGCTCGAGGTCGCGATCCACCGTGGGTTTCTTCAGGCCAGCCCCGGCGAGTACTTCGAGGCGGTGACCGTCATCCCTCTCTTCGTGGTCGTGGCCCTGGTGGTCGCCCTTCTCGTCCGCCAGCTGCGTGAGGAGCAGGCGGCGACCGAGGACAGCCTCAAGGAGCTCGCCGCGACCCGGGACCGCTTGGTCCAAGAGGAGAAGCTTGCGGCGGTGGGCCGTCTGTCCGGGGCGATCGCGCACGAGATCCGTAATCCGGTGGCGATGATCGTGAGCTCGCTGGATATGTCACGTCGGGGCGGAGAGGACATGCTGTCGCGTGAAGACCTCGACGGGATCATCGATCAGGAAGCGCGCCGTCTCGAGCGTCTGACCACGGACTTTCTGAGCTACGCGCGAGAGCGAGCGCCCAACAAGAAACGGCAGAGCGTAGCGACGCTTCTCGGGTACGTGGCGAGTCTGGCGCAGGCCCGCCTGGCGCAGACGCACGTCGAGCTCGCCATCGACTGCCCTCGCGACCTGGAGGTCGATTTCGACGCCTTCCAGATCGAGCAAGCGTTGCTCAACCTGCTGCTCAACGCGATCGAGGCGTCCACGGAGGGGGGCGTCGTCGCGCTCGGGGCGCGCAGCGAAGCGGCCGAGGGCAGCGAGGAGAGCGATCTCGTCCTCTTCGTCGAGACCGGCGCCGGCCCGATTCCACCCGAGGTTACGGTGCGACTGTTCGAACCCTTTTTTACGACCAAGCCCCAGGGCACGGGTCTGGGTCTGGCGATTACGCGGCGCCTCGCCCGGGCCCACGGCGGAGATGCGGATCTCAGCGTGAATGAGCCGGGCCGCGTGCGCTTTGACCTGCGCCTGCCGGGGCCGGTCGCCGAAGTCGTCGAGGAGGTGGCCGCCGATGGCACGTATTCTCATCGTTGACGATGAGGCCAACATGCGGCGCCTTCTGGGGGCGGTGCTGCGCTCGGAAGGGAATGAGGTGGTGGAAGCTAGCGGCTACCAGGAGGCGCGGGAAGAGCTGGCGGCCGGCGTCTTCGACTTGGTGATCACCGATCAGAAGATGCCGGACGGCGACGGGCTGGATCTCCTCGCCGACTGTCAAGAGATCGACCCGGCCTTGCCCGTGGTCGTGCTCACCGCTTTCGCGACGGTCGAGCTCGCGGTCGAAGCGATGCGGCGTGGAGCCTTCGACTTCATCGCCAAGCCATTCAACCCGGATCAAGTGGGAGCGGTGGTACGGCGCGCCACCGAGCGCAGCGCCTTGATGCGTGAGAACGAGCTCCTCAGGGGCGAGGTGCGCCGGCGCAGCGGGGAGCATGGCCTGATCGGAAAGAGCCCAGCCATGGGGAACCTCCGCGCGATGATCTCCCGCGTCGGACCTACCAACGCAACGGTGTTGATCTTGGGTGAAACCGGCACCGGCAAGGAGCTCGTGGCGCGAGCTCTTCAAGCGGCGAGCCCGCGCGCCGGCAAGCCGTTCATCACGGTCAACTGCGCCGCATTCACTGAGACCCTCCTCGATAGCGAGCTCTTCGGCCATGAGCGCGGATCCTTCACCGGGGCCGATCGAAGCCGGCAAGGGGTTTTCGAAGCCGCCCACGGCGGGACCCTGTTCCTCGATGAGGCGGGCGAGATGTCGCTTCCCTTGCAGGCCAAGCTGTTGCGCGTCCTGGTCAACGGCGAGGTGGTGAGGGTGGGCTCGACGACCTCGCGCAAGGTGGACGTGCGGATCCTCGTGGCGACGCATCGCGACCTGGAGCAATGGGTTCGCGACGGTCGATTTCGCGAGGATCTGTACTATCGCCTGGCGGTCGTTCCCCTTACCGTGCCGCCGTTGCGCGATCGGCGTGGTGACATTCGGGCCTTGGCCGAGCACCTTCTGGCGGTGGTCGCCCAGGATCTCAAGGTGCCTCTTCGTCAACTGTCGCCGGCGGCACTGGCCAAGCTCGAGCGTTATCGGTTCCCGGGAAACGTCCGCGAGCTGCGCAACTTGATCGAGCGCGCCACCATTCTGGCGACGGGTGAACGAATTGAAGCCGAGGATCTCCCCGCGCTAGGAAACGAGCCTGTGCTGACCGCAGGCGAAGGAGATGACGAGCTCTCCCTCGTGGCGAGCGCGGACCGGAGCTTGAAGGAGACCCTTGACGACGTTGAGCGCCGCCTGATCAATCGGGCTCTCGCCGCCGCGAGTGGGATCCAAGCGGAGGCGGCGCGGCGTCTGGGCATCTCGCGGAGCGATCTGGCTTACAAGATTCGGCGCCTGGATCTTTCGGTCGAGCAGCACACCCAGTAGCGCGGCGGGCGTGCTCAATGTTTGAACCGGCGCCCGCGCGGACGTTCGAAAATTACTACTGAGCTCTCCGCCCGCTTCTTCAAGACGTAGATAACTCCTCATTTTTCAGCATCTTGTTCCCGCCGCCGAAGGCGGCATCACTCTTGCGATAGGCGGAGAACAGCGGCGGACCTGTAGGTCGCCGCAATCGATCTGCCAAGGAGAACGTTCATGCGCAAGCTCATCTACGTCCTGGTCGCCGCCGCGGTCGCTCTCGTCCTCGGCCTCGTCTGGATGCACGACACTGCCCACGCTTCCGTTCCGCAAGTGACCGTCGGGAAGACTCTCGCCAACCTCGAAGCCGCCTACCAGGGAGAGAGCAACGCCCACGCCCGTTACCTCGCATTCGCCCAGAAGGCCGAGGAAGAGGGCTATGGGCAGGTGGCGAGCCTGTTCCGCGCGGCGGCCCGTGCGGAGGAAGTGCACGCCGCCAATCACGCCGAGGTGATCAGGCAAATGGGCGGCGATCCGATCGCCAAGATCGAGCCGCCCGACGTGCGGTCGACGGGCGAGAATCTGCAGGCGGCGATCCAGGGCGAGTCTTATGAGCGCGACACGATGTATCCGGAGTTCATCGCCGCCGCGCGGCTAGATAGAGCTCGAGATGCTCTAAGGAGCTTCAACTACGCCAAGACCGCGGAGGCTGAGCACGCCAAGCTTTATCAGCAAGCGCTCGACAATCTCGAGGAAATGCGTGGAGCGGCCGTTGACTACTACGTGTGCACGGTATGCGGCATGACCACGACGAACCTCGACTTCGCCAAGTGCTCCTCGTGCTTCAGTCCCAAGGAGAAGTACGTCGCGGTGCGATGAGGTCGTGGAGAATGCGCGGGCGCCGCTGGTCGGGCGGCGTCCGCGGCGCTTCGACTCAACAACTGCCAGCAAGCCAAGATGATGATCGAGTTCCCGCCTCTTCCCGCTTGGGACGCCCTCCATCCCCTGGTGATCCATTTCCCCGTGGCCCTGTTGCTCGTGGCCCCGTTGTTCGTGATCGCCGGAGTCGTGATGACGGGAGCTCGGGGACGCGCCTTCCTGGTGGCGGCGTTGGCGCTCATGATTCTCGGCACCCTAGGAACCTATCTGGCGGTATCGACGGGAGAGGCGGCCGGAGAGCTCGCCGAACGCAGCCCTGCGGTTTCCGCCGTTCTTCACCATCACGAACAACTCGCCGAGGCGACCCGGGTGGTCTTCTCGGTGCTGACGCTGGTCTTTGCCTCCATTCTCTTCGTGCCGCGGCTCTTGAGACGCGACCTTGGGCATGGAATGGCGAGCGTCTTGATCCTGATCTTTCTTGCTGGCTATGGTGCGGGTAGCGTGCTGCTGGCGAACACGGCCCACAACGGTGGCCGCCTAGTTCACGAGCTGGGCGTGCGGGCAATGATGAGCCCGCAGCCGCTACCCGACACCGAGCGAGCACGGTTCGAGCGCCACGACAGCCATTGATTCGGCGCGCCGGAGAGGGGTTTCGAAGCGGCTCCCCCTCTCCGGCTTCCTTTTCGTTCCTCCTGGAACTTTCTGCTCTCACGTCGAAAGCGTGACGCTCCTCGCGCGTGCTCACAGCAAGGCCGGCTCCGCGTGCTCGAGCGGTCCGGGAAGCGCGGGGGTTTGACGGCGGGGATGCGGTGCGGAGGGCGGCGGAAGACGGTCCCGTCCCCCAAGAAACCAGATTTCGCTATCATTCCCAAGAGATTGACGGCTGAAGCATGGCAGCCAGTGCGGTTGGAACCGCCGGGGATGGCGGTTTGATCGCTGTCGTCTTCGCAGAGTGAGACATGGTGCGGGGGACATTTCGGTAGCTCGAGGCGAATGGGAGAGTCGAAGAGTGGCGGAGTCGCGCGCGCGCGCATCGATGTGGAATGTGACCGAGCAGCGGTTCGAGAGTCTCCTGACCTCGTCGCCTCAGCCGGGTGAGCAAGAGAGCGCGCCCCATGATCGGCCCGAGGGAGATTCAGATCCAGGAAGGGTCGTAGCCTACGTCGGGATTCTGGGATTTCTCGACATCGTCCGTGCCGCTCCGGGAAGTCAGGGCGAGGAGAGGCGGCGCCAGATGCTCAAGGCCCTGCGTTACGTCGCGGCGCATGCAGAGCTCGCGAGCATGGGGCTCCTGGATAGTCGCGACTCGGAGTCCGATCTCCAGGCCACGGCCTTTCTCGACTGCATCGTAATCTCAGATCGCGCCGATCCTTCTGGTGCCTCGCGGGTTCTCGCCGAGGCTTCTCTGCTCGCTGGCTGGTTGTTGCGGGAAGGGATCCTGAGCCGGGGAGGCGTCGCCGTCGGTACGGTCCATCACGATTCTCAGCGGCTCTTCGGGGAAGGCCTGCTGAGCGCCTACGGGTTAGAGCGCCAGCAGGCGGTCTACCCTAGGATCGTGATCGCCGATAGCCTGGTCGATCTCTTCGACTACTCTCCGCTCTTCCGCGTCTTGCACGACCACGATGGGTTCTGGTTTCTCGACCTCTTCTACCAGCTGCAGACTTCGAGATGCCTCTCGCAGTTCTCGCTCGCTCGCGACGTGGAGCCGCCACGCTGGGATCGAGAGGCGTTCCTCCATGTTCGGAAGCTGATCTGCGCCCACCTCACCCGGCTGCAGAATGGAGATCAACCCCGGCCGCGGAGAGTCGAGAAATACATCTGGCTCGCGGGACGCTTCAACGAAGCGATCGTCGAGGACTTCGTCAGCGGCGTAGAGCCGATCGTCGTTTGACCGCTCCTCGCTTGGTGCGGGATTGGAAAAGAGGGCCGGAGGGGAGCGAGAAAGGAGGTAGAACGTGATCTTGAGGAGGGTAGGCGTTCTCTCGATGGCCAAGATCTGGGGCGCGATGTACGGCGCGCTTGGGCTCATCTTCGGTGTCATCTTCGCCATCTTCGCGGTGATGGGCTCGGCCCTGGGAGCCGGGGCTTCCGGGTCGACTCCCCGCTTCTTCCAAGCGCTGTTCGGCGTCGGGGCGGTGGTGTTCGTGCCTTTGCTTTATGGGTTCCTCGGGTTTGTCATGGGCCTGGTGGGGGCGGCGATCTACAACTGGCTCGCGGCCTTGATCGGCGGTATCGAGCTCGATCTTCGCTAGTTGGGCACGGCTCATTTCTCCGCCCGCTCCGGCCTCAGAAAGGAGCAATGATGAGCGCGGATTTCCGCTATTTTGTTGAGATCGTCGGAGCCGCTCTCGACGCTCTTGGGGTGTTGATCGTGGCCGTTGGGGCGCTCTTCGCGAGTGCCCGGTTCGTGCTGCGGGGCCGTGGGAAGCGAGCGGCGGCCTATCGTCTATATCGGCAGGATCTGGGGCGGGCGATTCTACTCGGACTCGAGTTTCTCGTTGCGGGAGACATCATCCGTACGGTTGTCGTAGCCCCGACCCTGGAGAATGTGGTGGTCCTCGGGCTGATCGTGCTTATTCGAACATTTCTGAGCGTGGCGTTACAGCTCGAAGTAGAGAGCCGTTGGCCCTGGCAGAAGCCTGCTGAGAGCCGCGAAGATGCGGCGACCTCTGAGGGAGCCTAGGTACGTGGTCTGGAGGCTCCTGGCGGGCGTCGCCGGAGCGTTGGCGATGGCTGCCTGTCTCTCGTCGCCAGGAGCTCCGGCCGCGGAGTCGGGAGCGCGAGCGGGGCAACGAGACTTCGTCGCGGGACGGGACCATCGGGGG
>JBJKRB010000090.1:0-13424 GCA_046704885.1 Thermoanaerobaculia bacterium | reverse complement strand
CCTTGGCGCTGTCGTAGTCCGCCTGCGCGATCAAGTTTTCCTTCAGTAGGCGCTGCTGCCGCCGAAAGTTGATCTCGGCGTTGCGCAGCTGAACCTGTGCTTGATCGAGCGCCGCTTTGCGTTGCTCTACCGTAGCGCGGAATGGTGTTGGATCGAGCTCGGCAAGCAGCTGTCCCTTCTTGACCGGGCTGTTGAAGTCGGCATACAGGTGGGCGATGATGCCCGAAACCTGACTGCCGACCTGGACCGTTGTTACCGCGGAGATCGTTCCGGTCGCGGTTACCGTCTCGGTGATGTCACCCCGGTTGATGACCGCCGTACGGTACTTGTCGGCCTGGTTGTCTTCTCGTTTGCGTAGGAAGAAGAAAAGCGCCACGAGGATCGCCACCACTACCACGATCCAAACGATGGCCCTGCGAGATCGGTTTTTCTTGGCCATGGACTCCCTCAAAAGGATGGGCGTGCTTCTGTTGTGAAGAGGTGCTTGAGAGCGGTCTCAACGCGTCCGCCTCCTAGCACGAAAAGTATGAAACAACTGTTTGACTCGGTCAAGCGCTCTCTTTCTGTTCGCCTCCTGGCGGATACACCACTTGGGTGAAACACGTGAGCTTCCCAGAACCTGCGCTGCTTCCGACTCGTCAGGACGAAACATTGCTCGGGGGTGGGCCAGGCGACTTCTGGCGACGCCGGTCCACGCGGGATTAGCTTGGGGAAAACTCATGGCCGCAGCTCGAATCCGTTTCCTACCGCGCGTTCGGAGTAGCCTCCGGGATCAAGTAGTCGAACTGGACGATCTTCGGGTTGACCGACGCGATCTCCCGCCGAACTTGTGCAGCTTCTTCCGGCTTGCCCTCGCGGCTTAGCGCCTCCGCGAGAGAGAGCCGGTTGAAGAGCTTGAACGTACCCAGTCCCGCGTTCGACCAGTAGCGAAGTTTTGCGTCTGCTTCTCGGAAGCTCTTTGCGGCTTTGGTGTTGTCGCCGTCCTTGAGAGCCTCGAGGCCATCGAGGTGGTCGAGAACCGCGGCCCACGTATTGCGCGCCTCTGGCGGCATCTTGGTGTCGGTCTCGAGGGCTCGAATTCGATCCTTGATCCTGGCGGCATCACTCCGTTTCCCGAGCTCGAGTGCCGCCCGGAAGGCAATGACGAAGACATCACCGTTCTTGTGATCGATGCAGCCCGCTTGGTGGGCCACGTCCCAAGCAGCACTCCAATCGCCTGCGTGTGCGGCTCTCCACAAGGAAACGCCGCATGTCAGAAGGTCGGCACTCTTGGCACAGTCTGCTTGTGATTTCATCGCCGCGATCCGCTTTTCGGCATCGTCGAATCGACTCTGCAGCAGGTCGAGCTGGACCCAGTGCTCGTAGGAGGCGCAGAAGTCGGCACGCGTGGAGATTGCCGCGGCGAGCTCTTTCTGCGCTTCGCCATAGCGTCCGACCAGGGTGAGAAGCTCACCCAGGGAGTCGTGCGGATTGGCTTGATCGGGGGCGATATAGCGATAGGTATCGAAGAGCTCTTCAGCCTCTTTGAATCGCCCCTGGGCCATGGCTGCATAGCCAAGGCGGTTTTGCGCTTCTACCCAGTTGGGATCGATCCTCCGCACTCGCTGATAGCACTTCTCGGAAGCTTGCATCTTCTGACCGAGCCAGAGCTCGTTGCAGCGCTCGGTGAGGGCGAAAGGATCGTCAGGATGGCTCGAGAGATAGGACGAGAGAATCTGGCTTGCGCGTTCCTGCTTTCCTGCGAGACGCGCGAGGTGATAGTCGATCAAGAACCGCTCGCGTGGTGTTAGGCGGCTCTTGTCCGCGGCCCGTACTTGGCTCTGAAGCTCTTTCGACTCTGTGGGGTCACGGCGATTGATCAGGAGAGCGTAGAAGACCTTGGCGACCGCGAAATTCGGATCGGCCTTGACCGCCTTCGCGCAATGGGCAACCGCGTCCCCGTAGTAAATCTTCATTATGGAACTGAGACACTCCTCGAACTGAACCCGGGCCACCTCCGAGCTCGTGGTCCAGCGATTGCGCTCCTGGCGACGCAAGACTTGGACGGCGAGTAGGGCCAAGATGACGACCGCGACCGTGGCGATAAGGATTAGCGTCTTGTTGCGAGTCATGGTGTGATCTCCGGGTTGAGGCGACAGCAGATGAGGGTGAGGTCGTCGTAGGGCTCCTGCCCATGAGTGAACGCCGTCACTCCTTCGAGGACCGACGCAACGACGTTAGCGGGGTCTTGCGGCGCTGTGCTGACGATGTCTGCCAACCTGTCCGAGCCGAACATTTCGTTTTCTGGCGAGAGAGCCTCGACCACCCCGTCCGAGTACCCAAGCACCAAGTCGCCAGGCGCGAGGCTGACCTCCATCTGCTGATAGGAGCCGTTCAGCAGGGCTCCGAGCGGCAGCCTGTGGGGGGGCAGGTCTAGCTCGCGAATGCCGTCAGCGCTTCTCAGCAGCGGCGGTGGTTGGCCCGCCAACAGGTAGCGCAGGCGATTGCCTCCGGCCAGTGGTGACAAGTAGCCGAGCGCGACAAAGCTCCGGTTGCGCAGCTGATAGAGGCGCTGATTGGCGAGGGAGAACACCTCACAGGGGCCGCTGGCGGTCATGGCGAGCGCGTGCAAGATCTCGTGCGCGGCCATCATCATCAAGGCGCCGGGAATCGATTTTCCGGACACGTCCCCATATGCGAGAGCGGCGCTCCTGGGATCGGCGGTGGGAAGCTTGGCGATGAAATCTCCTCCCACTTGGCGCGCGGGTCTGCATGCGGCAGCGACACTCCACCCCTCGGCAACCTCAACTGACTTGGGGAGCAGGGCGGACTGAATGCTGGCGGCGATCTCCAGATCGCGATCGAGCTCAATGCGGCGGGTCCTCTCCTC
This sequence comes from Thermoanaerobaculia bacterium, assembly GCA_046704885.1. Lineage (GTDB taxonomy): Bacteria > Acidobacteriota > Thermoanaerobaculia > Multivoradales > JBJKRB01 > JBJKRB01. Next base: position 10,555 of record JBJKRB010000090.1, on the reverse strand, counting down.
GAGGAGGAAATTCGTCTCGAGGCCGATGGCGGCCTGTTGCAGCAGTCCGTGAAGCAGGGCTAGCTCCTCGGGCTCGAAATCGATCTGGCCGCTCTTCTTCGATAGCACCAGCAGACCCAAGATGCGCCGAGATGAGGCGAGGCTCCCGAGGGCCGCGGCGCCGCCAGAGGCAAGCCGATTGAGGAGGAGCTCCTCCCGAGGACCGAGGCTCGGGTCGAGAAGGAGGGCGCTAACGCGCGGCAGGGCTTCCGTTCGGCTGATGGCTCGATGCAGGTCGGGAAGAAAGTCGAGACGAGAGGGGAGCTGGCTGGGCCCGCTCACTCGCGACAGCCGCTCGCCCTCCTTGAGGTACAACGCCGCGAAGTCGACCTTGACGAGGAGAGGAAGGCGCTCGACCAGCCGCAGGACCGCGCCCTGAAGATCATCATCGGCCGTAAAGGTGCCGCCCATTTCGACCATGGCGCGTTGCAGGTGAGAACGCTCGGCGGCGAAAAATCGATCGATAGCCACCTGCAAGCGGCGTCGAACCGGGTCGAAGAGCAGGACGATCGCCAGGCCGAGCACGATCGGCGACCAACGCGAATCGGCGAGCGCAGTTCCTCCAAAGAGACTGTTGAACGATGCGATCGCGACCGCGTAGAGGGCGGTCAGCGTCGCGGTAGTCACCGTATAGAGCAGGCTCTTCTTGAGGATGACCTGAATGTCGAGCAGCTGGAACCGGACGATCGAATAGGCGAAGGTGAGAGGGACCAGGAGGAGGGGCACGACTCCGTAAAAAAGAAATCGCTCGGTATGGAGGAGGGAGGGAAAGGCTACGGCGAGGACCAGGAACGGCCCGAGCCCAAAGAGCGAGCCGGCAAGGACCAGCCAGGCGCCGCGGCGTTCGCGCGTCCCCTTGAGCGCCGCGGCGTTCCAGCCTAGAGCGAGCAGACCGAGAATCATGTACACAGCCAAAATCCACCAGTTCGCCGCCGGCGCGCCACTGATCAGGAGCGGAGGCTGCTCGCGGGTTCGGCTGCTCGCCAGGCTTGCGAGCAGCACCAGCGGTGGCAGCCCGTAGATGACGGCCAGAACCAGGCCTTGCGGCAACCACGCAGGCTTGTGAGAACGCCATCGTGGTCGCGGAAAGGAGAGGTAGAAATCCAAGAACGCGGAAGGAAGAACGACCAGCGCCATGGTCCCAGTCGCGAGCACGAAGGTGTCGACCTGAGAGTAGGAAGCCGGGCGTAGGCGACAGATCAGAAAGAGCATGAAGAGCGTGCACAGAATGAAGAAGAGCTGATTGGCGTGCTGAGCCGGGTGACGCCGCAGAACGAAGAGACCGACGAAGAAGAAGCTGAATCCCAGAAGGCAGGCATAGAGGTAGGAGCGGTCGCCGATTTGACGGTGGCCAAGCCGCACCTCGACTTCGTGGATGCCGGTCGCATCGCGGATCAGGTAAGGGACGATCTCGCCGATTCGGTAACGGTTGAGCTGGCGGGCTGCGCTCGCTGGCGAACGCAGGATCTCGCGGCCGATGCCGACAATCACGTCGCCATGGCGAATTCCAGCTTGAGCGGCGCCCGTTCCGGGAACCACCTGGCGAACGCGAAGCTCGGAGTAAGCATCGGACTCCAGCACTACTCCGTCGTAGGGACGGGGGAGGAACATGTCCACGATCGATAGGGCAGCCAAGGCGAAGGCCATGGCCCCCAGCAGCTTCAGTGCGGTCGCCATTCTCATGGTCGGGGCGCGCCTGCTCGAACTTCCTCCTCTTGTTACGCATGGAAGCGTCGCAGGTTCTGCGCCAGGGGGCTTTCTGGAAGCGGATGCGCGATTGCTGTACGCTGGCCGCGGTCCGCTTCCTGGATCGCCGGATCGGACCTCGCCCTCATGTCTAGAAAGTACCTGCCGCCTTTACGTTTTCACTGGTTGACGCGCTTCTACGATCCACTGATGGATCGTTTGTTCGACGACCGGCGACGCAAGACTCGTTTTGTCACCGCACTCGGCCTGCGAACGAATGAGAGGCTTCTCGACGTCGGATGCGGAACGGCGCGCCTGGCGGCGGTACTGGCGGCGCACCCCGCCGGCCCGACGATGATTGGTCTCGACAGGGACCTCGGCAGTGTCCTCCAGGCCGCAAGGACGCTCGATCGCTTGGCGCTCTCGGCCCATCTCGTGGTGGGAGACGCTGCTTGCTTGCCCTTTCCGGCTGCGAGCTTCGATCGCGTCACCTCGACACTGGTGTTTCACCATCTCTCGACGCCGCGCAAACGCGCCGCGCTTACCGAGGTACGTCGTGTTCTGGCTGCTCCGGGAAACTTTCTCCTGCTCGACTTCGGAAGGGCGAGCAATCCGCTGAGCCGGGCCGCCTTTGCTGGCGTCCGGCTCTTCGATGGGTGGAAGGCAACGGCGGCGAACGCCTCCGGAGAGCTTCCAGGGATGATGAAGGAGGCTGGGTTCGCACGCGTCGAGGAGGAATACGTCGAGGATACGCGCTTCGGCACCCTGCGCTGCTATTCGGGGACGCGCCGGCAAGTCGCGGCCGGGCCGGGCACGCCGCTCGGGGAGGAAGCTCAGAAGGTCTCGGTGACGCCGAAGTGAATCCCGATGTCAGCCGTGTTGTTGAGGTGAACGAGATTTTCGGTGACGGCGGTGAACCAGGTCAGGTCAGGGCCGTGGCTGTGCTTGATTCCGGCGGACATCTGCAGGGCAAGAGGCGAGAGCTCACTGAGTCCGAGCGAGTGGAACGGCGCCTGGGATACGGTCGCCTGTAAGACGGCGGAAGAGCGGCGACTCAGGGCGTACTCGTAGGACATCATGCCGGAGAGGAGATGCTGCGGGCCGAGTTGGAGCATCTTCCACGGCCCGAGCTCGATGATTCCAATCGACGCATGCCAACAAGAGCGCCGAAAGTAGTGGCCAGCCAGAAGTTCGACTCCGAAATCGAAAGAACCGGAGCTGGTGAGCTCCCGAGACTGGCCCGTGGGGATCTTGACCTCGAAACGGATCGCCCGGGGGCTGGCCTCCGTGCTCCAGTAGGCCGCCTTCTGCACCGAGACGACTGTATCGCCGAGCGAAAAGCCAGGGCTTTGATTGCGAAAGTACTCGCCTTTGGCGTCGCGCAGATAGATCAAGAAGCGGTTTCTCGGAGCTCCCAGCCGTCCCGCCTGCTCGAGACCAAAAGCCCGGTGAAAGTCCTCGATAAGGGCGTCGAAGTGTCCGCCCGTCATGTCGATGAGGGGGAGGCTCACCTCCAGCTGCCAGCCATTGGCAAACCCTCGGCGGGCGGAAACCCTGGTCCTGTAGACCTCTCCGTCGAGCTGAAAGATCAGTGCCTTGGGGTTCGAGGCGGGAATCGAACGGAGGTCGCTCAGGGTGATCGACGACCGTGTCGAGCGCTGGTCGAGAAAGTTCGCGACAGCGCGTGAGTGCGCGAAGGTGTTGCTCACGGTTTCGGTCAGATCGAACTGCCATCGCCCCGGAGCGAGCACCTGAGCGCTCGCCGGCGTAAATCCCAAGTAGCCCGTCTCCAGAAGAAACTGGTTGCGGATACGCAGTGGGCCCGTGTCTTTGGACATGAGGCCCTCCTCGCCCCTGCCAGGGACGGCGGAGGCGAGGGCAAGGGCAATGACCAAGCTGACGAGGCGGAGCCCCGTCGGTTTTGAGCTCGAGATAGAGCGCAGACGCTTTTGCATTACCGCCTTCAGGCCGGTTGGTTGTCGGAGGGCTCTCCCGTCTCGGGTCACTCGAGGCGCGAGATCACGGCGGTAGCCAGCTCGAGGCAGCTCTCGAGCATCTTGCGACTGCGTTTGTCGTCGACGCGCTCGAAGTTCATGCCGGCCAAAGTCAGGGCTCGGGGAGAAGGTAGGCGGCCGAGACCCTCGATGAGATCGGCGAGTGGAATGCCATGGGGCTCGGGCAGAGTAACCGCCGGGGCGTCGCGCGGGTCGATTCCGTCCATGTCCACGTGCAGATAGAGCTCCGGAGACTTGCCGATGCGGCGGCGCAATTGGGTGATGACCTCATCGCTGGCCACCTCGGTGGGCGGCACCTGGAGAATCTTCAGGCGTTCGAAGTCCTCGCGTTCCGGCGGATCGAGAGCGCGTGCGCCGAGGTGGGCGATGTGGCTATATTGCACGGCCCGGAGCTCCGCCCTTTTGTAGACTTCGTCAAGACTGCGTCCACACACGACGGCGAGCGACATTCCGTCCCAGTATCCGCTGGGAGTGGTCTCAGGGGTGTTGAAATCGCCATGCGCATCAACCCAGAGAATGCGAATCGTGCGTCCACTGCGCTGCAGCCCGCTCACCACTCCGCTCGCGACCAGACAACCTCCGGCCAGGATGAGGGGGAAGCGACCGCGAGATCGGGCGCGGGCGACGAGCCGTCCGGTTTCGCGCGCCACGCTGACGACGATCGCTTCGCGGCCACGCTCAGCTCGCGACCAAACCAGGGACTTGCGGACGCGGAACCCGGCGGCGGTGAGACCCTCCTCGAATCCGAGGGCCAAGAGATCGCGGGGTCCCTTGGCCGTCGCCGTGTCGTCGCGGTCCACGTCGTAGGGAACGATGATGAGCTCAATGGTCGGCATGCTCTTGGACACTCACGGTCTTACCGTCATCAAGAAGATGAGGACCAGCATCATCAAAGCGCTGGCCCCTTCGACCAGGGCGGGCAATCGCGCGCTGAGAACGCCTTCGAGATCTGGGTCGGCGCCCTCGCTCGCCTCCGCGGTGAGAGCTGCTCTCCACTGGTAGGGGGTGAGGACGAAGAGAAGACAAATGAGAAGGATCAGATAGATGATCATCGAGGAGAACACCCAGCCGAGATGGAAGGAGAATCCGCGCAAGGTGACGAGGGCGGCGCCAACCAGACCGGCGACCATCAGACCTGGCAAGGTGAAAATCCTGCTCAGCCGCCAGGTCAAGCGAGCGGCGAAGAGACGTGCGGCGGCCGAGGTGGCTCGCCTTCCTTGCGCGCGCGCCATGGTGCCGGCGAGAAGCCCAGCCCCAAACCACAGAGCGGCGAGGATGTGGACGAGGAGGAGACCCTTGACGAGAGGGGTCATGGGGTGAACCATCGATGAACTTTACCATCAGGTCGGGCGGGCGAGATCGGCGGCGGCGCGCCGGTGTCGTTTGTGAATCGGCGCAACGGGCCGGGGCCGGCAGGGGTTACGATAGAGTCGAAAACCGAGCAATGATCCCTGAGGAGAAGACTATGAGCAAAGATTCGCGCCCCAAGTTCACCTACCTCGGACATGCCACGATCCGCTGCGAGCTCCCCAGTGGGGAGGTGGTCCTGATCGATCCGTGGGTCAAGAACAACCCAGCGTGTCCGCCCGAGCTGTACGAGTTCGAGCGCATCGATGCCATGCTCATCACCCATGCGCATTACGATCACATTGGCGATGCGGTCGAGTTGGCGAAGCGTTACAAGCCGAAGAAGATCGTCGCGAACTTCGAGATCTGCAACTGGCTCGCCAGCAAGGGCGTGGAGAACACCTCGGGCATGAACTTGGGGGGAACGCAGGAGGTGCTGGGGATGGAGGTCAGCATGGTTCGCGCCGACCACTCCTGCGGTCTGACCGATGGCGATCAAATTCTCTACGGTGGCGTGGCCTCGGGTTATGTCGTGCGCCCCGAGAGTGGGCATGCCTTCTACCACGCCGGGGACACGGCGCTGTTCTCGGATATGCAGCTCTTGGCGGAGCTCTACCGGCCGGAGTGGGCTTTTCTCCCGATCGGTGATTTCTTCACTATGGGACCGGCCCAAGCGGCGCGCGCTTGCCGCCTGCTGGAGGTCCGCACGGTGATTCCCATTCACTGGGGCACCTTTCCCGTCCTGACCGGCACTCCCGAGCTTCTCGAAAAAGAGCTGGATGATCTCGGAGTTTCGTGCGAGGTCATCACCCTCAAGCCAGGGGAGACCTACTGAGCGTCCTGAGCCTTGGGCAGCTGATAACATAGGCGAAGCCGATGCAGTGTTTCGCTCGTCTCGCGATTTGGAAGGGGGATGGGCGATCGTTCGTCAACCGCCAAGAGGGAGGCACCGATCTCGAGCTCGAATAGCAAGCCCCGCGTCAATCAAGCCATCCGACACAGCCCCGTCCGTTTGATCGATTCAGAAGGAAACCAGTTGGGCGTCGTTCCCCTGGAGGAAGCGCGCGAGAAGGCGCGCACCGAAGGTCTCGACCTGGTGGAGGTGGGGCCCAACGCAGACCCCCCCGTCGTCCGCATCCTGGACTGGGGCAAATTGCGCTACGAGCGTGAGAAGAAGGCGCGCGAAGCGCGGCGCAAGACCCATACGATCGAGGTCAAAGAGGTCAAATTCAGGCCTTCGATCGATACGCACGATTTCGAACGGAAGACCGAGCGCGTACACCGCTTCTTGAGCAAGGGCAAGAAGGTCAAGGTTACGATCTTCTTTCGCTATCGTCAGCTGCGTCGTCCCGAGCTGGGACGAGAAATTCTCGATCAGGTGATCGACAACGTGGCCGACGTGGGTGTCGTCGAGACTCGCGGGGATCTCGACGGGCGGCGAATGGTAATGGTGCTGCAGCCCATTCCGGTCGAAGAGAGAGCCGCTCGTCAGGGCGATCTCGTGGCCGGCTGATCGCTTCCGCTAAGCCAGCAGTCGCAGCAGCTCGCTCTGAGATTCACCCCCCGTGACCTCGGCGCGGTCCGGGGTGAGCGCTACGTTGATCTCGCTGCGCACGCCGAAATCTCCGGTCAGATAGATCCCGGGCTCGATCGAGAAGCCGGTCATCGGCACCAGGATCCTGGTGTCGTGGGTTTCCAGGTTGTCCATGTTGGCCCCCTGGCCGTGATCCGAGGTGTCGATCGAGTGCCCGGTGCGGTGGAAGAAGGCGTCGCCGTAGCCCGCGTCGACGATCACCTCGCGACAGGCGTCATCGACCTCGAAGCCCATGAGGGGGGCACGGTCGCCCGCGGGGTAGCGGCTCTGGACGAGCGCGAGAGCCGCGTCGCGCGCGCGGCGAACGATGTCGAAGATCTCCCCTTGGCGATCGGTCGGCGCGGCGGAGCAGACTCCGCACCAGGTGATATCGGCGTAGATGCTCTCCGCCTGCTTCTCTTTGGCCCACAGATCGATGAGCAGGAAGTCGCCTTGACGAATCGGGCTCGACGCCTCCGCCGTGGGCTGATAGTGGGGATCCGCGCTGTGCGCGTTGACCCCGACGATGGGGTCGCCTTCGCCTTCCATCCCCGCTTGCTCAAAAGCTTCGCAGATCCAGCGCTGGACCTCGAATTCGTTGAGGTCGCGGTGCTCTCGCAGCGCTTCGCCGACGCGGTCGAAGGCGTGAAGCACGATCCGGTGGAGGTGGTCGGCGGCGCGCCGATGGCCCGCGAGCTGACGGTCACTCCAAACCGCCGCGAAGCTCTGTACGAGGTCCCCCGAGCTCACTAGCTCCACCCCTTGTGCCTTGAAAAGCTCTGCGGTACCGGCATCCAGCCGGGAGATCGTGGGGATCTGCGCTTCGGGGCTGTACTGCGCGGCCACCTTGCGGCAACCCGAAACGAGCTCGCCGAGGCTCTGGGCGTGATCCTGCCAGGTAAGGTAGCTCTTCTTCGCGCCGGGCAAGTGGTCGAGCATCGCCGGCTCGAGCCGGTGAACCAGGCGCCGGGGCTCGCCATCGGCGGGAATCAGGTAGTAGCAGCGGCGAGTGCACAGACCCTTCTCCGCCAAGCCGAGCAGGCTCAGACTGATTGGATCGTTGTGTTGAAAGCACATGAAGAGCCAGGCGTCCAGGTGCGCGTCGTTAAGGGCTTTCTGAATCTCGGTGATCTTGTCGGCAAGCATGGGATTCTCCTTGCGTGAATCGATGGTGATCGTAACAGATAGGGACGGCGCTCCTCCCAGACCGGGACGGAGCCCACGGGCTCTTGCCCGGCTTCGCGGCGCGGCTGTCCGCGACGTCCCTGTAGTAGAGTTCTGGCAGCGGATCGGTTGAGTGTTCGAGTGGGCGCAACCACGGTCGAGCGGCGATCGAAGGCGCGAGTAATGGGCAAGATCGAGCGAGTCAAGAGCCGGCTGCTGCGCGAAGCGGTGGCGGAGAACGTAGACCTCATCCAGGGCCGTTGGCGGCGGCGATCGGAGGAGCGGAGCGCGCTCGCGCGGGCCCTCGCGCGCGGGGCCTGGATGCTGGCTCTTCCTGTCGGGCTTCTGGCCTCCGCCGGTGGGACTCTCCCTCCCTCTCTCACTCAGGGCATGGTGCCTGCCACCTCGAGCAGCGAGGTGAGCGCCAAGCCTCCCACTGAAGCATCGCCAGCCTTGCCTCGGGTCTTCCAGCCGCCATCGGCGATCGCTCCCGTCATCTATCCGCCGCCGCAACCGGTAGATCCCCAGGCCCTGCCCTTGGCCGTGCGCACCGTGGTCGTCGACCCCGGCCACGGGGGCACCAATCGCGGGACCGGCATCCCCGGGGGGCTGGTCGAGAAACAGATTACGTTGGATATCGGTGAACGGCTGGCCTCGCTCCTGCGCGAGGCCGGGTTCAGGGTGGTCATGACGCGTGATCGCGACGAGTCGGTGTCGCTCGAGGAGCGGGCCGCGATCGCCAATCACGCGGAAGGGGACATCTTCGTCTCGATTCACGTCAACTGGATCTTCACGCGGAGCGTTCGCGGGGTCGAAACTTACTATCTGGGTCCCACCGACGATCCGGAGCTGACGCGTTTGGCGGCGCGGGAGAACCAGGAGTCGGGGTACTCTTTGGCAGACATGCGAAAGATCCTCGACGGCATCTATGCCGACGTTCGCCAGGACGAGTCACACCGGCTCGCCGAAGCGATCGAGCACAACCTCTACAGCGCGCTGAGGAAGGTCAATCCCAGGCTCGAGAATCGCGGCGTCAAGCGGGCACCCTTTGTGGTTCTCGTCGCCACGGATATGCCGGCGGTTCTCGCCGAGGTCTCCTGCCTGTCGAATCCGCAGGAGGCCAAGCTCCTCGCCGACGAGGACTATCGCCAGTACATCGCCTACGCGCTCTATGACGGAATCCAGGCATACGCGGACAGCAGCCAGAGACCCACCATCGCAGAACGGAGTGGAAACGAATGACGGAGAAGAGCGAAAAGTCGGAAATCGTCTATCTCGGGATCGATCTCGGTACCTCGCGTAGCTCGGTCTCCGCTTCGACCGGTGAACGTCACGTGATCGAGAGCTTTGTCGGCTGGCCAGCCGACATGGTCGCGAGGAAGGTCTTGAAGCGGGACGTCCTGATCGGGCACGAGGCGTTGGAGAATCGTACCTTGCTCGATCTCTACCGACCGCTGGAGCGTGGGCTCATGAAGGAAGGGTCGGAGAAGGACACGGCGGCGGTCAAGGCGCTTCTCCAGGAGCTGATTCGCCTCGCCGGAGTGACAGAGGACGACGGCCGGCGGGTGAGGGCGGTGGTGGGGGTTCCGGCGGAGGCCCTGCGGGTCAACAAGCAACAGCTGCGCAGCGCGATGAAGGGTCTGGTCAGCTCGCTGATGATCGTCTCGGAGCCCTTCGCCGTGGCCTATGGGATGGAGGAGCTCTTGCACGCGATGATCATCGACATCGGAGCGGGAACGGCCGACTTCTGCGTCATGATGGGGCGCTTCCCGGGCGAGGAGGACCAGCGCACCCTCGATACCGCGGGCGACGCGATCGATGAGCAGCTGGCCAAGCTCGTCGCCGCTCGCTACCCACGGGCGCGTTTCTCGATTCACATGGTCCGTCGATGGAAGGAAGAGCACAGCTTCGTCGGTGAGCCCAAGGGCCGGGTGAAGGTGAGCGCCCCGATCGATGGGCGACCGACCGAGCTCGACATCACCGACGAGATGAGGGCGGCGTGCGAAAGCATCTTGCCGCCGGCGATCGAGACCATGATCGACCTTCTGGCGAGAGTGGAGCCCGAGTTCCAGGAGAAGGTGCGGCACAATATCGTGCTTTCCGGAGGAACCGCGCTGATCTCAGGTTTGGGCAAGGCGCTCGAAGCGGCGCTCGCCGAGTTTGGAGGAGGACGGGTGCAGGTGGTCAAGGACCCCATATTCGTCGGGTCCGACGGTGGCCTGGCAATCGCCACGGATGCTCCCGAGGAGGATTGGGAAAAGCTCCCAGCCTGAGCCCCTGCGACTTGGTCATCGCGGCCCCGAGCACCTTCGTCCAGGTAAATGAACAAGAAAGAGGCAGCGCGGCGCATTGCTGAGCTCGCCCGCGAGATTCGGCACCACGACGAGCTCTACTACGTCCGAGATCGTCCGCAGATCTCCGATAGCGACTATGACGCGCTCTTCCACGAGCTCGAAAATCTGGAAGAGCGATTCCCGGATCTGAAGGACCCGGACTCGCCGACCCAGAGAGTGGGTGGGGAAGCCGTCTCCAGCTTGCCCTCCGTGCAGCACGCCGCTCCCATGGGGAGCCTCGACTCCGATCGGGATCCAGATGCCCTGCGACGCTTTGACGACCGTGTTCGCAAGGCGCTGGGCACGGAGATCGAATACGTTCTCGAACCCAAGTTCGACGGGGCTTCCGTCGAGCTCGTCTATGAGGGGCAACGGCTGACGCGAGCGGCCACGCGCGG
>JBJKRB010000089.1:0-11086 GCA_046704885.1 Thermoanaerobaculia bacterium | reverse complement strand
CCGCGCCAGTGCTCGGGGTAGCCGATCCCGATGTAGAGGGCCGCCAGCTTCGCCTTGGCCTTGGCCCGGGTCGCGGGGGTCATCCACTTCAAGTTGTCGATGCGCCGGCCGAAGGCGGCGACGATGTTCTTGACCATCGCCTGCGCCGCCGCCTTGGCCTCGGGCGGGAAGTAGCGCTTGACGTAGAGCTTGCCCACGGCGTCGCCGAGAGCGGCGTTGGTGGCGTCGACGGCCCGCTTCCAGCGGGCGCGGAGCTCGGTGGCGCCGGTCAAGGCGGTGCCATAGAAGGCGAAGTGCTCATCGACGAAGGGCTTGGAGAGAAGCGGTGAAGCGCGGTCGATGGCGTGAAAGCGCAGATACTCCTTCCACAAGGAGAGCGGCTCGCTCCCCACCAGCTTGGCGATGCCGATCACCGCCTTGGGCTGCCAGGCGTCGATGACCTTCTGGTCCGCGAGGCCGGCGGCCGCGAAGTAGACGTGCCAATCGAGCCCCGGGGCCTTCTCGGTGAACTCGGAGAGCGGCCAGGGATTGTCGGCCTTCAAGACCTCGAGCGAGTCGGTCCGGCTGACGTGGGTCTCGGCGATCGCGCGCTCGAGATCGTAGATCCGCTCAGCTTGCGCGCTTGCGGCGGCGGAGCTCTCGTGCGGATCGGCGAGGCGGAGAACCGCCGCGACGTGATGGCGGTACGCGGCTTGAAGCTCCTTGCTCTTGGCGTCGGTCTTCAAGTAGTCGTCGCGGTCGGGCATGCCCAGCCCACCCTGGAGCATGTACGCCTCGTTCACGTGGGGATTGTCGAAGGCGGGCGAGACCCAGAGGCCAAAGAGACGGTCGGTGTGGAAGTTGGTCATGTTCAAGGGGTCGACGTCGGCCCTCATCTGTGAGCCCAGAAAGCGCGCGAGCTCCCTCTTGTCCTTGAGCGCAACGATGGTGGCGAGCTCGGGCTCCACCGGCGACAGTCCCTTCTTGTCGATCGCCGCTTTGTTCATGAAAGCGGTGTAGAACTCCCCGACCTTGCGCGCTTCAGGCGACGCCTTCGCCGGGGACTTCGCCACCTCCTGGATGAGCGCGGCGGTCCTCTTGTTTCCCTGTTCGGCAAGCTCCGAGAAGGAGCTCCACGAGGAGCGGTCGGCGGGGATCTTCGTCTTCTTGAGCCACGCGCCGTTGGCGTACTCGTAGAAGTCGTTGCCCGGCTTGACCGAGCGGTTCATTCCGCCCACGTCGAGGCCGTGCTTGACGTCTTTCTCTTGTGCGGCGTGAGTCATGACGGCGGAGGCGAGGAGGAGCATGCTACCAGCCGAGAGCGCAACGATCAGTTTCCTGGACATGCAAGGAATCCTACAGCAGGCGCTCACGCGAGCGTCAGCTCGTAGCGCTGCATGCGGACGGGCTTGCCGAACTCGCTCGAGGGCTCCTCGTCGGTCAAGACGAAGCCGTGGCGCTTGTAGAGGGAGGCGGCAGCCTCGAGCTCGTGCGTGGTCACGAGGTAGGCGGACTTGTATCCCCGCTCTCGCAGGAAGGCCATGAAGAGCTTCATCAGGTGCTTGCCGAGGCCGATGCCGCGGTATTCGGGCTCGATCAGGAAGTAGCGAAGCTGGGCGGCATCGTTCTCGCGATGCATCAGGACGAGAAAGCCGATCATCCTTCCCCCGTGCTCGCAGATCCAGGCCCGGTCGCGCTCCGGGTCATAGCGCTCGTAGAGCTCGCGGACCCCGGCGGCGACGTAAGTCTCGAACTCGATGTTGTAACCGTACTCCTCGCCGTAGAGCAGACCGTGGCGGTAGACGACGTAGCCGAGATCTCCGGCACGCAGATCGTTCCGGATCGCGATCTCCTCGAGCCCAACGCTCATGACGAGTGCTCCGCCTTGTCGAGAATCTCCCGGATCCGCTCCATGTGCGCGACGAGCTCGCGAACCTCCTTGGCCGCGAGCGGCCCGACGAGCTCGGCGATCTCCTCGCCGGCCTTGCGGTTGAGGCCCGAGAAGATCCTCCTTCCCTTGGCGCTCAAAGAGAGCTCGAAGACCCGCGCGTCGGCCGGCGAGCGGCGCTTGCGCACCAGGCCCTTCTCGACCAGACGGCTGATCGTGCGGCTCAGGTAGCCCTCGTCGACGGAGAGCTTCTCGCGAATCGCGCGCGCATTCGTACCCGGAGCGTGATCGATCTCCCAGAGGATCCGCACCTCGGTGAGCGAATAGGGGCTCTCCAGGATGTGGCGGTCGACCACCCCGATGACGTTGGTGTAGAAACGGTTGAACGCGCGGATTGCGACGATCGCTTGGTTCTCTTTCACATTTCAAGTTCTAACATAGCTACTTGCCTTACGCAAGTAACATCCCGCGCCGTCCCGTCCGAATCGAGCCCCACGCTGCTAGACTTGCACCGCGATGCGCCGATTCTCGCTCATCCTCTGCGCCGCTCTACTGCTCGCCGTGGCGGCGGCGACTCCGCTTGCCGCTCCGCTCGCCCTGGTCGCCCTCGTGCTCGTTGCGCTGACCCGGCCAGCTCGGACGAGCAGTGAATACAGCGCAATCCTCGGAGCCGCACCCTCTAGCCCACTGGGTGACGTTGTCGCCCTGATCCTCTTCCGTGGTCCTCCAGCAGATTGGTTTTCCGTGCAACTGAAGATGGAAAACCTCAACCTGGAGGAAGCGAAATGGGCAAGAGGAGTTGGATTCGAACCGTATCCCTCTACTTGATTCTGGAAGTGGGCTCGCTCCTGGGCGTTCCGATGCGCCCCGAGGACATCGAGCAACTGACTCGGCAACTGAACGGCGCCGTCAGCACGGAAGTCGACGAACGGCGGCAGGATCCATCCGGCGATCCGCCGCGACGCAAGCGATTGCGTCGGGCCATCCCGCGCAATTCTTCACGACACCGCGCGGGTCTCGGCCGGTTTCCTGAGAAGGGCGACACCCGCCACCGTCCCCAGGAGACCGATGAGCCCGCCGACGACGAAGGCGGTGGGAATGTTGGCCACGTCGACGAGGACGCCGAAGGCGATCGGCCCCAGGACCTGGCCGACGCTGAACGAGGTGGTGAAGGCGCCGGTGGCGGCGCCCTGGCCGTAGATCCGGCCGCGCTCGGTGCGAATAGCGATGGCCGAAGCTCGCGACACGGCGCTGGCGATCCCCATCGCCAGGGTCAGGATCAAGAACGCCGTCATGCTGCCTCCGGCGGCGACCGCGCACATGGCGACGGCGCTGGCGGCGCCGCCGATCAGAATGAGGCGCACCTTCCATCTCGGGTAGCGATCGACCAGCACGCCGAACGGATACTGGACGACCGCCCCGGAGAGCATGTAAGCCGAGATGACGATCCCCACCCCCGTCATGCTCATCGAGGCCGCTTTGACGGCAAGAAGCGGGAAGAAGGCGTTGAAGCCCCAGCGGTAGAAGCCGCGGGTGCTCATGTAGGCCATGATCCCGGCCATCGGCCGGTCCTTGAAGACCGGAAGGAGGGAGCGAAAGAAGGGGACGCCGGAGCCTCCGGGAACTTTCGGCGCCTCGCTCTCGGGAACGAGGAAGACGATCAACAGGAGGGCGAGGAGCGACAGCGCGGCCATGGCGTAGAAGGGCGCCGTGATACTGAAACGATCGCTCAGGTAACCGCCGAGGCCCGGTCCCGCCGCCTGACCGGCGAAGAACGACATGAAGAACAGATTGAGGTATTTCCCCTCCTTGCCAACCGGGGTCAGATCGGCGATATAGGCCTGCGCCACCGGAGTCACGAGGATGGTGGCGAAACCCTGGAGAAGCCGCATCACGGTCAACGACAGCGCCGAGCCGGCAAAGACGAAGCCGACCGAGACGACGGCGGTCAGAACCAGGCCGGCGACCATCAGCTTCTTCCTCCCCCGCTGGTCGGAGAGCCGCCCGATGATCGGCGCGAAGATGCCGCGCGAGAAGGCGAACCCCGCGAAGATGACGCCGAGCTCGACCCCGGTCGCCCCGACGCTCTTGGCATAGAGAGGCAGGATCGGGATGATGATCCCCAACCCCAGCATGTCGACGACCGTGACGATGAACAGGGTGATGAAGACGCGTTTCTTCATGGCTCGCGCTTGGATACAAACAGATGTCGGCCGCGGACGCAATGCCGCAAGGTGGACGGCTGCGCCGAGATCCGAGCCGGAGTGACGCGCTCAGGGAACGCCGGCCCTGCGGCCGCAGCCCTGTCAGCTCAAAGCTCTCAGGGAATCCGGAGGTGCCATCCCCAGTTGCTGAGGGTGGTGACCAGGTTGGGCAGGAGATCGCCGGCGGCGTGCACCACCATGAGGAGAACCAGGTTTCGCGTCCGCGCCCAGAGGACGCCGAAGAAAAAGCCGGTGACCGAGATAACGACGATCGAATAGCTGATCGCCAGCAGCCACGAGGGGTGGGCCCCGAGCGCGGCGTGGGTCAAAGCGGAGCGGTAGTGAAGCCCGGGAGCGTGCGCCAGCCCGAAAAGCGTCGCCATCACCACGATCCCCCCGACCTCGGAGCGCAGCCAAGCGGCGAGGCGCGACTGCAGAAGGACCCGAAAGAAGAACTCCTCGACCAGGCCGACCTCGATCAGAAGCCAGGCGAAGACGAAAGGCACCCCCGCGACAAGCGCCCCGGCGCTCAACCCTGAGCGGCGGATCGTGGCCAAGCCGCGTCCGAAGACCAGCTGAAAGAGGATCAGAGCCAACGACATCCCCACCGCGGGAAGCCAGTGCCGGCGCCAGGAGGCGAACGGCGGCAAGAAGTCGCGCACGCGGTAGGGCCACATCCACCGAAGGAGGGCAAAGGGTATCGCCACGAAGACGACGACCTTGGCGGCGACCACGGCGATCGCGCCCAACGGCTGCGCTTGAATGCCTTCTTCGAGGTAGCCGAGGCCCCAGGTTATGAAGGCGGCGACCAAGATCAAGTAGGCCGCCAGCAAGGCGGTTTCGCGGCCCGGCCGCTCGACTCGTGCGCGTAGGGCGACCGCACCTCGAGTCAGCCACCAGGCGAGAGCGGAGAACCCGACTCCGACGATCGCGAGAACCAACAGCGGCTCCGCGATGCCCAGGCCCTCGTGCGCGAGGCAGAAAAGGGCGGTGACGTAAAGGACCCCGTAGGCGAGGAGGCAGGCACCCCCGACCGAAACTCGCGATCTCCAAGCGCGCGAGAGCTTCATCCCCCGATCTACGGGGAGCGCACCTCCGGAGTTTCGCCGGTCGCGGTCCCGGCCTCAGCCCTCCCTTCTGGCTATCCGAGCGAAGAAGCCGTCGGATTCGATCTCGAGCGGGATGTTACTCAGATTGTAGAAGCCCTCGAGGGCGTTGAGCCCGACGATCTCGACGATCTCCTCATCGCTGAACTGGGCTCGGAGTGCGGCGAACGTCGCGCCGGAGACGCGCTTCTCCCGCGTCGCCTCTTCGACCCAGGCAAGCGCCCGCATCGAGCCTTAGCGCGCGGCCTGTTTTGCCATTGCCTGCAGGCTCAAGGGCTCTTGCATCCATTTCGCCAGGATGCTGTAAGACCAGCGGTACTCGCCGTCGTGAGTCGAGCCGGTCAACGCCGAGACGTGGAACCAATCGGACGCCGTCCGGTAGTCGCCCGCGGCCATCGCCTTGACCCCGATGTAGTACCCGAGCTCGCAGATTCTCTTCCTCGTGGTCATCGCCTTGAGCACGTCGTCGAGCGGCGCCAAACCCATGAGGTAGCGGCCGACGACCCGGTAGTGGCTTCCCCCCGGCTGGGCAAAGTAGTCGAGTAGCTCCTGCTTCTTCATGGTGTCGTTCTCTCCACTTCTCAAGTAGCCCGAGGCGCGCAGCAGCCAGACGTAGTCGGAGTTCCTGCCCGGCGGAAAGTTCGGCAGCATCGACCAGGAGGCGTCGTATTCACCGTCGGAATAAAGCATCATGGCGGCGGCGGGCCGCGCCCGAAGCGGCACGGTCTGTGTCAGCCAGGCGTCGGCTTTGGCCGCCCCCTCCGACGCTTTCAAGAAGCGATAGCTCTCCATGAGCTCGTTGAGGCGATCGTACCCTCTCCCCTTGAGCTTGGCGAACATCTGAAAGGCGAGGGCCGGGCGGCCGGCCGGTCCCACGTTCTTGGGGAAGGCCGCAAGCTCGCCCGGAGCCAGGGGGAGGGCGTTCAAAGCGTCGAAGGCGGCGAGCGCTTCCGAATCGGGCTCGCCCTTGAATGCCTTGACGAAGGCCTTGGCAAAGGCGTTCCACTGATAGGCATGACCTGATCTCGGCGCCTCTCCCATGACCTTGGCGGCGAGACCATACTTGGCGTCCCGCCAGAGTAGCCCGAGCAGATTGGCGCGTGACGCATCAGAGTGCGAGTAGCGCGCGAGACCCTGTGCCGCGATTGCCTCCGCCATGTCTATATGCCCTTGCGCAAAACGCACCCGAGAGGCCTGGAGAAAGACGTCCTCCATTCCCGAGCGCGCCGCCTCACCCTGGAGTGCTGCCCAGGACTCGGTAAGCTTCCCTTCCTTCTGGAGGACCTTGGACAGCTCGATGAACATCGCGGGACGATCGAGACCCGGGCTCTTGCTCGTGCCAAGCCAGTGGCGCAGCGACGCTTCCGCGTCTTGGTAGTCTTTTCTTGCTTCAAGGTACTCGACGTATTTCTTTTCCGCGAGATAGCTGTCGTCTGCTTCGCTCAGAAGTTGTTGGAAGCGGGAGCGCACCAAGGCGGGATCCGCCTGCGGCATCTGAGCGTAGTCGCTCACCACCTCCACCTGGTGTTTCCAGGACATGTTGTCCGACCGCGCCAGCCTCTCGAGCTTGTCGAGATCTCGCCCTTCGAAAGCGAGACTGCCCGCAGTCCACGCATGCTCCCAAGTGGCTTCCGCGACTGCGCTGCTCGCGAGCACTCGATATAGGTGGCGGTCCCGGCCAGCCTGGTATCCGGCCGAAGCGAGAACCAGGCGATCCTTCAACCTGCTATCCAATCGCGCAGCAAGATCAGCTGGCACTTGAAGGAGTTTGGGATCCCCCCAGTTTGCACCCTTGCTCAACGAATCCACGAGAAGGCTCAACGGTCGCGATCCAAGGCGCCGGGACTCCCGGAGAAGCCCGAGCAGCTCCTTCGCCTCGACCTTCCCGGACCTTACCGCCGCGCGCAGTGCTTCGAGTTGCCCGAGCTCTGCTCCGATCCCGGATGCTCCGGAGCGCAGCCACTGTCCGAAGGCTTTCGCCGCCGGCAGGTAGTCGAGCTTGTCCACGTAGTGACTTCCAAGCAGGAAGATCGCAGAGTAGTAGTTGGCTCGAAAGTACGAGCTGAGGCTAGAGGCGGTCAGAAACGGACCCTTGGCCCTCCCGCTCGCACTTGCGACCAACGACTCGAAGTCTTGATCATCTGGCCCCCACATAAAGAAGTTCTCGACCGATTGAACCGCACGGGGAAAGTGTGGATAGAGGCGATTGAGAACGCTCTGACCGCTGCTCCATGCCGCGGCGGTATCCAGGGGAAGAAATCGCGCGACCGAACCAAGGGCACCTAGGCCCGCGGCGCGAAGATGCAATAGCACAGGGTTCTGAAGACCATTCTTGATGAGCCCAGGAATCTCCACCAAGAGCTCTTCGCGCGCCCCGAGTGGAGCCGCGTCAACGCCGCTCAGGAGAACACCCGGTGGCATCGGCCTTCCACCGAACGCCAGATTTCCCTTCTTGAGCCAACCGACGAAACCGCCTCGATCCGAGGCCAGGCGCAACTCGAGAAAGCGCGCAAGAAACGGATGAGATGCCGTCGCACCATGATCATCGGCGACCCGATGATCGAGGAGAAACGTCCGCGTGACCTCGGTGGCGGGTAGCTTCGCGGCGAGCGTCCGTGCCGCGTTGGTGTAGCCCAGGGCGTAGGCGAGGAGGGCCTCCTCTGAGGTCATCGGATCGCGCGCCGCGGCTTGCGCCAGGGTAAGCGCGGCCAGGGCCTCGCCGGGGAGAGCGTCCCCTACTCCGGCGTCCTGGCGCTGCTGCAGGGCGAGATAGACCAGGGCGCGAGCGGCGGGGATCAGCAGGCGAGGCGAGTGGTGCCCCGCGTGCCAGAGCGCATCGACGGAGCGCAAGGTCTTGAACGCATCGGGAGCGAGAAAGGCGTGCGACTCCTCGTCGATTTCCTTCCACTCGGCCGCCGTGAGCGGTTGATGCCAGCGTTGGTCGAGAGCGCCAGCGTAGCCTCTGGCGAAGTGATCGAGGAGCGCTTTGAGCTCCGCATACGAGGGCAGTTTCGGGAGTGGACCGACCGGCCTTCCCGCGTAGGAAACCGCCCAATGCCCCTGCGAGAAACGAACCGAAGTCGTCCGCGGCGCGCTTCCGGAGGCCAAACGGTCGATCTCGCCCAAGGCAAGAAGGAAGCGGTGGTCCGGCGCCAGCCGGTAGAGCGCCCGCCAATCGGCTGGCGAGCGCACCGTCGTTGGTAGCTCTCGGTCGACCTTGATTCGACCGAGCGCCGCCTCGTCGGCCGGTTGGCTCTTGCACCCGGCAAGCAAAACCGGGAGCGCGACGAGAAGCGAGAGCAAAGCGCGTCTTCGGCCCATGCATCCCCCCAGTAAGAATGCCTGCAGCGAGGCTCGAACATCGACCCCGCCACGGCTCATCTAGATTGAATGCAGTATGCCACTTCCGGCGCAGCCCGTCAGAACGCCGGCGCGCCGCGGTGCCCCTAGCGCTGCAAGCGAGCGCCCATCGCCGTCACCCGCCAGAGATGGTAACCGCCTTCGCGGCGGCAGGTCTCGCCCAGCGGGCAGCCCGTGCAAGTCAAGTCGCAGCTGGCGGCGACGCGCTCGAGATAGCCAAGCCGGACCAGCGTCTCGAGCATGGACTCGACCTCGGGCCGCGTCACTCCCAGGGCGCTCGCCAGCGCACCGAGATCGAGGGTGTGGTCCGTAGCCAGGAGCTGCAGCAATTGCTCAAGCATGACTCAGGCCGAGACCGAGAAGATGGGAGGTCTGGTAGACGAGCGTTGCCGCGCCCAGCGCGATCACCAGGAGCAAGACCACGCCGAAGAGCGTCCATCGCCAGTCATGGATCTCTTGTTGGATCGCCGCGACCGTTGCCGCGCAAGGGATGAAGAGCATTGTCGCCACCAGGAAGGAGAGGGCCGAAGCCGGGGCGACGTGGGCGGCGAGCATCCCGGTGAGCCCGACCCCCTTGCTGCCGGCGCCGTACAGGATGCCGAGCGTGGCGATGGCGTTCTCCTTGGCGATGAAGCTGGTCAGGAGGGCCACGAGCATGCGCCAGTCGAGGCCCAGCAGGTGCCCGATGGGAGCGAGAAGATGGCCGAAGTCGGCGAGCCAGCTCTGCTCCAGGTTCCCGCCTGGAAAGTAGCTCAGGGCCCAGACCAGCGCCGACAGCGCCAGGATCAGACCGCCCGCCTGGCGCATGAAGGCCCAGGTGTTGTTCCACACGAAGCGCGCGAGCGCCCTGCGATCCGGGGCGCGGTAGAGCGGCAGCTCCATGATGAAGGTCGCCTGCTGGCCGCGAAAGAGCGTCCGGCTGAGCACCACGCCAACCACCGCGAGGACCACCAGATTGCCCATAACCAGGGCGAGCGCGACGACAATCGAATAGCGCGCGAAGAAGACGGGCACGAGAAAGGCGAGGACCGTGAAGCGAGCGCTGCACGGCACCAGCGGGGCAAGCAAGATCGTCAACAGGCGGCCGCTCTTCGACGAGATCACCCGCGAGCCCATCACTGCCGGCACGTTGCAACCGAAACCGAGGAACAACGGCAGGAAGCTACGACCGTGCAAGCCGAGGACGTGCATGAATCGATCGGTGACGTAGGCGGCGCGGGCAAGATAGCCGGTCTCCTCGAGGATCGCGAGGGCGGCGAAGAAGACGACGAGGATGGGAAGGAAGGTGAGAACCAGACCAGCGCCGCCGAGAACACCGTCGGCGAGAAGGCCGCTGAGCCACCCTGGAGCCCCGGCGAGAGCCAACCTCACCCCCTCGCGCAGGGGCAAGATGACGCGCACGTCCAACCACTCCTGAAGCGGGCTCCCGATCAAGAACGTCAGGCCGAACATGACGGCGAAGACCGCGAGGAGCACGAGCATGCCCCAGAAGGGGTGCACCACAACGCGGTCGAGGCGGTCGGTGAGACTGACCTGCCCGAGCCGCGGCCGCTTGACTCCGGCGCGAAGCATCCGGGTGATCCACGCGTAGCGCCCGCTCGCCACGTCGAGCACCGCGTCCTCGTGCTGCCGCAGGAGGGCGTCGACCTCGGCCCACTCGGAGTCGGCAAGCCAGCCGCGCGTCCGCGCCGCCATCTCGGTGTCGCCCTCGAGAAGCTTGAGCGCCACCCAGTCGGGGAGGTACGGCTCCGGCACCGCCTCGCCCAAGAGCCCGCGCAGACGCGCGAGGACCTCGCGGTGAGGCTCCGCGATCTCCGGGCGCACCGGCACGAAGTCCCCCGGCGAGCGCGCCAAGCGGAGCGCCGTCTCCAGGAGGTCTTTGACGCCTTGCGCCCTACGCGCCACGATCGGTACCACCGGCAAACGCAACGCCGCCTCGAGGACGGAGGGCTCGATCTCGATCCCCTCGGCCTCGGCCACGTCCATCATGTTGAGGCCGAGAACCACGGGAACCGGCAAGAGAAGGAGCTCGGTCAGCAGGTAGAGGCTGCGTTCGAGCGCCGAGGCGTCGGCGATCATCACGATCACGTCGGGCCGGTCACGCAAGATGAAGTCGCGCGAGATGCGCTCCTCTTCGGAATGGCCACCCAGGGCGTAGGTTCCCGGCAGATCGACGACGCGCACCCGCCTCCCGCCCTGCTCCAGGATGCCCTCCTTGCGCTCCACGGTCTTGCCGGACCAGTTGCCGACGCGCTGCGACAGCCCGGTGAGCAGGTTGAAGACCGTCGACTTGCCGGCGTTGGGTTGACCCGCCAGGGCAATGACGACCTCGGCCTTCTGCGCTTGCGGGGACTCGCTCATTCCTTGGGTTCCACGAAGATCTTCCCCGCCTCGCCGCGGCCAATCGCCAGGCGGGTGTCACGGACGAGGATGAGCATCGGCCCGTGGCGCCGGTTCTGCAGGACCTCGATCGCTGAACCCACCACGACGCCCATCGAGGCCAGCCGCCGGTTGGCGGTCAGCCCGACGTCGAGGCGCCGAACCACGGT
>JBJKRB010000088.1:0-20477 GCA_046704885.1 Thermoanaerobaculia bacterium | reverse complement strand
CTCGCGGCGGCTGGCTGCGGTCGAAGGTGATCGATGATGGGGTCAAAGCGATCGAGAAGCTCTACCAGGACACTGGGTACTTGTACGCCCAAGTGCAGCCGGAGATCGTGGATGCGGACAACCACGTGGCCAACGTGGTCATCCATATCGACGAGGGCGATCAGTACAAGGTCGGGAGGATCGAGTTCCAAGGAAACACGAAGACCAAGGACAAGGTCCTGCGTCGCTCGTCGGCCGTCCAGGAGGGGTACGTGCTCAACTTGGGGGCGCTCAAGGCCAGTCTGCGGCGAATCGGCCAGCTCGACTTCTTCAAGATCGATGAGTCGGATCCCGTAGATTTCGACTTCAACAACAAGAAGAAGACCGTCGACTTGACGATCAAAGGACGCGAAGGAGACCGTACCGAGCTTCTCGTAGGCGGTGGGTGGAGTCAGGTCAACGGTTTCTTCGGGCAGTTCTCGGTCAAGACGCGCAACTTCATGGGGCGAGGAGAAACCCTGTCGGCCGACCTTCAAACCGGGAACTACATGAAGTATTACGACCTGTCCTATTTCTCCCCTTGGTTCATGGATCGGCCGCAGAGCATCGGAATTCAGATCTTCCGTCACGATCTCAACTACAGCGTGCTCCTGGGTAGCAACTACATTCAGAACTCGCGTGGCGCAACTTTCACCTACGGTCGCAACCTGGGGCTCTTCTCGAGCCTCTCCTTCGACTTCAGCCGCTACAACGCGACCGACAACCTCCAGGTCCTCGATGCCTTGGGGCACACCGTCACGGAGTACTTTCACCAGAAGGTCGCATCCATTCGTCCGACCTTCGTTTACGACAGCAGGGACAGCAGGCTCGAGCCCACGGTGGGCAAGCGATTCAGCCTGAGCCTGGAGTACGCCGGAGGCATTCTCGGTGGCGACACCTACTACTTGAAGCCGGAGGTCGGTTTCAGTCTCTTCCAGCCGGTTACGCGGTCACCCGTGAGGACCCTCTTTGCCGTCAACGTGCAAGTCGGCTTGATCAAGCCCTTTGGCGGAAAGGCGCTCTATCCTCTCGACCGCTACTACCTCGGCGGTGAGGAAACCATCCGCGGCTTCGGCTATCGGACGATCTCCGTGCGTGACAAGAACGGGAACTACCTCACCGACTCCTCGGGCTTTCCTCTCGGTGGTGACAAGCTCTTTCTGGCCAACTTCGAGTACCATTTCCTGCTTGGCGGGCCGTTCCGCGTGCTGCTCTACTTGGATGCCGGGAACGTGTACGGGAGCGGACAGGGATACGACTTGAGCCACCTGCGAGAGAGCGCTGGAGTCGAGCTCAGGGTCTACGTCCCGATGCTCGGCGCCCCGCTGCGCTTCATCTACGCGAAGAATCTGCGCCCTCTCCCCGGGGACCAGTTCAACAGTTTCGTCTTTAGCGTCGGAACCAGTTTCTAACCGTAAGGAGAATCGAGCCCATGAAGCGAATGAAGTTGCTCAGCCAAGCATTCAGCCATCCCATCGCGATTGGGGCGCTGGTGACAGCGCTTGCCGGGTCTTTGGTGTGTTCCGGCGCGCTGCTCGCCCAGGCTGCGGCGGCGCCCGCCAGCACGGTGGTCAAGGTGGCGGTCATCGATGTCCAGCAGATCCTCACCGACTCGACCGAGGGCAAGGCGGCTCTCGCTTCGCTCAAGAAGCTGAGCGACGGGAAGATGAAGGAAGCTCGGACCAAGCAGGTTGACATCACCGACCTGCGCAGCCGGATCGCCGAGGGCAAGCTCACGCTCTCCGAGGACAAGCTCGCGGACCTCGAGAAGCAGCTCGAGCAGAAGGTCAATGACTTCCAGGAGTTCCAGCAGGATGCGAACAAGGAGCTCCAAGACGCTCGCGACAAGGCCTTCAACCGGATCGAGAAGGAAGTCATGCCGATCATCAACGACGTTGGAGAGAAGGGCGGCTATACGCTGATCTTCAACAAATACCAGAGCGGGCTGCTCTACGCTCCGGACGCGATCGACATCACCGACCAGATCGTCAAGAAGTTCGACGCCCTGACCGCCAAGAGCGAACAGAAGGAAGGGACCAAGGCTCCGGCGACCAAAGGCAACTGAGTGACTACCTATCGGCTGAGAGATCTGGCGCAGCGCCTGGGGGCCGAGCTCCGTGGCGATCCCGACCGCGCCATCTCGGCCGTGAGGCCGCTCGCCACGGCCGGCAGGGAGGATCTCGCCTTTCTCACTCACTCGCGCTACCGGGAACTCGCGAAGAAGAGCGGGGCGGGGGCGTTATTGGTGGGGGCTGGTGCCGAGGATCTTGGTCACGACCTCCTGATCTCTCCCGATCCGTACGCGGCGCTGGCCGATCTCTTAACCCTGTTTTACCCCCCTCGAGCGGCTGTGCCCGGAATCCATCCAACCGCCGTCGTTGGAGATGGAGCGGAGGTCGATCCCTCGGCGTCAGTCGGTCCCTACGTGGTGATCGGGGAGGAGAGCCGGATCGGAGCCAGGGCGAGGCTGGAATCGATGGTGGTCGTCGGCAGGAGATGCGAGCTCGCGGCGGACGTGATCCTCTATCCAGGCGTCGTTCTCTATGAGGGAACGCGGGTCGGGGCGCGCTCGATCGTTCACGCCGGAGCCGTCATCGGCGCCGACGGATTTGGATACGCGCAGCGGCAGGGCGAACACGTCAAGATCCCGCAGATCGGCACGGTGCGCGTCGAGGAGGACGTGGAGATCGGCGCCAACACGACCATTGATCGCGCCACCCTGGAAGAGACCGTTGTGGGAGCCGGCAGCAAGATCGACAACCTGGTCCAGGTCGGCCACAACGTACGTCTCGGCCGCGGGTGCATCCTGGTGTCCCAAGCTGGTATCGCGGGAAGCAGCACGTTGGGTGATGGAGTGATCGTGGCTGGACAGAGCGGGATCGGAGGGCACCTGGAGGTTGGAACCGGAGCTCGCGTGGCGGCCAAGAGCGCGGTGTTCAAGAACGTGGACGAGGGCGAGCAGGTAGCGGGCATCCCAGCAATCGAGGCGGGCCGCTGGCGCCGACAACAGGCCGTTCTCGGGCGTTTGAACGACATGCTGCGGCGCCTTCGGCGGTTGGAGGAAGAGCTCCAGGTACGATCCGGAGGGTCTGGGGAAGGAGGGAGATGATGGCGTCGGAGGAGACCAGCGAAGGCTTCGATATCAGCTGGATCATGGAGATCTTGCCACACCGCTATCCGATGCTTCTGGTCGACCGGGTTCTCAAGATCGAAGCGGGCAAGCGGATCGTGGCACTCAAGAACGTGACGATCAACGAGGAGTTCTTCGTCGGCCATTTCCCCGGCCATCCGGTGATGCCCGGAGTCTTGATGGTCGAGGGCATGGCGCAGAGTGGTGGGATTCTCCTCCTGCACGATCGGCCCGAGAGGGCGGATAAGCTGATCTACTTCACCTCGATCGAGCGGGCGCGGTTTCGTCATCCGGTGCGTCCAGGCGACCAGTTGCGCTACGAGATCGAGGTCCAGCACGTGCGCAAGAACCACGGAAAGCTCAATGCCAAGGCGTTCGTCGAGAGCACCTTGGTGGCCGAAGCAATCCTCTCCTCGGCGATGATCGATCGATGAGCGAGACCATTCACGCGACCGCGGTGATCGACCCGAACGCCGAGCTGGCGACGGGGGTGGAGGTCGGCCCCTACGCGGTAATCGGGGCGGATGTGACGATCGATGAAGGTACGACCGTGGGCAGCGGCGTGCAGATTCAAGGACCGGCGCGCATTGGCAAGGAGAACCGCATCTTCGCCCACGCCTGTCTCGGGTTCGAGCCGCAGGATCTCAAGTTCGGCGGTGAGAAGACGGTTCTCGAGGTGGGGGACCGGAATGTCATTCGCGAGTTCACGACCCTCCATCGAGGGACCGCCAAGGGTGGAGGCGTAACTCGCGTCGGCAGCGACAACCTGTTGATGGCGTATAGCCATGTGGCGCACGATTGCCAGGTCGGCGATCGCACGATATTCAGCAACGCGGCGACGCTCGCCGGTCACGTCGAGGTCGGGGACGATGCCGTGATCGGAGCGTTCAGCGCGGTCCACCAGTTCTGCCGGATCGGGCGGCACGCCTACATCGGAGGCTTCTCGGTAATCACCAAGGATGCGCTGCCCTTCGCCAAGACGGTGGGGCAGAAGCCTGCCTGCTTCGGGCTGAATCGCATCGGCCTGGAGCGCAAGGGATTTTCCACGGAGGTGCTCGGGCGGCTGGAGTCGGCTCTCAGGCTTCTGGTCCGGTCCAATCTCAACACCCACCAGGCGTTGCAGGCGATCGCGGAAAGGCACGGAGGCGATCCCGAGGTCGATTACCTCCTCGAGTTCGTGCGCTCCTCCAAGCGGGGCACGATCACCCTCAAGCCCGGGGCCGGAGTCGGCCGGAGGGGGAGCTCTGCCTAGCGCCCGGGAAGACCTTCGAGTCGGTGTGGTGGGCACGGGCGCCTTGGGGCGTCATCATGTGCGGATCCTAAGCACGCTCGAGGGAGCGACGCTCGTGGGCGCCTTCGACAAGAACGCCGATACCCTCGCCGCCGTTTGTTCCGAGCACGGGGCGAAGCCCTTCGCGAGCTTGGAGTCGCTCGCTGGCGAGGTCGAGGCGATGGTGGTTGCGGTTCCGACGGAGTCTCACCGTGAGATCGGCTCGATGCTTCTCGAGCAAGGAGTCGACGTCCTGATCGAGAAGCCGTTGGCACCGACGCTCGAGGAGGCCGACGCGCTGATCGCCGCGAGTTCCGGGCGAATCGTGGCGGTGGGCCATGTCGAATTCTTCAATCCCGCGGTGAGCGCCCTGCGCCAACACGTGAGCGCGCCTCGCTTCTTGGAGGTCGAACGCCTCGCGACCTTTACACCGCGCAGCCTGGACGTCGACGTGGTGCTCGATCTGATGATCCATGATCTGCAGATTGTGCAGGCTCTCGATCCGAGTCCGATCGAGGAGGTTCGAGCCACCGGGATCGCCGTCCTGTCCTCTCGCGTCGATATCGCCAACGCCCGATTGGAGTTTGCTTCGGGAGCGACGGCCAACTTGACCGCCTCGCGCGTGTCGGCCGAAAAGGTGCGCAAGTTAAGGGTCTTTCAACGTCGAAGCTACTATTCCTTGGACTATCAAAGGCAGGAGATCAAGGGGTACCGTCTGGAAGAGGATGGATCGCATCGGCGAATCGTCGCGGATGATCTCGCGGTCGAACAAGCCGAGCCGCTGCGCCGTGAGCTGGCTGGATTCGTCGCCGCCTGTCGGGGAGAAGAGGGTGAGATCGTTGACGCGCCGACCGCGCGCAGAGCTCTCGCCACGGCCCTGGAGATCGCCGCGGTAGCCGCGAGATGAGCTGACAATCGGAGCCGCGCTTGGTATGCTGCGCGGGTTCGCAGCGCAGAGTCGATGCTCTCCGCAGCCGCCCGGTCGCGCCAGAGATCAATTGCCTAACAGTGAGGAGCGGAATCGTGAAATCTCGGATCGGTGTCATTGGAGGGAGCGGCCTCTACGAGATGGAGGGGCTGGATGTTCACGAAGAAAGACGCTTGGAGACGCCATTCGGCGATCCGTCGGATGCGTACATTCTGGGTGACTTGGAGGGCCAGGACGTCGTGTTTCTCGCGCGTCACGGCCGCGGCCATCGATTGCTGCCGAGCGAGCTCAATTTCCGCGCCAACATCTATGGGTTCAAGCAGCTGGGAGTCGAATGGCTCGTCTCGGTGAGCGCGGTGGGGTCGATGAAGCTGGAGTATCGGCCCACCGAGATCGTCGTGCCTCACCAGTTCTTCGACCGGACACGACACCGCGCGGACACCTTCTTCGGCGACGGGCTGGTAGCCCACGTGTCCCTCGCCAAGCCGGTCTGTCCGACCCTCGCCGATCTCTTCTTTCAGGCGGCGAAGGAGGCGGGTGCGGGAGTCCACGAGGGCGGCACCTACCTGTGCATGGAGGGTCCTCAGTTCTCGACTCGCGCCGAGTCCGACATCTACCGGCAGTGGGGGGTTGATGTCATCGGCATGACCAACCTCCAGGAGGCAAAGCTGGCGCGCGAAGCCGAGATCTGTTACGCGACCCTCGCCATGGTGACGGACTACGACTGCTGGCACGAAGAAGAGGAAGCGGTCAGCGGGACCACGGTGATGGAGGTCATCCAGCAGAACGTTGCGACGGCGCAGGACGTTGTCCGCCGCATCGTGCGCAAGCTCCCCGTTGAGCGCGCCTGTCCGTGCGCCTCGGCGCTGGCGCAAGCGCTGATTACCGATCCGACGGTGATTCCCAAGGCTACTCTCGAGAAGTTGGCGCCGATCGTCGGACGGTACCTCAAAGTGAGCTGAAGCGGCGCATGGCGCGCATCCTGGTTACCAACGACGACGGCGTCAGCGCTGAGGGTCTGCTGCGTTTGCAAGAGGCGCTGAGCGAGATCCCGGGGACCGAGGTGGTCGTGGTGGCCCCGGATCGCGAGCAGAGCGCCACCAGCCACTCTCTGACCCTGCACCGGCCCCTGCGGCTCAAGGAAGCTGGAGCCAACCGCTTTTCAGTGGATGGCACTCCCACGGATTGCGTCAGCCTGGCGGTCTTCTGGCTAATGGTCGATTCGCCGCCCGACCTGATCGTCTCCGGAATCAACTCCGGGCTCAATCTAGGCGATGATGTCACCTACTCCGGTACCGTCAGCGCTACGTTCGAGGGCGCCCTGCTCGGGATACCATCCGTTGCTTTCAGCCAGAACATCAGCGGCGAGTTCTCCTTCAAGCGCGCCGCCGGCTTCGCCCGCCGCTTCGTCGCTTCGCTCTTGGAGAATCGACTCCCGAAGAGCCTGCTCCTCAACGTCAACCTTCCCACGGGCGAGCTCGGTCCGATACGGCTCACTCGTCTGGGGAGCCGGGTCTATCGGCAGTCCGTCATCGAGAAGACGGACCCGCGCGGGCGGCGCTATTTTTGGATCGCCGGAACGCCCGAGTGGCGACACGAGGAGGGAACGGATCACGCAGCGGTGGCCAACGGAGAGATCTCCGTCACTCCGTTGCATCTCGATTTGACCGACTACGATCGTCTCAACGACCCGTCGGGCCTTGACCGCTGGCTGAAGGCGCTCGAATCCGAGCCCAGCAAGCGATGAGTCAAGATTATGCCTACCTGCGGGAGCGCATGGTCCGAGAGCTGATCGCGGCGCGAGGCATCAAGAATCCTCGAGTTCTGGACGCAATGAGAGCGGTGCCCCGGCACTTGTTCGTCAAGGAGCACCTGCGAAGTCAGGCCTATGGCGACCACGCTCTGCCGATCGGGGGCGCGCAGACGATCTCGCAACCCTACATCGTGGCTCGGATGAGTGAGTTGTTGGAGGTCGAAGCGGACCACTCGGTGCTCGAGATCGGGACTGGGTCTGGCTATCAGACCGCCGTGCTGGCACAGCTCGCCCGCCGGGTTTACAGCTTGGAGCGGATCGCGGATCTGGCTCACAAAGCGATCGACCGCATGCGCCAGCTCGGGATTGGCAACGTCAAGATCCAGGCCTTCGACGGTACCGTGGGCTGGAGCGAGGTCGCTCCCTTCGATCGCATCTTGGTCACGGCCGGGGCCCCGGCCGCGCCGCAGCCGCTGATCGATCAACTGGTGGTGGGCGGCAGGATCCTCATTCCCGAAGGAAGCCGTGATCGCCAACGCCTGGTTCTCTATCAGAAGCTTGGCCGAAGCGTTCGTCGCCAGGAGGGAGAGAGCGTCGCCTTTGTCCCATTGGTGGGGCGTCATGGGTGGGAGAAACCGTGATTCTGCTATCCTTCCGCGGCGTTGGCCGCGCCGCTCGCGACCGCCGCAGCCGCTGTGGAGGGCTCTGACGGCGTGACGGTGGGACGGCGATGGTTGATTCGTGGACGGGTTCAAGGAGTGGGTTTCCGCTACTTTTCCAAGCGCTTGGCGGATGGACTGGAGCTCACGGGTTGGGTGCGTAACGTCCCCGACGGCGGTGTGGAAGCGGTCGCTTCCGGTACCGAGCAGGCGCTGGATTCGTTCGAGGAGGGTTTGAGGGAAGGACCTCCGGCAGCGCGCGTGGAGACGATCGAGACGAGCTCGATTCGAGCCGTGCCGCACACCAAGGGATTTTCAATTGTTCGCTGACCGAGCCCAACCAGGGGAGATGCGATGGAAGATCTGAAACAGTACATACGAGAGGTGCCCGATTTTCCCAAGGCGGGCATCGTCTTCTACGACATTACGACGTTGCTGCAGAATCCACTGGCCTTGCGCAAGACCGTGGATCGTTTCGTTTGGCTGTTCGCTGGCGAGCACATCGACAAGGTCATCGGTATCGAGTCGCGGGGCTTCATGTTCGCGCCGATCGTCGCCTACAACCTGAATGCGGGGTTCGTCCCCGTGCGCAAGCCCGGCAAGCTCCCGGCGGAGACTCTGGCGCAGTCCTATGAGCTCGAGTACGGGGAGGATCGGCTCGAGGTCCATCGGGACGCGGTGGAGGCGGGGGAGAGAGTTCTTATCGTCGACGACCTGATCGCTACTGGCGGTACAGCGAAGGCCACGGCCGAGCTGGTGGAGACCATGGGAGGCAAGGTCGTTGCGCTGGGCTTCATTGTCGAGCTCTCCTTCCTGCCGGGCCGCGAGAAGCTCGATGGGTACACGGTGGAGTCCCTGATTTGCTACTAAATCGCTTATCGTCGCTTGGGGGCCCACGGGGTCGGCGAATATAATGAGCCTCGTGCGGCTGTAGCTCAGCTGGATAGAGCTGGAGCGTCCTAAGCTCTAGGTCGGGGGTTCGAATCCTCCCAGCCGCACCAAGACCCGGGCACCCCAAAACAGAAATAAGCAAGGAGCTAGAGATGAGTCCCCGTTTGTCGCGAAAAGAGATCAAGCGAGATGAGTTCCGCGAGGGACTGGATCGTGTGATCTATTGGTTACAGCTCAACGCCCGTCTTGTCGTATGGATTGCGGGGGCGCTTCTCTTCGCCGCGCTCGTCGTCTACGGGTGGTATGCCTATAGCAACCATCGGGAAACCGAGGCGAATCGCGTCCTGGCGCATGCCATAGCCGTCAGTAACGCGCCGATCGCGACCAAGGCTCCGAAGCCCGACGATCTGGTGTCGCCGAGCTTTGCCACTCTTGATCAGCGCAACGCGAAGGCCAAGCAGCTGTTCGAGGGCCTGGCCGACCATTTCGGATCGACCCGGGCCGGTTCGGTAGCGGACGTCTACCTCGGGAAGATGGCCGCGGCCGCGGGAAACCCCGACAAGGCGGCGAAGCTCTGGGAGCGGTTCCTCTCTCACCATCCTGACGACATGCTCGCCGCTGAGGTCCAGATCAACCTCTTTACGTTAGATCGCGCTCAAGGCAAGGGAAAGCAGGTCGAGGCCAAGCTGCAAGCGATGTTGAACAGTCAAGACAAGTCTCTGCCCACGGATGTCATCCTGTACCAGCTCGCCGTGACCCAGGAGAAGCTCGGCGAGCATGACCAGGCGATGAAGAACTTTCGACGAATCGAGAACGAGTTTTCCACCTCGCCGTATGCCGCTGAGGCCCGGCAGCAGACCATGCCGGCCGCTATGGGCGGCGCGGCCCTTATGCGGCCGCAAGGCGGCTAAGCACGGCCTCCGCGACCGGGAAGCAGCCGGTGTCGAGCCCCGCTTCAACCTCCGCCTACCGGATCTTGGCCAAGGTCCGGACAGGGCGGGCACTCACCGATTCGGAGTTGACGGCAATCGCGACGGGAGCCGCGGACGGCTCTTGGAGCGATGCCCAGCTCGCCGCCTTTCTGATGGGAGCGGCGATCCGGGAGCTCGATCCCAGCGAGACCGTGGCGCTCACTCGCGCCATGCTCGATTCGGGTGAACGTTGGGAGCTCGGGCGCGAGGTCTTGGGGCTGGGAGACAAGCACTCGACCGGCGGCGTCGGAGACAAGGTTTCTCTCGTCCTTGCGCCATTGCTCGCCGCCCTCGATCGGCCCATTGTCATGCTCACCGGCAGAGGGCTGGGCCATACCGGCGGAACCGCGGATAAACTGGAGGTTCTCCCCGGGCTTGATCTGGCGCTCGACAAAGGTCGCACGCTCGAGCTGCTCGACAGCGACAAGATGGCGATCGGCATCGCCACGTCGCGCATCGCGCCGGCGGATCGCCGTCTGTATGCCCTGCGTGATCAGACGGCAACGGTCGATTCCCTGCCGCTCATCGTAGCGAGCATCTTGTCGAAGAAGCTAGCGACTGGCGCGGCGGCGATCGTCTTCGACGTGAAGATGGGCGAGGGTGCGTTCTTGAGCGATCCCGATTTAGCCCGGTCACTCGCTTCGCGGCTGGCGGAAACCGCTGTCGAGATGGGGACGGCGGCGAGCGCCATCCTCACCGACATGAGCCAACCCCTGGGCGATTGGGTCGGTCACAATGCCGAGATTCGCGAGGTCTTGGACTGCCTCGAAGGGCGCGGACCGGAGGAGACGATGACGGTCACGTTCGAGCTCGCCTCGGAGCTTTCCGCCTTGACCGGAGAGCGACTGGGCACGAGCGAGCTCGAAGAGGTGATCGCATCCGGCGCGGCTCGCGAGCGTTTCGAAGATTGGGCGATCTCGCAAGGGGCGGATGCCGCGTGGTGGCGCCAACCGGATCTTCCCCTGGCTCCGGTCGAGGCGGTCATCGAGGCACCTGAGGAAGGCTGCCTGACGAGCGTGGCGACGCGCGATCTCGGCCTCCTCCTGGCCGAGGCGGGGGGCGGAAGGGTGCAGCCTGCAGACTCGATCGACACCGAGATCGCCTTGAACTATCGAGCGCGGATCGGCCAACGTCTCGAACCCGGCGACGAGATCGCCAGGGTCTATCTCAGAGACCGCGATGATGAGCTGGTCGAGCGTTTCCGTGCCTGCTTCAGCTTGTCGCAGAGGGCCGAGCGCGCACCACTCCTGGTCGCTGAGACGGTTCGTCCCTCGACTTCAGAATAGCCGTCCTCTTGGGGCGCGAAGATCGCGCTCGATCAGCGCTGCGGTGGGCTGAGCGGCGAGATTGCACCGATCGGACCGAGCTCCACACGGGTGGAGTGGTCGGGCCAGCGCAGCGACCACTTTCCGTTCGTCTCCTGCAGGACGGGGCGCGAATAGGTCACCAACGGGACCGAGCCCTGGCGCACGAGTCGCGCGCGGGAGTCAAGGATCTGAATCGACCACTCTTTGGGCGCGACGCTGGGAAAAAGAAGGGCTACGTCCCCTCCTTGGGTGCTCGGCGTGAAGGTGGGTGAGATGGCGCCTCGCTGCGGCAACATCCCGAGACGCGTCCATTGGTCGCTATCGAAACGGGCGAGCGCGATCCGGTAGTCGTGCCCGTCGTAATGGCTCCATGCGACGACGGCTCCGTTGCCGAATGGGTTGAGAGCCGGCGTGATGTCAGGGACACTGTCGCTGGTGAGGTTCCGGGGGGCACTCCACTGATCGGCGCGCTTTCTGCTCCAAGCGATCTGGTCGAACCGGCCATCGAAACGGCTCCAAACGAGAAGCTGGCTACCGTCCGAGAGCACCGCCGCCGAGAGCGCCAGCTGGCTTCCCGGTCCCCGTGGCGAGACCATCTGGGTGGGGCCCCAACGGCTTCCGTCCCACGAAGCCGCGCGCACGGCGAGGGAACGAGGGCCCGACCCCTCGAGCCAGGCGATGCCTTGGAAGTTGCGGGCGGTGCCTACGAAGAGGGCGGGTGCGGCGACGAGGTGGTCGCCGGAGAGAGCCGGTTGCGGCAGCACCGATACCTGCCCCGAGCTCGAGAGGGCGATATAGAGCCGCCTTTCGGTGGAGCTGCTCGTGGTGCCCGCGACGATCCAACCGTCACGCAAGCCCGCGGCAGCCGTAATCCGGGTGCCGGAGGGAAGGCGTAGGTGAGCGCCACCGTCGCTGCTCGTCACCTCGAGCGATGACCCACGCACCGTGATCAGAAGGTGATTGGCGGCGCCGGTAAGCGGCACCGTCTCACTTGCGGCGGCAACCGGAACAGCTGCCAGGAGGCAGAGCATGGTGGCTGCCCCTGCGGCGAGCACGATTCGGGCCCTTCTCATGGCGATGATCGTACGGTGCGGTCTTCCGCCTGTCAAACGCCGAAAGGAGCTCTTTCCTGGATCTCCTGGGCATGGGCGGGCCCGTCCCCCCGCTGCTAAGATCAGGCCCCATGAAGGCAGCCATCGTCGCGGTCGGTTCGGAGCTCCTATCCGGCGATCGCCTCGATACCAACTCGTTGTTGCTCACGCGGGTCCTGCATCGCTATGGAATCGCGGTCGGAGAAAAGGTCGTTATTGGCGATGAAGAATCCGCCATCGCCGGTGTCGTCCGGGATCTCCTGCAGGAGCACGATCTGGTTCTTCTCACCGGTGGGCTGGGACCGACCGCGGATGACGTGACGCGCGAAGGAGTTGCCGGGGCGCTCGCAAGGTCGCTGAGCAAGGACGAATCCGCTCTCGAGGTCCTCCGCCAGCGCTTTGCTGCGGCTGGGATGAGCATGGCGGCAAGCAACGAAAGGCAGATCTTCCTCATCGACGGCGGTCGCTGGATCGAGAACCGACGGGGAACGGCTCCCGGAATCTACGTCGAAGCCGGGGAGAAGGTCCTCATGCTCTTTCCCGGCTTCCCGGAAGAGCTCGGTGGAATGGTCGAGGGATTCCTGATCCCCTGGCTATCGAGCCGTTCGACGGGGATCAAGCTCGAGGAGCGCCACTTGAAGGTGGCCT
This sequence comes from Thermoanaerobaculia bacterium, assembly GCA_046704885.1. Taxonomy (GTDB): domain Bacteria; phylum Acidobacteriota; class Thermoanaerobaculia; order Multivoradales; family JBJKRB01; genus JBJKRB01. The sequence continues at coordinate 7,811 of JBJKRB010000088.1, read as the reverse complement.
GTCTCGCGGAGTCGCAGCTCGAGGAGCGGATCACCCCGGTCTATCGAGAATTCGGCCGGCAGGGAATCTCGGTTCTCGCTCGAGCCGGAGAGATCGAGATCCGATTGACCGCGATCGGCGATGAGGCTGAGCGCCAGGAGCGGCTCGACCGACTTACGGGGCGCCTGCGAGAGCTGCTCGGAGAGCGGCTCTTCGGCTTCGACGAGACCACCACGCTCGAAGCTCGGGTCGGAGAGCTTCTCCGGCAAAAACGCGCGACCGTGGCGACGGCCGAGTCCTGCACCGCCGGGCTCGTCGCCGAGCGGATAACCAGAGTCTCCGGGAGTAGCGACTACTTCCTGGGGGCGATCGTCGCGTACGCCAATTCGATCAAGGAGCGATTGTTGGGGGTTCCGACGGACCTTTTGGCTAGGGTCGGGGCGGTGAGCGAGGAAGTGGCGATCGCGATGGCCGAAGGCGCGCGGACTCGCACCGGCGCCGATTACGCTCTGGCGCTGACCGGAATCGCCGGTCCCACGGGAGGAAGTGAAGAAAAGCCGGTGGGAACGGTTCATATCGCTCTCGCCCGGCCCCAGGGAGCAACGAAGGCCAGGCGCCTGCGGTTTCCGGGCACGCGCCAACGGGTCCGCGAGTTTTCTACGGTTTGGGCCCTGGACATGCTTCGCGTCGAGCTCGAGGATGAAGGTAGGGAGGGAGAGTGAGACGCTTGCGCCTCTTCGTTGCCGTCGAGCTTCCGGCCCAGTGGAGGCAATGGCTCGGCGACCTGAGTGCGCGGCTGCGGCCGCAACTCCCTCCCGCGCGGTGGGTGAGACCCGAGCAGATGCATCTGACCCTGGCCTTCTTCGCGGCGGTCGACGAGGAGAGAGTAGCGAAGGTCGAGGAGGCCGTGGCGAGCTCCTGTTCCGAATCTGCCCCGATGCCGCTGAAGCTTGGCGCAGCCGGGACCTTTCCGCCGGCTGGCCGGGCGCGCGTCGCATGGGTCGCGGTCAGTGCTGGGCCGGATCTCGGCGCTCTGGCGGCCAGGGTCAGGGAAAGGGCCGGAGCTGCCGCCGCCGTCCCGCTCGAGACACGTCCCTTCCGTCCCCATTTGACCGTTGCCCGCTGTCGTCCGCCTTGGCGCCGAGGGGCGGTGGAGAAGTTCGTGAACGCCGTTTCAGCCGATCTCGTCGATTCGTTCACCGCCCGCGAGGTATCCCTTATCGAGAGCACGCTCGGCACGACGGGAGCCCGCTACCGTACCCTCGCCAGCCTTCCCTTGGAGACTCCGGCGTGATTGACGTCTTGCTGATCGTGGGATCGTATCTTCTCGGTTCCGTGTCCTTCAGCTACCTGCTGGTGCGGCTCAGCGTCGGGCGGGACGTGCGCAGGGTAGGGAGCGGAAACGCGGGAGCGACGAACGCCTTGCGGGCGGCGGGAAAAGGGATAGGAGCCGCGGTCCTCGTCTTGGACGTCGCGAAGGGAGTCTTGCCCATCGAGGTGGCGCGCTCCCTGTCACGCCCGGAGAGCATCGTGGGTTTGGTGGCCCTGGCGGTCGTTCTGGGGCACATCTTTCCGCTGTTTCTCGCCTTCCACGGAGGCAAGGGGGTGGCGACCGCCGCGGGTGCTCTAGGCGCCCTGGCGCCGATGCCCCTGCTCGGCGTTCTGATCGTCTTCGTGGTCGTGGTGGCGGTGACCCGGTACGTCTCGCTAGGGTCGATGATCGCGGCGCTCTCCTTCGTGCCCGCGGCCTGGGTCACAAACCGATTGGGGTGGACGCGAGTCGACCCCTGGGTGATCTTGGCGGGAGGAGTGATCGCCGTTGTTGTGCTCCTTCGCCACAAGGGCAATCTGACGCGTCTTCTCGCCGGCCGGGAGCGCCGGCTCGGCGATCACACGGAGGTCGAGCAGTGAAACCTCTCGGAGTCGTTGGTTGTGGTTCATGGGGATCGGCACTCGCCGTTCATCTGGCGTCGGAGCAGCAACCGGTGCTCTTGTGGGCGAGGCGGGCGGAGTTCGTGGCCGAGGTAGAGCGAACGCGAATCAACGAGCAGTATCTCCCAGGCGTCACCCTTCCCGCCGCGGTGAGCCTGACGGCAGTGCTCGAGGACCTGAGCGCTTGCGATCCCATCCTCGTCGTCGTTCCCTCCCATGGCTTCCGCGAGGTGGTTCGCGAGCTCTTGGCTTCGCTCCCGGCGGACCAGCGCACGACTCTGGTCTCTTGCACCAAGGGAGTTGAAGAGGAGACGCTCGCGCGCATGAGCCAGGTCTGCTTCGAGGAAGGGGTGGCGACCGATCGCGAAATCGATTTCGCCGTGCTCTCGGGCCCGACCTTCGCCGCGGAGCTTGCCGTTGGCATGCCGAGCGCCGCGGTCGTTGCCAGCGAGAACGCGGATCTCGCGGCGAGCCTCAGGCAATCTCTTGCCACGCCCAGACTGCGCCTCTACTCCTCGACCGACGTAGCCGGGGTAGAGCTCGGCGCCGCGGCAAAGAACGTCGTGGCGATCGCGGCCGGTGTCCTCAGCGGTTTGGGCTACGGCTACAACACGCAAGCGGCGCTCCTGACTCGAGGGCTGCACGAAATCACCCGGCTGGGCCTCGCTTACGGCGGGCGTTCGCGCACCTTCGCCGGTCTTGCCGGCATGGGAGACATGGTTCTTACCGCGACTGGCTCGCTATCTCGCAATCGCCGTGCCGGGATCGCGCTCGCGACGGGAGGCTCCATGCGCGAAGCGACGGGGTACGGCCAGGTGGCGGAAGGGTTGAAGAATTCCCGAACCTTGGCGCGCCTGGCGGCGCGGCGCGGAGTCGAGATGCCGATAACCGACCAAATGGTCGAGATCATTTACCAAGGAAAGTCGCCGCAAGACGCGATCAACGAATTGATGACGCGCGAGCTCAAGGCGGAAGCGGAGCTATAGCATGCCGACAGCACAACCCCGTTCGAAGTCGCCGGCGGCCGCCCACCAGACGGTCCTCATTCTGGATTTCGGCAGTCAGTACACGCAGCTCATTGCTCGCCGGGTTCGCGAGAATCGCGTGTACTGCGAGGTGGAGCCCTTCGACCTGGCGCCCGCCGAGATCGCGGCGCGCCAGCCGATCGGAATCATCCTCTCCGGCGGTCCGCAAAGCGTCTATGACGAGGGAGCCGCGATGATCTCTCGAGAGGTCCTCGAGATGGGAATTCCGCTCCTCGGTATCTGCTACGGGATGCAGGTCGTTGCCCACATTCTGGGCGGCCGGGTCGAGTCTGCTCGAGAAGCTGCGCACGGCAGGGAGTACGGCCGCGCGGAGATCACGATCCAGCGCCCGTCCCTCCTTTTTGCCGGGCTCGGGGACCGAAGCGAGACGGTGTGGATGAGCCATGGAGATCTCGTGCGCGAGCTCCCTCCTGGCTTCGAGGGCATCGCTTCGAGCGCTTCGGCGCCCTGCGCGGGTTTCGAGGAGCGCGAACGACGGATCTATGGAATTCAATTCCACCCGGAGGTGTCCCACACGGTGTCCGGGGGAGAGATGTTGCGCAATTTTCTCTATGGGGTCTGCGGCGCTCGCGCCGACTGGGGGATGGCTTCCTACCTCGATGAGGCCGTCGACACGATACGGGAGCAGGCGCCGGAAGGACGGGTCCTTTGCGCCCTCTCGGGCGGTGTCGATTCGTCCGTAGTCGCGGCGATCCTCAAGCGAGCTGTGGGAGAACGTCTCGCCGCCGTCTTTGTCGATACCGGTCTCCTGCGCAAAGGCGAACGGCAGCAGGTCGAGAACAGCCTGGGCGAAGGTCTGAGGATCCCGATCTCGGTCGCGGACGCGGAGCAGCGGTTTCTGGCCGCGCTCGAAGGGGTGGAGGATCCCGAGGAAAAACGCCGCATCATCGGCCGGCAGTTCGTGGAGGTGTTCGAGGAGCAGGCTGAAATGCTTTCGGGCGCGCGGTTTCTGGCGCAAGGAACCCTCTATCCCGACGTAATCGAGTCGACCTCGGTCAAGGGACCGTCGGCGGTGATCAAGACCCACCACAACGTCGGCGGGTTGCCCGAGCGCCTCGGTTTCGAGCTGATCGAGCCGCTGCGATTCCTGTTCAAGGATGAGGTCAGGCAGCTAGGGCGCGAGCTCGCCTTGCCCGAGGAGCTCATAGGGCGTCATCCCTTCCCAGGCCCTGGTCTCGCGGTCCGCATCTTGGGCGCGGTGGACCGGGAGCGGGTCGTCGTCCTCCAGCAGGCGGATGCGATCTTTATCGAGGAGCTGCGGGAAGCGGAGCTCTATGACCGCGTGAGTCAGGCGTTTGCGGTGCTGCTGCCCGTCAAGACGGTTGGCGTGATGGGAGATTATCGGACCTACGAGGACGTCATTGCTCTGCGGGCCGTCGAGACCCACGACTTCATGACCGCCGACTGGAGCCACCTTCCGCACGAGTTTCTCGGACGGGTTGCCAACCGGATCGTCAACGAGATCGCGGGGGTCAACAGGGTGGTCTACGATGTCACCAGCAAGCCTCCGGCAACGATCGAGTGGGAGTGAGGCTCAGGAGCGACCAGCCCCCGGAGCCCCCGGCTTTTCTCGCGCGCTCGCGTGCAGCTGCTTGAGGTCGAGGGGCGCGAGCTTGGCCGGATTGAGCTTGAGGGCCTTGGCCAGCCGCGCCGCCAATTGATGCTGCAGGGCCGCGGCTCCGGTGCCATCGGCGCCTTCGAGATCGACCCAACCTCCCGCGGTCATTCCGTGACCGCCCCCCTTTCCCTTCTTCCCGACTAATCTCCGCATTACCCTTCCCGCATCCGCCCGGCTATTGGAGGTGCGGATCGAGAGATAGACGCGCCCGTTGAAGATGCCGCTCGCCAGTGACCAGGTCTTGCGCTCCATGCGCAGCAAAAGATCGGCGATCTCCGGGACGATGTCGGGCTGCTCCAGGTTGCCCAGGTTGGAAACGATCAGCTTGCCCACGCTCTCCAGGTTCTCCAGGGCCTGGTGCAGGTCGCGGAAGTAGGTGGCGGGAAGCGGGGCGCTCTGGATGCGGGCGAGAGCCCTCTTGTCCACCTTGGGGAGAAGCTCGTCATAGATCTTCCGATCGGGTCCCGCGAACTCCCGGCCGAAGTCCTGGGTCTCGGAACGGATAGCGTAGATCAGGGCCGTCGCATTGCGGCGGGAGACCTCGATTCCGCTCGCCAAGAGATACTCCACGAGGATGGTCGCGGTCGCGCCGTAGTCGGGTCGAATATCGACGAACGGAACACTCAGGGTGCTCTTCCGCACTGGATGGTGATCGAAGACCGCGTCGGGAGTGATCGCGGCATCGAGCTGGTTGTTGCCGGTCCTCGGCTGGGTGTCGACCAGGGCGAAGTGCCGGTAGTTCTTCCAGACGATATGCCGGCGATGGCTCAGGCGGATGCCCAGCACTTTGACCATCTGCTGATTCTCGGCGCGCCCGATGAGCCCTCCATAGGCGGTCGTCACTCGCCGGTGAAACGCGACTCGGAGAATTTTGCTCAAGACGCCGGCGGCTGCGATGGCATCGGGATCGGGATTGTCGTGGGTCATGACGAGCCAGCGACCGCTACCCCCCTTGCTTTCCACGAGGCGCCTGAACTCGGCGAAGCGCTGCTCGGTGAGCTCGGTGATCATCTGGCGCGGATTGTAACGGAGGCGGCGCCTACACGGCGTCGTCACCGCTCGCTGGGAAGATCTTGCCGGGGTTGAGGATTCCGCGTGGATCGAAGGCTTGCTTCACCTGTTTCATGAGCTCGATCACCGGGGGCGCGAGCGCCAACCCGAGATGATGCCTCTGCGTCCAGCCGACTCCGTGCTCGCCGGTGATCGTTCCGCCGAGCGACACCACGGCTCGAAAGAGCTCGGACTCGGCGCTGTCTCGCTGCCTCTCCCAGTCGGCAAGCGGGAGGTCTCCACGCAGCAGGTTCACGTGCAGGTTGCCGTCGGCGGCGTGGCCGTAACAGATCGCCTCGAGGCCATGAGTCTGGGCGATTCGATGCGCCTCCTCGACCAGGTCCGCGAGCCGCGAGCGCGGAACCACCGTGTCCGCCTCCTTGTAGAGCGAGCGGTGCTTGACCGCTTCGCCCACTTGCGAGCGCAGGGACCAGAGGCGCCTTTGATCCCGTGATTCTTCCGCTACCAGAGGCTCCCCCCCGGCAAAAGGGGTGACCGATGCCGCGATTCCCTCGGCCTGGGCCAGGACGCCGTCGGAATCCGCGTCGTCCAGCTCGATCAAGAGGGTGGCCTCCGCCGCGAGCAGGGGATCGGGAACCTGGGTCTGCTCAGCCACGGCCCGCATTGCCGCGCGCTCCATGATCTCGCAGGCGGCGGGTTCGCCTCCCTCGCGAAAGATGGCTGCCACGGCCGCGGCCGCCTTGCCGAGGGTCGGGAAGGGGATGGCAAGGGTCAGCCGAGCCTTGGGAAGGGGAAGAAGGCGCAGGGTCGCCGCGGTCAGCACCGCCAAGGTTCCCTCGCTTCCGACGAGGAGCTGGGTAAGGTTGTAGCCGGTTGCGTCCTTGCGGTTACGGCCGCCGGTCCGGATCACGGTGCCGTCGGCCAGGACGCCTTCGAGGCCGAGGACAAACTTGCGGGTGGAGCCGTACTTGCACGAGTGGGGACCGGCCGCGTCTTCGGCGAGATTGCCCCCGATGGTGCAGGTGTCTCGGCTGCCCGGGTCGGGCGGGTAGTAGAGACCCCGTTCTTCGACCGCTTCGCGCAGATCGCCGGTGACGACGCCGACCTCGGCGTCGGCCACGAGGTCGTCCTCATCGATCTCTCGAATGCTGTTTAGACGCTCGAGCGAGAGGAGAATCCCTCCCGCCACCGGGAGCGCTCCGCCTGACAAGCCAGTTCCCGCTCCGCGTGGAGTCACGGCGACGCCCTCGCGGTAGGCGAACCGCATGACCTCCGCGGTCTCCTCTAAGGTCCTTGGGAGGACGACCACCGAGGGGGGGAAGGACAGATCCTCGGTTTCGTCGTGACCGTAGGCCTCGAGTCGGTCTTTGTCGGTCCACACCGCATCGCTACCCAAGAGCGAGCGCAAGGCGCGCGTGTGTTCGCCGGTAGTGGGATTGAGCGGCTGAGATCCGAGTCCAGTCATGCTTCGTATGATACCGAGGACGGAGGAGGTCGAGACGCATGAAACGAACGAGAGAAGTGGCCCTGGGATGGCGCAAGCGGTTGCTGGTGGGATTCCTCGTGGGGTTGCTGATCGTCCTTTTGGCGGCTCTGGAGATGTGGGCGGCCCCAAGGGCTCACGGTGCCGTGGAAGGCTCCATCGAGGCGCCGAGGCGGTCAGGGGGCGAAACCGCGAGCGGCACCGAGCCCGACGCCATCTGGGATGGTCTCCTGCATCGCTACGTGCATCACGGTGGGGTGGACTATCGCGGTCTGTCGAAGCAAGAGGGAGAGCTCTCACGCTACCTGAATGACCTCGCCGTCGCCCACCTCGCGAGCCTCGACCGCCAGGCTCGCTTGGCGTTCTGGATCAATGCCTACAACGCGTCGGTGGTGGATTTCGTCATCGCTCGCTATCCCGGGCTTCGCTCCGTCCGCGACGTCGACGGCTTTTTCGACGGGCTCAAGATCAAGATCGCGGACAAGGAGAGGACTTTGGACGAGATCGAGGCGAAGGCCCGCAGCTTTGGAGATCCTCGTGTCCATTTCGCGCTGGTCTGTGCTTCGGCCAGCTGTCCGGACCTGCGGGCCGAGGCCTATCGGGGCTCGCGTCTCGATATCCAGCTCGACAGCCAGGTAAAGACTTTCCTTGCCAATTCTCGCAAGGGGCTTCGTTTCGATCGGGCCTCGAACACTCTCTACCTGTCGTCGATCTTCAAGTGGTACGCGGGCGATTTCACCGG
>JBJKRB010000087.1:0-7036 GCA_046704885.1 Thermoanaerobaculia bacterium | reverse complement strand
TGGGGATCGATGAACCCCCACTTGTCATCCTTCTTGACCGCGGCGAGCTTCTCCGAGAACTTGCGCGCCGCCGAATACTGCGGCTGGATGACCCACTTCCCGGTCCGGTCGATGTAGCCGGCCTGGTCGCCAACCTGAGCCGGCGCCAGGTCGCCGTTGAACGGCCCGACCTGCTTGAATTTCGCAGCCACGACTTGGTCGCCTTTGAGGTTGATGAAGCCCCACAGCTGACCGGTGGCGACGCCGATGAGCCCATCCGCGGGATCGATCGAGGTGCTGAACTGAGGTTGGATTACGAGCTTGCCGCTGCGGTTGATGAAGCCCACCCTGTCCCCCTGACGCACCGCGTAGCGTGAGCCGTCATCGGGGAGCGGCTTGACACCGCAAGACAGAAGCGCAAGAGCCGCCACCGACGCGAGGAGAACGATGGGAAGAAGACGGAATCGCTGCATGGTACCCTCCCGAAGTTATGCGAACATTAGTAGTCTAACAGGGTCGAGAGGAAAAACCGTTTGAGAGAAATCCGGCTTCGACGGGACCCGGCTGACGCATGAGCACTGACGGCGAGCAGGCTCCATTCCCACCCGTTCCCGATCGCTACGAAGTGCTCAGCGAGATCGGACGGGGCGCGAGCGGCACCGTGTTCAAGGCACGGGACCGGGTCCTGGGAAGATTCGTCGCTCTCAAGCGGCTCGACCTCAGGCAAGCGGCAGATGAAGAGGAGCGCGAAACGCTGCGTCAGCGCTTCGTACGTGAGGCGCAGACCGCCGGCCGCCTCGCCCAGCGCAACGTGGTCACGGTCTACGACGTGGTCAAGGACGCCCCCGACGGCGCCACCCTCATCGTCATGGAGTGGGTCGATGGGGAGAGCCTGAAGAAGCGCCTCTCGCGCGACAAGCCATTGGCTCCTGAGGTGTTCCTGGATATCGCCTCACAGATCGCGGAGGGTCTTGACTATGCCCACAAGAACGGGGTCATCCACCGCGACGTAAAGCCCGCCAACGTCCTCCTTTCGCGTGATGGTCGGGTCATGATCACCGACTTCGGAATCGCCCGTCTCGGCGGATCCCAGCTCACCATGGAAGGCGAGGTCCTGGGAACGCCCGCATACATGGCGCCGGAACAGGTCCGTGGGACCAGCATCTCGGCGCGCTCCGACATCTTCGCCTTTGCCGCGATCTGCTACGAGATGGTGACGGGACGTCCACCCTTCAGCGGCGAGCAGCTGGTTACCGTGCTGCACCGCATCGTGCATGAGCCGCCGGCGCCGCCCGAGACCTGGATCCCGGACCTGCCGCAACGAGCCAGCGAAGTGATACTCGGCGCCCTGGCGAAGGACCCCGGCGACCGGCCCGCGAGTGCCGAGGAGCTCGTACGGGACCTAGCCGAGGCCTACCAGCTAGCGGACCGCAGATCCCACCTCCTGAATACCAGCGACACCTACCGTCTGCGCTCCGATTCCGCGGCGCTAGAAGCGGTGAAGCTGCGAGAGGCGAACCGGGGACGCTCCCCCCTCCGGACCTTCGTCCGATTCCCGCTCGGTAAATCCACCTTGGCGCTCGCTCTCCTGGCGATCGTCGCCCTCGGCGGCGCTACCTGGTGGCTGCGCCGCACCAGCGTTCAGCCGGCCCCCTCGGCCGCGGCGGCCGCCGAGCATCGCCGCCAGCTGGAGTACGTCCTCTTCGTTCGCGAGGGAAGAAGGTTGCTCGATGCCGGAGATCCCACGGCCGCTCTCCGCTTGTTTCAGCAGGCGGTGCGGTTCGCGCCCCCGCGCAATTCGCTCGGTGAGCTCGAACAGCAGGCGAGCGAGGAGCAACGCAAGGCCGCGGCGCAAGGGAAGATCGAGGAAGCGAAACGGGCGGTGAGCGAGGGTGATTATCGGGCGGCTCTCTCCCGAGTGGCGGAGGTAATGGGGAAACAGGGCAGCGACGGTCAGGTAAAGAGCCTCTTGGCGCAGATCGAGAGCGGCATCAAGCCGGGCGATCGAGACGCGAACGACGCGGTAGCGCGGCAGGAGGGACACTGGGCCGTGATCGAGCTCGAGATGGAGGTCTCGGCGCTTCGCGGCGTCTGTACGATCTACGCGAACAACCGGCAGGTTTTTCGCCGCGCCGTCGACCTCACCGGCACTTCCACCGGAAACGGGGGCGAGCGCCAACGCTTCACATCGCGATTGAGCCTGCCGGCGGGCCCGACCGACCTCAAGATCTACTGGGCCATGGGCGGCTCACCGACTCGTCTGAAGTCGATCGCCGCGACGCTCACGGCAAACCGTGAACGGCGCTTGCTGGTATCCGTGGCATCCGGCGGCGCACTCACCGCCGAGCTTGGAAGGGATAAAAAGGCACTCAGCGACCCATGAGCTGGTGCCAATCTTCCAGCGTCCGCATCTGCAGGAAGACGTTGTGCTCGAGCTCATTTCCGATCGTCGAAGTCGGCGTGGGCCCATAGTGATGGCCCGGATAGAGGATGGTGTCGGCCGGAAGCTTGGCGAGCTTCTGAGTGAGGCTCTTATACATCGCGTCGGCATCGCCGCCGGGCAGATCCACACGGCCACACCCCTGAACGAACAGGGTGTCGCCGGCAACCAATTGATTGCCGATCAAGAAGCATTGACTGCCCGGCGTATGCCCCGGCGTGTGGAGGAACTCGATCTCCGTGTCCCCGAGGGTCAACCGGTCACCTTCGTCGACTTTCCTCAGGTCGCTGTCGCTCACCCCGGTGACCCGCTTGAGACCCTCTGCCTCATGCTTGTTGACGTAGACCGGAACGGCCACCTTCGAGAGAAGCGCCGCCAGGCCTTCCACCGGTAGACCGAAGAGATCCCCGCCGACGTGGTCGGGATGGTAGTGGGTCACGAGCGCCGCCGCGATCTCGTAGCCTTCCGCGCGCGCTTCGTCGACGAGCGAGGTCACGTCCCAAGCAGGATCGACGATCGCCGCCTTTCGGCTGCCTCGGTCTCCGATCACGTACATGAAATTCGCCATCTGTCCGGCGACCGGATGGTCGACGGCCAACTCCCGCCCGGCTAGAAGCTGTCGCAGTACGAAGGGAGGCGCGCTGGAGGCCGGTTCGTTCGTCGTCATGGGGCTATCGTACCCGCCGCCGCTTCGACCTTCGCCGCCTTTACTCCCGGAGCCTCCAGTCCCGCCGCGCGCAGGATGCGGTCGGCGATCTCGTCGTAGCTTCCCCCCAGGTGGTGTCCTCCGGATGTCTTGACGACGCTTACGCTCCCCGCCGGGAGCGCCGGGCAGATGCTGTCGTCCTCCTCGGCGCCGTAGAAGCAGAGCGTCTGCAGCGCCCCGAGCTTCTCGACCTCTGGAGCGACCGCGTAGCGGCCGCCGGAACCGGGGAGCCAGTCGGTAACGTGAAACTCGAAGCTCACGTGATGCGAGGGCGAGATGAGCGCCGCCAAGAGGAGCCGGCGCTGCAGGTCATCGGGAAGCCGATGGACCATGAAGGGCAACACATCGGCGCCAAAGGAATAGCCGATGACCACCACCCTTTGCTTGTGCCATACCGCCAAGTAGTGGCGCAGCAAGCGGGTGAGATCGGCGGCGGCCCCGGCGGGGGTGCGCTGCGTCCAAAAATAGCGAAGCGAGTCGAAGCCCACCACGGGCAGACCGCGAGCCGCCAAGGCGGCGCCCACCTGGCGATCGAGACTCGCCCATCCACCGTCTCCGGAGAGTAGAACCGCGAGAGTATCTCCCGCGCCCGGACCGCCGACCTCGACCAGAGGAAGTCCCGCGACGCTCTCCGTCAAACGCACCGCGCGCGGCGGTCTCGCCGCGTAGAGCTCTTCGACCGCCGTCCGGAACTGCGGCACCCAATTCCTCTGGACCGAATAGCCATGTCCGACTTTGGGAAGCACGAAGGTCTTGCCGTCTGCCACGTGTTGCATGTAATCGATCGTTGCCTGCGGATTGCAGACCTTGTCGATGGTTCCCTGGAGGACAATCCACGGCTCCTGGAGCGCGGAGGAGGCATTGAACACGTAAGTCACGCCCTCATGACGCTTGATCGCTTTGAGCTTGCCTCTTCTCGGGCGTACCTTCCAGGTCAATCCGGAGCCCTTGCACAGTGGCTTCCTGAGATCGAGATCGGGGCAGAACCCGAGCCCGAGGCCCCCCTGGAAGGTCCCCGGGGGAGCTTCAACCAGGGCCGCATACGCCAGCGTCGCGCCCGAGGAGTATCCGATCAACGCCGGCCGCCGGTAGACCGGAAAGTTCATATAGCGTTGCACAAATTGACTCAGAGCTTCGAGGTCGGCCGCGGGATAGTTGCACTTCTCGTTGGCGGCGCTGAGCTTCTTCTCGTAGTGACGAATGTCGACGCCCGCCACCAGGACGCCCTGGCGGGCGAGAATCCGCGCCATGTCGACCACTCCCCGGTTCCATCCCCCATCACCAGAAAGGAAGATGGCCACTTTGTCGGGTCGAGGTGTCTCATGGTAGAGAGTGACGCTGCCAAATCGGCCGAACGTCACCTGCTCTTCCCCTCCCACCGGCTGACCCGCTACGGCGGCAACCGGCGGCACCGCCATGAGCAACGCGAGAAACAATGGGATCAAGCGACAGCTACGCCGTGCGTGCTGCGAGGTGCGACTCATCTCCACGTCCCTCCGGGTGCGAAGCTCGGCCGAGCGATCATCCGCTCGCGCCGCACCGCGAACCCCTCCTGCAACCAACGCGCCAGAGAAAAGATTCCCCGCTGTGCTTCCTCCGAAAGCTGGCCAGTCCCTGGACCGCGCTAGATGATTGGATACAATGTGCCGCCGGCCCGGACGCTCTTTCGAGGCGCCGCGCAAACAGACACCACCTGAACCGTGACTTCATTGCCTCATCGCGACTCTCCCACCGCCATCGACGCTCGCGAGCTCCGCAAGATCTACAACGGCGGAATCGAGGCGGTCAAGGGGCTCTCCTTCTCGGTGGCGCCCGGCGAGATCTTCGCCCTCTTGGGACCGAACGGAGCCGGCAAGTCGACCACGGTCCGCATGCTTGCCACGCTCACCACCCCGACATCGGGAAGCGCCCAGGTCGCAGGCTACGACGTCGCGAGCGAAGCGCGCCAAGTGCGCCGCCACTTGGGCTACGTGGCGCAGGCGTCGGGTGTCGATCAAACCGCCACCGGCAGGGAGAATCTGACGCTTCAGGGACAGCTCTTCGGCTTCTCGGGGTCGGCGCTCAAGGGGCGCGTCGACGAAATGCTTGAGCTCTTCGACCTCGAGGACGCGGCGGATCGCCTCGTCCAAAACTACTCGGGTGGCATGAAACGACGCCTCGACGTCGCCATGGGATTGATTCACAGCCCTTCCGTTCTCTTCCTCGATGAGCCCACGACCGGCCTCGATCCCGAGAGCCGCGCGGTCATGTGGCGGGAGGTGCGGCGCCTGTCGGAGGAGGAAGGGATCACGATCCTGCTCACCACCCACTACCTCGAGGAGGCGGACGAACTCGCGGGTCGAGTGGCGATCGTCGATCGCGGGACGATCGTCGCCGAAGGCACCCCCGAGTCGCTCAAGGCGCGAGTGGGAAGCGACATGATTACCGTGACCTTGGATTCGGAGTCTTCAGTCGAACAGGCACGTCAGGTGCTCGAGGAGCTGCCGAATGTAACCCAGGTTCTCGTCGACGGAGGAAGGCTTCACGCCCGAGTCGAAAGCGGAGCACGGGCCGTCCCCTCGGTGGTGTCCGCCCTCGAACGAGCTGGAGTGACAGTGGTCGAGATCTCCCTACGTCGCCCCTCGCTCGATGAGGTCTATCTGACCGCTACCGGCCACACTTTCGACGAGGACAATCAGGACGCGAGCGAGCCCGCTGGAGGAAGCCGATGATCCGGTTCGCGGCCGACACCTGGCACCTGGTTGTGCGCCTCGTGATGCAGACCGTCCGCATGCCGGTCTGGGTCGTCCTTTCGATCGTTCAACCCATTCTCTGGGTTCTTCTCTTCGGCCAGCTCTTCAGCGCGGTGACCAAGCTGCCTGGCTTCGGCGGCGGCTCCTATGTCCAATTCCTTGCTCCGGGAATCGCCATCATGACCGCGATCTTCGGCGCCGCTTACTCGGGCATGGGTCTGCTGACCGATATCGACCGCGGCATCCTCGATCGATTTCTCGCCACCCCGGTGCGGCCGGGGGCCATTCTGGCCGCGCGCCTGATTCACACCTCTTTCCAGGTCGTCCTTCAGGCCTTGATCATCCTGGTGGTTGCCGCCCTTCTCGGGGCGCGCCCGCACGGCGGCATCGCCGGGCTCGCCATGGTGCCGATCGCCGCCGCCCTCCTCGGCGCCGCGTTCGCCGGCTTTTCGAATGCCCTGGCGCTCATGGCGCGCAAGCATGAAATGGTGATCGGAGTGATGAACTTCGTGGTGCTGCCCATGACTTTCCTATCGAGCATGATCATGGCCCGCAACGTGATGCCGGCCTGGATTCGTGGCGCCGCGGCCTTCAACCCCGTGGACTGGGCGGTGATGAGCGCCCGGGACGGATTCGAGCTCGGCTTCCGCGCCGCGCTGGATTGGCGTTTCGTGCTGCTCGCGGTATTCGCCCTCCTCTGCTCCACCGCCTCGACCGCCGCCTTCCGCCGCTACCGCCGTAGCCTCTAGCCGCGCTCAGCGCAATCGCTTGCTCAGCTGATCGTAGACTTCGCGGCGATGGCCGACCGCGACAACGAGGATCTCGAGACGATCGTCGATCAGGCGGTAGACGATCCGAAAGTCGCCGGTCCGCCAGGAGCGGAGCCCATTGAGGTCCAGTTGCAGGGGCTTCCCCCGGAGGGGCTCGGCGCTGAGGATTTCTATCGCCTTGCGGACGCGCCGTGCGACTTGCGGGTCGAGCTTGCGGATGGCGCGGGCAGCGCTAGCGGTGTAGAGGACGCTCCGCTCCACCCCACGCCTCCTCGTGCGTCAGCACCCGCCCCTCTTCGGCGTCCTCCAGTCCCGCGCGCACGGCCTTGGAGAGCTCCGGGTCGGCGAGGATCTCGAGCGTCTCGATCAGGCCTTCGTACTCGTCGACCGAGAGCAGAACCCCGGCGGG
>JBJKRB010000086.1:0-9355 GCA_046704885.1 Thermoanaerobaculia bacterium | reverse complement strand
TGGCGGCGGCTGAATGGCGCCGCGGATATCCATACGGAAGACCGCGTTCGTTCCATCGGTGGCGAAGAAGCCGTAGAGGATGTCCTCAGCGGGGTCGTGATTCGGGCCGCTCGGGCTTCCCGAATCGTCGGCGGGGTCGGTCACGATCGGCGAGATCCCCTGCCAGTCGTTGTTCAATCCGTCCATGACGAAACCGCCGTTGACCGCCCGCAAGGCACCACCCGCACCCAAGAGCAAGGTGACGGCGACAACGGCCATCAGCGCTCCCCGTCGACGGCGAGAGAGGAACCAGCCGGCTGCTCCCAGAAGCAGCAAGGCGAATGCCAGGAGGCCCCAGGGCTCGAGCGCGGGAATCGCGGTCACGGTGCCCGCTAGCGGTACCTTCGCTGTGAAGTCGTTCAATCGGAGCTGACTGGCATGAAATACAACTGTGGCTTCCCCTGGAAGAGCTGAAGAAAAGAACGACTGAAGCGCTTCGAACTCGACCAGCTCGCTGCCACCAATCCCATTACCATCACCGATTGGATAGGTCTGGTTAACGCAGCTGATGGAGGTGAAGCTCTTGCTGCCGCTATCCCATTCCTGTACCTGAGTCGAGACAACCTGGCCTTGACTCACAACGCCCGCTTCGCCGATAGACGCGAGCCTCCCCGTGCCCGTCAGACGAACAGTCGATGTTGGTGATGTCGAATCGGCGTAGGCTGTAACGACATAGTCGATCCCGGGAATGTCCGTCGCCTCCCCGCTCTGTTGGACGGGTACCGCGCCACCTGTCGCCGGATTGTTGTCGATATCGATCAGGGCCTCGTAGTAGTACCTATAGGTCTGCGGGCAAAGGGGGGTTACCGCCGCTGCCGGGATCGCCGTCCCCACCAGAGTTGCTCCGCATGCGACTAACACCCAAACGAATCGTCGCCTCATTGTTGTCTGCCCCCCTCTCAGAGCTTCTGATCTTCCAAATCCGCCACAGACTTTGAAGTGACTCTAACACTTCTGAGTGTTGCTATGAATCTTGCGGCATCTCGAGGCCATGGCTCAAGACCGCAAGGTAGCGACCCGTCGCACGGAGGCCCTTCGCTGATATATCGTCGCTCCATGGCCCGGGAGCCTCACCAATTGCATTTCAAGCATCGCTGGATGCGTAAGCTGGTCAATCTCTACCCGCCCTACGTCGGCGCCGCGATTCGCGTGCGGAGAACCGAGAGCGGCGGCTATCTGGCGCGGATGAAACTCACCTGGTACAACCGCAACTTGTTCGGGACCCACTTCGGGGGAAGCCTCTACGCGATGTGTGATCCCTTCTACTCGCTCATCTTGCTCGAAGAGCTGGGACGCGACTTCATCGTCTGGGACAAGGCCGCGACGATCGACTTCCGGCGTCCTGGCAAAGGAACGGTCAGCGCGCACTTCGAGATCTCGCCCGATCGCGTCGAGGAGATTCGCCAAACCACCCTGCGCGACGGCAAGACTGAGCCCCGATTCAGCGCCGAGATCGTGGACGGCGACGGCGAGGTCGTGGCGGTGGTCGAAAAGGTGATCTACGTGCGCGCCAAGAACCGCACAGAGCCGTCAACGACCGAAGGCACGCGATCTCGAGGTTGATCTTGGCTGCTACGCCTGCCCCCTAGGCCGATCGACGCGATTCCACGCTGTCGAAACCTGGCGAGCAAACATGATCATCATGAGGCATCCCTCTCCAAGCTCGGCGAGGGGGCCAACGGTCCCTCAGATGGGAGCTGTTCCGCTACCCCCAAGGAAGCCAAGGCGGCGGGCAGAGCTTCGCCGCAAGGCACCTCGACCTTGAGAGTGGCGAGCTCGTCGGCTCGGGTCCGTCCGAGATTGACGATGGCGATCGGAATCCCGAGCTCTGCCGCCCGCCGCGCAAAGCGGAATCCCGACCAAACCATGAGTGAAGACCCGGCAACCAGAAGGCCGTCCGCCTCGCCTAGCAGCTGGAAGGACCGCAGCACGCGGTCGCGCGGCACCGATTCTCCAAAAAACACGACCCCAGGTTTGAGAACCCCTCCGCAGGCAGGACAATCAGGCACCTCGATGAGATCGGTCAGCGAGTCGTCGAGATCGGTGTCCCCGTCCGGCGCCTGCGGGCCGCTCAAGTCGGCGAGACGAGGATTCCTGCTCTCGAGCTCTCGCTGAAAGTCGGCGCGGCGAAAGGAGATCGAGCAACCGAGGCATTCGACCCAGTCGAGACTGCCGTGAAGCTCGACCACCCGCCCGCTTCCGGCGCGCTGATGAAGACCGTCGACGTTCTGAGTGACCAGGCCGGCAAGCCGACCGGTGGTTTCGAGCTCCGCAAGGGCGCGATGGCCGGGATTGGGGATGGAAGCGGCAAAACGCCTCCATCCGGCTCCACTTCGCGCCCAGTAACGCTGACGCGCCCGCCGGCTCCCCACGAACTGCTCAAAGCTCATCGGAGGACGGCGTTTCCAAGCGCCGTCGAGATCACGATAGTCGGGAATCCCGGATTCGGTGCTGCAACCAGCCCCGGTGAGGGCCAAGAGGCGACGGCGAAACGCCAGCCAGCGCGCCAGCTCCGCCACCGAGTGGGCGTCAAGAGCAGTCATGTCGGCCCGATTCTACCGTTGTGGACCGCGGAGCTTGCCTTGATCGAAAGCTCAAAGAGAGTCGTTCAATCCCCAGCCTGCTTCATGACGAGAGCGCCATTGGTGCCACCGAAGCCGAAGGAATTGGTGAGGCCAATGGCAAGCTTCGCCTCCCGTGGGTGCAGAGGTACCAGGTCGAGATCGCACGCCGGATCGGGGTTCTCCAAATTGATCGTCGCCGGGATGACCTGGTGACGAATCGCGAGGGCCAGGAGACCGGATTCGAGGCCCCCCGACGCTCCCAGCAGGTGTCCAGTCGAAGATTTGGTCGACGACACCGCCACGCGCTTGGCGTCCTCGCCGAAAACCGCCTTGATCGCCTTCACTTCCGCCTCGTCGCCGATCGGGGTCGAGGTGGCGTGGGCGTTGATGTAATCGACCTCTCCTGGCGCCACTCCCGCGTCGTCGAGCGCCCGGCGCATGGCGCTCATCGCGCCCAGCCCTTCGGGATGAGGGGCGGAGATGTGATAGGCATCGGCGCTCATCCCGTAACCACAAAGCTCGGCGTAGATGGGGGCGCCGCGCCGACGGGCGCTTTCGAGCTCTTCGAGGATCACGACTCCGGCTCCCTCGCCGATGACGAAGCCGTCACGGTCCCGATCCCAAGGACGCGATGCTCTCTCGGGCTCATCGTTGCGCGTCGAGATCGCACGCATGGCCGAGAATCCGCCCACCGCCAGGGGAGTGATGACGGCCTCGGCGCCTCCGGCGATCATGGCGTCAGCGAATCCCAGCTCGATCTGCCGGAAGGCGTCGCCGATCGCATGAAGGCCGGTGGTGCAGGCCGTGCACGGGGCGCTATTCGGGCCGCGCGCCCCATACTTGATCGACACCTGGCCCGAGGCCATGTTGACGATCAAACCGGGAATGAAGAAGGGCGATATGCGATCCGGACCGCGCTCGAGCAGCGTCGAGTGCATCTTCTCGATGAGCGGCAGTCCCCCGATTCCCGAGCCGATGATCACGCCGACCCGCTCAGCGTTGTCCTCGCCGATCTCGAGGCCCGAGTCCTCGAGAGCGAAGTGAGTCGCGGCGAGCGCATACTGAATGAACGTGTCGCTCTTCTTGACGTCCTTCTTGTCCATGAAGAGCGTCGGATCGAAGTCTTTTACCTCGCCCGCGATCTTCGACCCAAAGCCGGTCGTATCGAAGCGGGTGATGGGTCCGATTCCGCTTTCACCAGCGAGCAGGGCTCGCCAAGTCTCGGACGTTCCCACCCCTAGAGGCGAAACCAAGCCAACACCAGTCACCGCGACGCGGCGGCGGGGATACGGAGATTCCGTCATCGCTAGCCCAGACCTTCGTGCCGGAGAGGGAGCTAGTTCTCCTCCGCCGCGTGCTCCTCGATGTAGCTGATGGCCTCTTTGACGTGGCCGATCTTCTCCGCGTCCTCGTCGGGGATCTCGATTCCGAACTCTTCCTCGAACGCCATGACGAGCTCGACGATGTCGAGCGAATCCGCGCCCAAGTCATCGGTGAAGCTCGCATCCGGAGTCACCTCACTGGCGTCGACGCCGAGCTGCTCGACGATGATGCTCTTTACTTTCTGCTCTACCGACATCTCTTCCCTCCTTGGGTTGTTGTCCTACGGACTCACGGTTTCTAGCATAAAGGGCCGAGCGAGTCCATTCGCTACGTTGACCACGCTAGAGATAGAGCCCCCCCGAAACATTGATTGTCTGCCCGGTTATGTAGCCGGCTTCATCGCTCGCCAGGTAGACCACCGCGGCGGCGACGTCTTGGACGTCCCCGAGGCGCCGTAGAACGATGCTGTCGCTCAGGGCGCTCCGGCTCTTCTCCGGGAGGACAGCGGTCATCGCCGTCTCGATGTATCCCGGCGCCACCGTGTTGACGGTGATGTTGCGGCTGCCGAGCTCGCGCGCCAGTGACTTGCCGAAACCGATGAGCCCGGCCTTCGAGGCGGCGTAGTTCGCCTGTCCGGCATTGCCCATCAAGCCGACGACCGATGAGATCGAGATGATCCTCCCCCAGCGCCGACGCATCATCCCTTTGACCAGCTCCCGAGTGACGACGAACGTCCCAGTCAGATTGACCGCGAGGACGCTCTCCCACTGCTCGAGGCTCATGCGCGCCAGCAGACCGTCGGCCGTGATCCCGGCGTTGTTGACCAGAATATCGATCGCGGCGAGCTCCGCCGGAAGCTCGCCCAGACGAGCCGGGACCTCCCGCGGCGCGGCCAGGTCCAAGACCAGGGGCTCGGCCCTCCCGCCCGAAGCTCGTATCGATTCGGCGACCTCGGTGAGCCGATCCTCGCTTCGCGCCGCCAGCACCACCGCGGCGCCGGCCGCGGCGAGCATCTCGGCGATCCCCCTGCCGATTCCCTGCGAGGCGCCGGTCACCAGAGCTGTCTTCCCGTCCAAGCGAAACATCGAGATCGCCTCTTCTCCCACTAACTCGAGCCCCTAGCGCCCAGCCAGCGCTCGAATCCATCCGGCTCGGCGAGCGAAGTGCTCGGAACCGCGCGAACAATGCGGCGCACGAGCCCGCTCAAGACGTTGCCCGGTCCAAGCTCGAGGAACTCGCTGACCGCGAATCTCTCCGCCATGAGGCGCACCGACTGCACCCAGCGTACCGCTCCGTCGACCTGCCGCACCAGCGCCTGGCGGGCCTCGGCGCCACTCTCCTCGGGCTCGGCATCGACGTTGTTGACCACCGGCACCATCGGGTCGGCGAATTCCGTCGCCTCCAGCGACGGCGCGAGGCCGTCGCGGGCCGGCTGCATCAGCGGGCAATGGAACGGCGCCGACACGGGCAGGGGGATGGCGCGCTTGGCGCCGTGCGCCAATGCCTCCTTCATCGCGCGCTCGACGGCATCACGATGACCGGCGATCACGCTCTGCTCGGGTGAGTTGAAGTTCGCGACGGCGCAGATCTCAGAGCCCGCGGCGGCCGCCGCGACTTGCTCCACCTCTTCTGCTTCGAGGCCGAGGATCGCGGCCATCGCACCTTCCCCCACCGGAACCGCGATCTGCATGAGCTCTCCTCGCCGGCGCACCAGGCGCAGGGCATCGACAAAGCGGAGAGAGCCAGCGGCTACCAGCGCCGAGTACTCCCCCAGGCTGTGTCCCGCCATGACTACCGCTTCGACTCCCGCTTCCGACACCGCGCGCTCGATCGCCACGGAGGTGGCGAGGATCGCCGGCTGCGTATTGGCGGTGAGCTGCAGCTCTTCGCCCGGGCCCTCCCAGCACAGGCGCGAGAGCGAGAAGCCCAGGGCTTCGTCCGCCTCTTCGAAGGCAGCGCGCGCCACGGGCGAATGCTCCGCCCAAGCCTTGCCCATGCCCACCTTTTGCGAGCCTTGACCGGGAAAGATGAAGGCGATCGACGTCATTGTCCTTACCAGCGTACAGCCGCGGCGCCCCAGGTGAGCCCGGAGCCAAACGCCGTCATGAGAAGCAGCTGGCCGCTCTCGAGGCGGCCCTAACGATTTAGCTCGTCCAGCGCGATCGGAATCGAAGCCGCCGAGGTATTGCCGTAGCGCTCGATGTTGACATACGTATGGCCGGCGGGCACCGCCAGGCGCTGACCGACCGCTTCGATGATCCGCAAATTCGCCTGGTGCGGGATGAACCAGTCGACGTCCGCCGGAGCGTGGCCACAGGAAGCCAGCACCTCCTCGCTCACCTCGGCGAGCGACCGCACCGCGACCTTGAAGGTCTCGTTGCCCCGCATCTTGATGAAGTTGTCCCCGCTTTGGTATAGAGCCGACGACGGGGGCTTCATGCTTCCGCCTCCGGGCCGTTGAATGAGGTCCTTGAACGAACCGTCGCTGTGCAGGGCGACTCGCAACACCCGTCCGCTCTCTTCTTGATCGGTATCTACCGCGCGCAGCACGATCGCCCCTGCTCCATCGCCAAAGAGCACGCAGGTGGCACGATCGCTCCAGTCGACCAGCTTGCTCAAGATCTCGCCGCCCACGACCAACACGGTATCGGCCGTTTCGTTCTCGATGAATTGCTGCGCGATGGCGATGCCGTAGATGAAGCCGGTACAAGCCGCGGCGATGTCGAAAGCGGGCGCTTGGCCAGCACCGATTTGCTCCTGAATGCGCGTCGAGGTCGAAGGAAAGGTCGTGTCCGGGGTCACCGTGGCGCAGATGACGAGATCGACGTCCGCCCCCTCGATTCCCGCGTCGGCCAGGGCGCGCTCGGCCGCGGGACCCGCGAAACTGACCAAGCTCTCCTCGGCGCTCGCGATCCGGCGTTCTTTGATCCCGGTGCGGCTGGTAATCCATTCATCGCTGGTGTCAACCAAGCGTTCGAGATCGGCGTTGCTCAAAACCTTTTCGGGAACCGCCATGCCGGTACCCGCGATCCGCGCGACTCTCAAGCCACACCCCCCTCTTTGGTTACGACGCCGCCGGCCTCAGGAGGGAGCAGGCGATCCTCCTGGGCGTGCAGCTCGGCGACCTTGTCGCGAATTTTCACGTGCAGATCGGCGCTGGTGAACTCGACCGCGCGCCGAACCGAATTCTTGATCGCCAGGGCGCGGGAGCTTCCATGGCCGATAAAGCAGGCGCCATCGATGCCGAGAAGCGGCGCCGCCCCATACTCCTGGTAATCGGTCCGACGCCTGAGGGCGCGAAAGGCGGGCTTGGCGAAGAGATAGCCGAGGCGGGTACGCCAGCTGCGCCCGAGCTCTTCGCGCAAGAGCGACGAGAAGAACTCCGCCATCGATTCGGCGCTCTTCAAGATCACGTTGCCGACGAATCCGTCGCAGACGATCACGTCGACGGCGCCGTTGAAGACGTCGCGCCCCTCGACGTTGCCGACGAAATTGAGGCCGGTGGTCTGCAGCACCTTGAAGACCTGGCGGGTGAGGTCGGTCCCCTTGAGCTCTTCCTCGCCGATCGACATCAAACCGACGCGAGGGGCGGGCGACCGCAACACCTCCTGGGCATAGAAGTGCCCCATGACGGCAAACTCGCGAAGCCGCGCCGGCTTGCTGTCGACGTTGGCCCCGACGTCGAGGATGACGGTCCGTCCCTTGGGATTCGGGAGGACCGCGGCCAACGCTGGACGATCGACCCCTTCGATCGCGCCGATGACGACCTTGGCGGCGATCATGGCGGCGCCGGTGTTGCCGGCCGTCACCAAACCCTCGGCAGCGCCGGAATGCACCATCTCGGCGGCCACCCTTATGGACGAATCGCGCTTCTTGCGCAAGGGAGTGATCGCCGGCTCGTCCATGCCCACGACCTCGGAGGCATGCACGATCTCAATGAGGTCGCCAGCGTCTCCGAGCTGGGCGAGCTCCGCTTCGATCGCCCCGCGATCGCCCACCAACGCCACGTTGGTGCCGTCCTCGGTGGCCGCGAGGTAGGCCCCCTTGACCACTTCATGAGGCGCGAAATCGCCTCCCATCGCGTCGACGGCGATCTTCATGCGACCGGAAAACTCTCTGGATTCACCCGGCTTGGCTTCCCGTGAGCGTGAGAAAGAGGCTCCGGGGGTGGCGGTGAGCTTGTAGCGCGCGCCGCCCCGGATTCGCTCTACAGGTTCTCTTCGACCTCGACGATCTTGCGACCGCGGTAGTGCCCGCAGTGCGGGCAGGCTCGGTGCGGCAGCTTGGCCTCACCGCAGTTCGGGCAGGTGGACATCGCCGGCTCGGCCAGCGCGTCATGGGTGCGGCGCTTGTCACGCCGGGCCTTGGAATGGCGTCGTTTTGGATTCGGCATACTCGCTCCGACTTTTCTCGTTCAACTCCGTTTTCAGTACAGCTTGGCGTCTTTCCTCTTGCCGGTCCTTCAGGCGCCGAATCGGTCTCGCAAGCTCTCGAGCGCCTGCCAGCGCGGATCCACTTCGGACTCCTTGCAACCGCAAGGACCACGGTTGAGGTCGGCGCCGCAATGCGGGCACAAGCCCGCGCAATCTTCGCGGCACAGGGGCCGCATCGGAATATTCAGCTGCAACTGCTCGAGCAGCATGGGCCGCAGATCGAGCACGTCGTCGTTCAGGCTCACCAGCCCCAGCTCCTCCTCTTCGAGCTCCACCTCGCCCGGCTCGGGGGTCGAGGCGTGGGTGGTGATCAGCAGCTCCAGATCAACCGCGATCGGCTCCTCTACGGGGGCCAGACAGCGGGAGCAGGCGAGCGTCTGTTGGTACCGCAGCGTGGCCCGCAGCAGGTACGACGGCGCAATGTAGGCCACCTCGCCCTGCCAGTCGATCGGGCCCAGCTTCACCAGCTCGCTGCGCTCGAGCTCCGCGGGGGTAACGGTTACCGATTCCTGCCAGCGGAAGGGCTCTTCATGGATCTGATCGAGCCGGATCTGCATGACTGCTCTCCTTCCGCGCGAGGGCGTCCTATGCCTTGAAATCGAGAAAGCAATCCCCGCCCGCCCAAGCGAGCCTCAAGCCTACGGAATATCCCCCCGGGTGTCAATCGGAGGTCCCGGCGGTAGAGACCGGCCCACTGCCGCTCCCATGCCGATCCGAGCCACTTAGGACCGCCCTCGTACCGACAGGCGCAAAGGGATTCGGAGTACCCTTTTTCCCCGACCGCCTTGACAGCTGGGAAAGCGAATGTTCTACTCCTCTCAACTCAATCCGGGTATTGAGGCCGGCATCGGCGTGGAGGTTCTTTCGCCGGCGCTAGCGATGGCAGGAGTGTTTAGCGCGGCCAGCGCCGCGCCGGCTCCCGCCGGGATGCGGTCTCATGGCCCGAAGCCAAACATCTCAACCCGCGCCGCGATTCTCCGCGCAGCACCTTCCTCT
>JBJKRB010000085.1:0-12358 GCA_046704885.1 Thermoanaerobaculia bacterium | reverse complement strand
GGACGAGGATGAGCATCGGCCCGTGGCGCCGGTTCTGCAGGACCTCGATCGCTGAACCCACCACGACGCCCATCGAGGCCAGCCGCCGGTTGGCGGTCAGCCCGACGTCGAGGCGCCGAACCACGGTCTTGGCGCCGCTCGGCAGCTTGCTGAGAGGGACGTCAGTCGACACGTTCATTGAGGCAAGTTACTTCGGTCGATATCCGAGATGGGAAGAGAGGCTCAACGCTCAGGTAATCTTCATCCGCCGCCCTGCCGATCATAACCAATCAGGGGAATCCGCGCCGGACCGACGGCCTGTGCTCAGCGGAAAGCGGACCTCGCTCCGCTTCCGGCGCCATCGCTCCGGGGCTCATCCCGCTGGTGCCATGTCCTCCGGAAAATGCCCGGCCAGTTCGCCAAGCGCGTCACCGGTGACGCGGTACACGGTCCAGTCGTCCATCGCCTTGGCGCCCAGGCGGCGATAGAAACCGATCGCCGATTCGTTCCAGTCCAGAACCGCCCACTCGAGCCTGCCGCAGCCGCGCTCGCGCGCCAGATGGGCGAGAAAGGAGAGGAGCAGGGCGCCGATTCCCAGGCCGCGGCTTGCGGGCTCGACGTAGAGGTCCTCGAGGTAGATGCCGGGAAGTGCGAGGAAGGTCGAGAAGTTGTGGAAGAAGAGAGCGAAACCCACCGCCGCTCCGCTCCGCTCGGCCAGAACGACCTCGGCATAGCGCTGCTCCCCGAAGAGTGCCGCGGCGAGGCGTGCTTCGTCGGCCGCGACCTCGTCGCTGAGCTTTTCGTACGCCGCGAGCTCTCGGATCAAGCGCAGAATCAAGGCGACGTCTTCGCGCCTGGCGAAACGAAGCCGGATCGAGTCGAGCGAGGAATGGGTCATGCGAAGCTCCTTCGTGTTCGTTGGTAGGGCTCGCCGCTCAGGGGGCCTCTGGTGGGAGGCGCGAGAGAACCTTGCGGGCCCAGGAGTTGCCCGGATCGAGGCGGAGCAAGCGTTCGAGGTCGGCGCGCGCCGCCACATCGTTGCGGCGCTTGAGCTCCAGGACGGCGCGATTCTGTAGAGCCACGAGGTTGTCCGGGTTGAGGGCGAGGGCGCGGTCGAGCTCGGGCCCGGCGGCGGCGAGATCGCCGGAGGCCAGGAGCGCGGCGCCGAGGTCGGCGTGGGCATCGTCCGAGGTGGGCTGCAGCGCCACCGCCTCGCGGAAGCGCTGAACGGCGGCCGCGAAGTCTCCGGCGCGGGCGGCGATCGTTCCGAGGTCGAGGTGAGGAACGAAGGCCGTGGGATCGGCCACCACCGCCGCTTCGAAATGCGCCTTGGCGGCAGCGACGTCCCCTTTCTCCTGCGCCAGCCGCCCGAGGTTGATCTCGACCAGATCGCGGCGCGGCGCGAAGGAGCCGAAGTAGGGCAGGAGCCAGACGACGAGAAGACCACAGGCGGCGAGGACCGCCTCGACACGGCCACGCGCATGCCACGCTCTTGCCGCCGCGACGAGGGGCACGGCGGCAAGAATCCACAGGCCCGGCGCCGCGGGCAGCCGATAGCGCGAGAACAGGAAGAACGCGACGGTCGAGACGAGCCAGCCGAGCTCGAAGAGGAGAACGGGGAAAAGAACGCGCCAGCGGCGGCGAGAGAAGAGGAGACCGATCGCGGCCAGAGGCACGAGCGCGCCCCACTCGAGCCCGGGAAGCGCCAGCACCCACGATCGTGTCTTCATCCAGTAGTAGTCGACCGTATCCGGCCACTCATACGGCGAGAAATAGAGAGCGACCTTGTGCACCTGGAGGCGAAGAAAATCGAGGGGATGACGACGCGCCCAGCCGAGCGCCCGGTCGAGCCAATAGCTCGATACCTGGGCGCCGTCGAGGTGATGTCCAACGGCCCGCTCCGCCAAGCGCTCGGCGTCGATGCGCTCGTACATCGGAATCTGCTTGCCGGGAACGATCGGGCGATAGGTGCCGTCCGCCTTCGGGTTGTTTCCGATCCAGAAGTTGACGCCGCCCTGAAAGGTCGTAGGGAGGAACCCTCCACCCAAAGCGGCGTTCCGCGCCGCGACCGGTGCCAGTGGGAGGGCGATGCCGACGAGAAGCGCCACCAGCGGAACGACCCGGCGAGCCCGGCCCTCGCCCCCCTCACCTCCGCGCCCGGCGTTCGGCAGGAAGGCGAGCGGCAGGAGAAAGAGCGCGACCAGCAACATGTTCTCGCGGAGCAAAGAGAGAACGCCGATGGCGACGCCGGCGGCGAGCCAGGCTCTGGCGCTCCCCTTCTCGCGCGCCCGCGCCAGGAGCCAGAGGAGAACGCAGACGAGCGCGGTCGCGAAGCTCTCCTTGACGATCAGGACATCGTGAAAGACGGCGGGGAGGTAGAGCGCCCCGAGCACCGCGGCGACGAGGCCGTGTGGGCGGCCGAGCATCCGGTCGCCGGCCGCGGCCAGGGCCGCGAGCCCCGCCACGGCCACCGCAATCTGCACAAGGTAGATCGCATTGAGATTTCCACCCAGCCAGAAGATCACGGCCAGCACGTAGGGGTAGAGGGGCGCCTGGAAGAAGGGCGCCGATCCTACCCAGTTTCCGGCGGCGATGGCGTGCGCCCAGCGGACGTACTCGGCCGAGTCGAGCACCGGCTGGGCAACGAACGGCGCCGATCGAACCGCGATCCAGTGCCCCAAGCGGAGCACGAGCGCGACGGCGATAACCGTCCAGAGCCACGCCCGGCTCTCGATTCGCATGGGTCTCTGCTCGACGGGTTGCACGGCTGGAGCGATCGTGTCACACGCGCCACCCCTGCGCACGGAAAGCCTTCCCGGCCGTGCTCCGCGATCACGCTCGCCGCTCGGCGAGTCCTTGACCGTGATCGCCAACGATGGTATGAATTTTCCTAGAAATTTCCTACTCGGGGGTGAATATGCAACCCGAACGCATCAGTCTGGCGATCGACAAGGAGCTCATCGAGCGATTCGACGCGGTGGTGGCCCGAGGCAAGAAGGCCAACCGCTCGGAGGCGATCCGCGACCTCATTCGCAAGCGCTTGATCGAGGAGGAGTGGGAGCGTGGCAAGAGCGAGGCGGTGGGTAGTCTCACCCTGGTCTATGACCACGCCAAGCGGGAGCTCGCGGACCAGTTGGTCGAAGTGGGACACGAGCACCACCACCAGGTGTTGGCGACGCTGCACATCCATCTGGACGAGAGCTCCTGCCTCGAGCTCATCGCCTTGCGCGGACGGCCAAGCGATCTTCGTCGTCTCGCCGAAGGCCTGACCGCGCTCAAGGGGGTCAAGCACGGTCAACTGGTGATGAGCTCCAAAGGTCTGTGACGGATGGACGACCGCGGGCAGATCAAGGCTGCCGAAATGGTTCCTGCTCATGCACATTCCTGACGGCTTCTTGAGTCCCGCCGTCGCCACCGGCACCTGGGTGGTCACGGCAGCGGGGATCGCGGTGGCGCTGCGCGCCGAGCGGCGCGACGCGACGCCAATGCCCTCGGGCGTCCTGGGCTCGGTCGCGGCCTTCATCTTTGCCGCTCAGATGGTGAACGTTCCTGTTGCTCCTGGCACCAGCGGCCACCTGGTGGGCGCCACTCTCGCCGCCCTTCTTCTCGGACCGTGGCGGGCGATGCTGGGCATGGCCACGGTCCTCGCGGTGCAGGCCCTGCTCTTCCAGGACGGCGGCATCACTACCTTCGGTGCCAACTTAATCGACAGGGGATTGACCGGCTGCCTCGTGGGCTACGCCATCGCCTATCTCGTCAGCCGCAGGGTCAAGGGTCCGCGCGGCATCGCCGCCGGTGGCATTCTCGGCTCCTTCGTCGCGACCGTTTGCGGCGCCGCCCTCGTCGCCCTCTGGCTGGCCGGCTCCGGGCTCTACCCGCTGAACGGCATTCTTCCCGTGATGCTCGTCACCCACGTGGCGATCGGCTTGCTCGAAGCGGCGCTGACCGGAGCGATCCTCGTGACCCTGCTCAAGTGGCGCCCCGATCTCGTCCGCGGGCTGGGCTCCGGTCCGGCCGAGCGCCGGCCGGTGGCGCTCGCCGCTGGAGTCTTCGGCCTCGCGCTGCTCGTCGCGGCCTTCCTGGCGCCGTTCGCCTCGGCCCTACCCGACGGCGTCGCCAAGGCTTCGGAAGTGCTCGGCTTCGCTGCGCGCGCCCACCCCCTGTGGCACGCTCCGATGCCGGACTACGGAGTGCCATGGGCGCGCCTCGCCACCGTCGCTCCAGCGATCGCCGGAATCATCGGAACGGTGGTGGTCGGCGCCTTGGCCTGGGTGCTCAGCCGGACCCTGAGCTCGGGGGAACATGCGCCACACCAGTAAGCCCGTGCTTGCGCTGGCGCTCGGTCTGGCGGCGATCGTGGTGGCGGCGCTGCTTCCCGCCGGGCTCGACGGCGGCCGGGTCCCCCCGGCGAGCTGGATCTGCTGGAGCGCCATTCTCGCCGCCGCGCTCCTCGTTCTGAAGATCGCCGAGCACGACCTCGGGAAGACGCTTCGCTCGCTCGGTTGGCTCCTGCCGCCGGTACTCCTCCTGACGTTGCCGATCGTCTTCTTCGCCGCCGCCGAGAGCCGGGGCATGATCGCCCTCGCCCTGATCGTGCGGGCAATGGCCGCGGCCGGAGCGGCCGTGGCAACGGTCACGATCCTCGGCCCGACGGGCATCCTCGCCGGTCTTCGCTCGCTCCACGTGCCGGAGCGCCTGCTCGAAGCCACCCACGCGATGCTCGTGGCTTTGACCGGGATCGTGAGACAGGTGCGCGGGATGCTTCGCGCGCGCGCCGCGCGGCGGCCGAGCTCGGCGCCCTGGGCGAGCCTGGCTCGCTCTCCTCTCGAGACCAGCAAGGGATTCGGACGTCTCATCGGGGCGCTCCTCCTGCGCTCCGTCGAGCGCGCCGAAGCGCTGGAGAGAGCCCGTCGAGCGCGCGGGGTGGACGGATGACACACGCCCTAGCCCCGGTCGGCCTGACCGTCTCCGGCCTCGACTACCACTACCCCGACGGCGTGACGGCGCTGGCCGGCGTCGAAATCGCCCTCGAGCCCGGCGAGCGCCTGGCGCTCCTCGGCCCGAACGGCGCCGGGAAATCGACCCTGCTGCTGCACCTGGCCGGCCTCCTGCCTGAGCGCCGCCGCTACCTTCACACGCACGATCATCCGCACCCCCACCGCCATCACGATCCCGCGGCTCAGATCGTCATCGATGGTTTGCACGTCTCGCCCAAGACCCTGCCCGAGATCCGGCGTCGGGTTGGGATCGTGTTCAGCGATCCCGATGACCAGCTCATCGGCCTCACCGTGCAGGAAGAGGTCGAGTTCGGTCCCCGGGCACGACGCTGGCCGGATGACGAGGTTGCGCGCCTTAGCGCCGAAGCCCTGGAGAGGGTCGGCCTCTCCGGCTTCGAGCAGCGCTCTCCTCATCATCTCTCCGCGGGTGAGAAGCGGCGGGTCTCGATCGCCGGCGTTCTCGCCTGCCGGCCGGGCCTGCTTCTCATGGACGAGCCCTCGAGCGGGCTCGATCCGCGCGGCCGGCGGGAGATCGGAGAGCTCCTGGCAAGCCTCGAGGCCACCCAGGTCGTCGCCACTCATGATCTCGAGTTCGCCGCCGCGCTCTGTTCCTGGGCGCTCATCCTCGACGCCGGCAAGATCGTGGCGCGCGGTGACATCCAGGCTCTTCTCGCCGATCAACAGCTCTTGCGCCGGCACGGCCTCGCGTGAGACGCGTGCCGGCGGCGCGAGCGCCGTTTGCTATCGTCCCTGGCGTGAAGACTCCCGCCAGACGCAGGGCGCGCGGCACGGCGTGACCGGCGAACGAAAAGCCCTCGATGAGCTGGCCCGGCATTGCCGGGTGGCGGTCGCCTACGACGATGCGCAAGGAGTGCGCCGGGTCGCTTCGACCGAGGCTCTCCTCGCCGTGCTCCGCGCCCTCGGGGTCGAGATCGAGAGCCCGGCCCACGCCGCCCAGATCGATCGGGAGCTTGCTGGGGAGCGCCACGAGCGCCTTCTCGCGCCGGTCGTCGTCGCCTGGGATGGCGAGCTCGAGTTCGCTATCGACGCGCCGCGTCACCCCGCCTTCACAGCGATCCTCACGCGCGAGGGTGGATCGCCCGAGGAGATCTCGCCCCGCCGCCTCGAACGCCCCCGCGATGCGAACGGGGCGACGCGCTTCCGGCTGGTCGAGCCTCTGCCGGTCGGCTATCACCGCCTCGAGGTCGCGCTCGGAAACCGGGCGGGCTCGACCCTGGTGATCTCCGCCCCGCGCCGCGCCTTCTCGCCGCCGGAGAACGCGGGCAGCTGGGGCCTGTTTCTTCCTCTCTACTCCCTGCGCAGCGAGCGCGACTGGGGCGCGGGCGACCTCACCGACCTCGCCGACCTCGCCGGCTGGGCGGCCGAACGGGGCGCCTCTCTGGTCGGAACCTTGCCGCTCTACGCGAGCTTCCTCGAGCATCCGTTCGAGCCCAGCCCTTACGCTCCGGCGAGCCGCCTCTTCTGGAACGAGCTCTACCTCGACCCGACGCGGCTGCCCGAGATCGAGCGGTCGAAGGCGGCGCGGGAGATTCTCTCCTCCGCCGCCTTTAGCGACCAGCGCGAGCGTCTGCGCGCGGCGGGCGAAGTCGACTACGCCGCCCTCTACAAGCTCAAGAGATCGGTCCTCGAGCTGCTCGCGGCGGAGCACTTCACGCGCGGAACGGACGCGCGCCGGCGCGCTCTCGCCGCCTTCGAGCTCCATCGCCCCGAAGTCCTCGACTACGCCGCCTTTCGCGCCCACCTGGAGGGCGCTGGCAACGACATCGAGCAGCGGCATGAAGAAGATCTTCCCAACCCCTTGGAACCTTCGCGCCGCGGCGCCCTGGCCGCCTCCGCGCCCGGGCGCTATCACCGCTACGTGCAATGGGCGGCGAGCGAGCAACTCGATCAGGTAGCTCACGGGAGCGACGGTTCGTCGGCCGGGCTCTATCTCGACCTTCCCCTCGGCGTCCACTGGGCGTCCTACGACCTCTGGCGCTATCGCGGTCTCTTCGCCCCCGGAGTCGCGGTCGGCGCCCCTCCCGACCCCTTCTTCATCCAGGGTCAGAACTGGGGGTTCCCGCCCCTCGTGCCCGAGCGGTTGCGCGCCAGCGGCTACGACTACTGGGCGCGCGTGTTGCGGACGGCGCTCGCTCCCGCCGCTCTGGTGCGCCTCGATCACGCCATGCAGCTTCATCGCCTATTCTGGATCCCGGAGGGATTCGCGGCGGCCGACGGCGTCTACGTTCACTACCCGGCGGCCGAGCTCTACGCCGTCCTGAGCGTCGAGTCACACCGCGCCAACGTACCGATCGTGGCCGAGAACCTGGGAACCACCTCCGCGGAGATCGACCGCTCCCTGGTCGAGCATGCGATCGCTCCGATGTACGTGGCCGAATTCGCCGGCACCGGCGATCCCAACCGGCCGCTTGCCCCGCCCCGCGACGACGCTTTCGCCTGCCTGTCGACGCACGATCTGCCACCCTTCCCCGGATTCCTCGCCGGTGATGACCTTGCGCTGAGGAGAGCACAAGGTATCCTCAAAGAGGGTGAGGAACCGAGGGAGCGCGACGAGCGCGACCGGTTCCGCTCCGAGCTCGCCCGTTCCTTCAGCGTCCAAGGCCTCCTCGGGCAGGACGATCTCGAAGACACGACGGCCATCACGCGCGCCGCGGCGGCTTATCTCGCCGCAAGCCCCGCCGCCACCGTCATGATCAACCTCGAGGAGCTATGGGGCGAACGGCGATCGCAGAATCTCCCGGGCGGCGAGGCCGAGCGAGGCAACTGGCGAAGAAAGGCGGCGCTCACCCTGGCCGAGCTGAAGACGGACGGCGACCTGGGCGCGGCCCTGAAGGCAATCGCCCGGGAGCGCCGGAAGAGGAGAGAGGATTTGAGCAAGAAGTCCAAAGCAGGTGACGCGCCGAGAGCGAGCATCGATCAGCCGCTCGGGGATCACGATCTCTATCTCTTCAACGAAGGACGCCACTTCCGTCTCGGCGACCGCTTCGGCGCCCACCTGACCGAGCGCGAGGGAGAGCGCGGCACGCGCTTCGCGGTCTGGGCGCCCAACGCCAGCGCCGTATCGGTGGTGGGCGACTGGAACGGCTGGGACCGCTCGGCGCAGCCCCTCGAGCCCCGGGGCTCATCGGGGGTGTGGGAGGGCTTCGTCCCGGGGGTCGGGCAGGGCGCGCTCTACAAGTACTTCATCACCTCGCGGCTGGGCGGCTACCGGGGCGAGAAGGCCGATCCGTTCGCCTTCTACTCCGAGCAGCCTCCGCGCACCGCCTCGCGAGTGTGGGATCTCGCCTACGACTGGGACGACAAGAAGTGGATGCGAGCGCGGAGAGAGGGACAGAGCCTCTCCTCGCCCATTTCGATCTATGAGGTTCACCTCGGCTCGTGGCGGCGCCGGGCCGGCGGCGACCGTTCTTTGAGCTACGGCGAGCTCGCGGCCGCGATCGGCGATCACGTCGAGCGCCTGGGTTTCACCCATGTCGAGCTTCTCCCCATCATGGAGCATCCATTCTTCGGCTCCTGGGGATACCAGACCACGGGCTACTTCGCTCCCACCAGCCGCTACGGCGCTCCTCAGGACCTGATGGCGTTCATCGATCACCTGCATCAGCGGGGCATCGGCGTGATCCTCGATTGGGTCCCCTCGCACTTCGCCACCGACGCCCATGGCCTGGGCTACTTCGACGGCAGTCACCTCTACGAGCATGCGGATCCCCGCCTCGGGTTCCACCCCGACTGGGGCAGCTTCATCTTCAACTACGGGCGCCACGAAGTGCGGAGCTTCCTCATCTCGAGCGCCCTCTTCTGGCTCGAGCACTACCACGCCGACGGCATTCGGGTCGACGCCGTGGCCTCGATGCTCTACCGCGACTACTCCCGGCGCGAGGGAGAGTGGCTCCCCAACGAGCACGGAGGCCGGGAGAATCTGGAGGCGATCTCGTTCCTGCGCCAGCTCAATGAAGAGATCTACCGCAGCTTCCCGGACGTCCAAACCTTTGCGGAGGAATCGACCGCGTGGCCAATGGTCTCCCGGCCGACCTACGTGGGGGGATTGGGCTTTGGCTTCAAATGGGACATGGGCTGGATGCACGACACGCTGCAGTACCTGGAGCGCGAGCCGGTACACCGCAAATATCATCAGGGCGAGCTCACCTTCCGCAGCGTCTACGCCTTCTCCGAGAACTTCTGCCTGCCGCTCTCCCATGACGAAGTGGTGCACGGAAAGGGGGCGCTCCTCTCCAAGATGCCGGGCGATTCCTGGCAGAAGTTCGCCAATCTGCGCCTGCTCTTCGCCTACCAGTACGCCCAGCCCGGCAAGAAGCTCCTGTTCATGGGCAGCGAGCTCGCCACCTGGAACGAGTGGGACCATGAGTCCGAGCTCCACTGGAGCCTGGAGGGCGAGCCCTGGCACCGCGGCATCGAGCAACTGATCTCGGATCTCAACCGGCTCTACCGGAGGCGCCCGGCCATGGCCGAGCTCGATTGCGATCCGGCCGGCTTCGAATGGCTCGACGCGAGCGACACGGAGAACAGCGTCCTCGCCTTCATGCGCCACGACCGCAGCGGCGAGCGCGTGCTCTGCGTCTTCAACTTCACCCCGGTGGTGCGCCACAACTATCGTCTCGGGGTCCCGCTCGCCGGCACCTGGAACGAGATCCTCAACACGGACTCCGAGGTCTACGGTGGTGGCGGCCAGGGCAATCTGGGCGCCGTGGAGGCGGCGCCCGCCCCCCGCCACGGGCGCCCCCACTCGCTCACCCTGACCTTGCCGCCCTTGGGCGCCGTCTTCCTGCTGGCGCCTAGGCCCTAGGGCGACCCATGGGTCGCCTCTACACCGTGATCACGTAGTCCGTGGGGCGGCCGCGGCCGAGACGTCATAGCCATGGCGCGAAGAAGGGAAGGCCGAGACGTAGCCCCGCCGCGGAACCGACAGATCATTAGATAATTACCGCTATGGACCGCTTCGTCCTCGTTCACGGCCACTTCTACCAGCCGCCGCGGGAGAACCCGTGGTTGGAGGCCGTGGAGGTCGAGGACTCCGCCTACCCCTACCACGACTGGAACACGCGGGTAACGGCCGAGTCCTATGCCCCGAACGCCGCCGCCCGCATTCTCGATCGCGCCGGGCGCATCACCACGATCGCCAACAACTACGAGCGCATCAGCTTCAACTTCGGGCCCACTCTGCTCTCCTGGCTCGAGCGCGAGGAACCCGGGCTCTACGGCAAGATTCTCGAGGCCGATCGAGTCTCGCGCCAACGCTTCTCCGAGCATGGCTCCGCCCTCGCGCAAGCGTACGGACACCTGATCATGCCGCTCGCCAACCGGCGCGACAAGGAGACCCAGGTCCGCTGGGGCGTCGCCGATTTCCGCCATCGCTTCGGGCGCCAACCGGAAGGGATGTGGCTGCCCGAGACCGCGGTCGATCTCGAGACTCTCGACCTTCTCGCCTTGAACGGGATCCGCTTCACCATCCTCGCGCCCCATCAGGCCGCGCGCGTCCGGCCGCTCGCCGGCGGAGAGTGGAAGTCGGTGGATGGTGGACGCGTGGACACCCGCCACCCCTACCTCTGCCGCCTGCCGAGCGGCGGTTCGATCGCGCTCTTCTTCTACGATCAGAAGCTCGCCCGCGCCGTTGCTTTCGAAGGGCTGCTCAACGACGGCATCGCCTTCGCCGACCGCCTCGGCGCGGCCCTGGGAGACGAGAGCCCGGCGCTCGCCCATCTCGCCACCGACGGCGAGACCTACGGCCACCACCACCACCACGGGGAGATGGCCCTAGCCAAGGCTCTGGCCGAAATCGAGGCCCACGGAAGCGCCCGCCTCACCAACTACGGCGAGTTCCTGGAACGATTTCCCCCCACCCATGAGGTCGAGATTCGCCCCGCGACCTCGTGGAGCTGCACGCATGGAGTGGAGCGCTGGCGCTCCGACTGCGGATGCGCGACCGGCGGCGAGCGCGGTTGGAACCAAGCCTGGAGGAGACCGCTGCGAGAGGCGCTCGAGGCGTTGCGCGACGAGGTCACGCCCCTTTTCGAAGGCGCCGCCGGGGAGCTCCTGAGCTCTCCGTGGGAGGCTCGTAACGACTACATCTCGGTGGTCTTGGACCGCTCTCCGGAGGCGGTCGAGAGCTTCTTCGAACGCCAGGCGCGCCGGGCGTTGAACGACTCCGAGCGCGAGCGCTCCCTGGCGCTGCTCGAGCTCGAGCGCCACACCATGTCGATGTTCACCAGCTGCGGCTGGTTCTTCAACGACATCTCCGGAATCGAGACCATCCAGGTGATGCGTTACGCGGGCCGCGTTCTGCAACTCGCCAGGGATCTCCTCAACGTCGATCTCGAGCCGGCGTTTCGCCAACGCCTCGCCGCCGCCAAGAGCAACATCGCCGAACGCGGCGACGGCTCCGCCATTTACGACCGGTATGTCCGGCCAACGATGGTCGCTCTGCCCGACGTCGGGGCCCACTACGCGGTGAGCTCACTCTTCGAGAGCTACTCGCGGTCGACCACCATCTACTGCTATCGGGCCGAGCGCGTGAGCGAAGACCGGCTGCGCACCGGCCACATCCAGCTCGCCATGGGTCAAGTGGTGATCACCTCCAGGCTGACCGGCGCTCATCAGCACCTGAGCTATGGCGTTCTCCACTTCGGCGATCACAGCCTCTCCTGCGGGGTGCGCGAGTTTCGCGGTGGCGAGAGCTACCGGGAGATGGTCACCGCCTGCCACGAGGCCTTCGAGCGCGCCGACCTCGCAGGGGTCATTCGCGGTCTCGACAAGGAGTTCGAGGAGCTCACCTACTCGCTCGAGTCGCTGTTCAAGGACGAGCAGCGCAAGGTGATCAATATCGTGCTCGAAGCGACGCTCTCCGAGATCGAGGCGGAGTACCGTCACATCTACGACCATCACGCCCCGCTGATCCGCTTTCTCTCTCGCATCGACATCCCGCTCCCCCGCCCCTTGGCCTCGGCCGCCGAATTCGTGCTCGACCGCGAGCTCAAGCATCTCTTCGCCGACCCCGCCGCCGACCCCTCCGAGGCGATCGAGACTCTGCATGGCAGCGAAAGCTGGGGCCTGAAGCTGGATAGCGCCGGTCTCGCCTATGACCTCGCCAGTGGCCTCGAGAAGGTCGCCCAACGCTGGATCGAATCACCGCAGAAGCTTGAGCTCCTGGAGCGCCTCGACGCCAAGGTGACCCTGGCCCTGAAGCTCCCCTTCGACGTCCCGCTGTCGGAGACCCAAAACGTCGTCTATCAGGGGTTGAAGCAAGCGCTCCCTCCGCTCGAGACCCGCGCCGCGCAGGGGGACGAGAACGCCCGCCGCTGGGTCGAGGAAGCGCGCGTCCTCGCCGCCAAGCTCTCGATCGAGAT
>JBJKRB010000084.1:0-29237 GCA_046704885.1 Thermoanaerobaculia bacterium | reverse complement strand
GCGGCGTGGAGGGTGTACTCCCAGATGTTGTGGCGCTCCGGTGACGGGCGCCAGGCGGCGATCTCGGCCCTCACTCCGCGTACCGATCCCTTGAGGTTGGTGCCGTGCCAGGACTTGTGATCGTAGGCCCGGTCGAGCTCCACGAGGAGCACGTCGACGGCGGAATCGGAGGAGTGAGCCATAGTGAAATCTTACTCGTTCCGGGGTCGCGCGGAGCGTGCCCGGCACCGCCAAAGGTGCCAGGCACATTTGTTAGGGGTGAAGGGGAAACTGGCAGTAGGAGGCGAACAGAAAGGGCCCGGCCGCGGGGACCGGGCCCTGATGGGGGGAGGTTCGTCAGTTGGCGACGGCCTGGCGGATCTCGGAGAGCAGGTGCTGCTCCGGGACCGCGCCCACGACCATGCCGGCGCCCGAGTTGATCACCGTCTGGGGCACCCCGCTGACGAAGAACTTCTGCGCCAGCTCGGGGAACTCCATCGACTCGACCCCCTCGGCGCGCACCATTTCGGGATTCTCCATCGCCATCTGATGGGCGAGGAAGACGGCGCGCGGACAGTAGGGGCAGGTCGGAGTGACGAAGACCTGGAGGAGGAGCGGCTTGTCCAACCCCTTGAGGAAATCGCGAGTCTCCTGATCGAGGCCGGAGTCGCGGCTCGAGACCAGGAGAATGTCGTTGATCAGGGTAGTGAGCTCATGGCCGGAGGGGATGCCGGAGAACTGGATCCCCTGATTGCTCAACTCGTCTCCGTTCTTGGCGGCGATGACGGTGACCGGCGCCTTGTCGAGATTGTAGGTGGTGGCGAGCTCGGCGTCGTCTTCGATGTCATGGGCGCTGAAGGAGATCTTGTCGCTTATCGCGACCAGCTCTTCCAGGAGCTGGCGCGTCTGCTCACAGTAGTCGCAGTCCTTCTTCGAGCCGAAGAAGAGAATCTGCACCGGCTCCTGAAGATCAGCGAAGAGCTCCGTGATCTGTTTGATGCTGTAATCGTCGAGAACTTTGCTCATTTCGGGCTCCTAGGCCTGCGTCGCCTGAGCGACGGTGGTAGTGACGTTGAAGGTCGGGGGCTTTTCGAGGTGCTTCTTGACCGCGCAGAGCTCGGCTGATCGGATCAGTGAGTCGCGGTACTTCTCAGGAAAGGTGTCCGGGACCTCGATCTCGAGGTCGATCTGCCCGACCATACGGCTCACCGGATCGGTGTGGACCCGCTGCCGGATCCGGATGTCGTCGGTCGGAATGCCACGCTGCTGGCAGAAAGTGACGACGTAGATGCCGGCACAGGTGCCGATCGAGGCGAGGAAGAGGGCGAACGGCGTGGGCGCGCTCGCCGCGGGCGGCTGGTCGGTGGCCACGGTTAAGCCGGCGAAGTGGGCGTCCACGCGGGCGGCGCCCGGAAAGTCGATGATCATCTCCATGGTTCAGTCGGTCTCCTTTAAGTCGAATTGGGATCCCAAAGATCGGGCGATGGGGCCGCGCGTTCGTCCCTCGCGACTTGCCTGACCTACAGCCGATCTTCAACGCGTCGTTGTTCCACCGTTCCACTTTCGGGGTAGGAGCAGGCGCTTCGGCGCCGTGCTCCTTGTGAACAACAAGAAGGAGAACCGATCTCTTCCAAGGCGCCCCGTGTCAGCCGGGGGGTGGCGCCAGAACGACGACGACGGCGCCCACGAGGTCGGAGGAATCCGCTTGCTCCCTGCTTCCCGTGATCGGGGAAGCGGAGCCCGGGAGCGGGCGGATTCCGATCTGTTGGAGCGGAACGCCAAGGTTTCGGTGAAGGTACGCGCGGACGGCAAGCGAGCGGCGCCGGGCGAGGGTGGCGCCCGCGGCGAGGCCCGGATCGCAAAGGCCATGCACCTCGATGTAGGCATCACGGTGCCTTGCCAGGGTGGCAACGCGACCGAGAATTCGGCGAGCAGCAATGCCGAGGCGGGCGCTTCCAGGGAGGAATGGAACCCTCAGGAGAGCGTCGCCGACCCGCGCTCCTCTGCGGGTCGCGGTGGGGGCTTCGATGGCCTCCTCGCTCCGGCGCGCGGGGCTCATCACCTCGTTGGGCGTACAGGCGCCGAGCGTGGCGAGCGGCGCGAGAGCGAGGAGCAAGAGCGCGCCCTCGCCCACGGTTACGCGCTTCCAGAGACGCCAGGGATCCGGCATCATCTTGGGGTTCTCCGAGCTCGGTTTCTCGACGCCACGAGGTTAGCAAGAGCAAGTCGTGTGCCAGCGGCTGGCCTCTCATGGCGGCGCCCGAGGTCGCCTTGGCAGCCGCATTGCAGCCCTATCGAGCGCGCGCTTTCCGGGGGTGGCCGTTTGTAGATCTTGCACGCGTGGCGGAAAGCTTGGTTGAGGAAATGACACGGCGCCAGTTCCTGCGTGGCGGCCTGCTGGCGGCCGCGGGGGCGCTGGGTGCGCCGATGATCAACGTGGGACACTGTTCTCTGGGGGCGGATGCGCGGGTCCAGATCTCGACCCGCGCCGTCGACCTGGTTCTCGGGTCGCGGGTCATCGACATGCTGAGCCTGCTCACTCTCGACTGGCCGCGGCTCTTCTCGTGGCAGCGTGATCCACGGACTTTCCGGGCGAGCGACTTTCGTCAGCTCGAGGCGTCCAGCATCAACGTCTTTCATCCCGCCGTCGAGCCCGGGGAGAAGGACGCCTACGATGCGGCGATGGAGTGGATGGCGGGCTGGAATCATCTGTTGCCTTCGGAACCCTGTTACCTTGGCCGCGTTGATGCGCCGGCGGATCTCGAACGAATTCCGGGAACCGGACGCATCGGGGTGATCGTAGGCTTTCAAGACTCGACACACTTTCGCCGGTTGAGTGACGTCGAGGCCTTCTACGACCTCGGCCAGCGCGTGTCTCAGCTCACCTACAACGGTCGCAACCGGCTGGGGGATGGCTGCTACGTCCGGCCCGGCCGTGGCTTGACCCGTTTCGGAGGCGCCGTGGTCGAGGAGATGAACCGCCTGGGAATGGCGGTCGACGTTTCCCATTGCGGCGAGAGGACCAGTCTCGACGCAATTGCCGCCTCGCGAGTGCCCGTGCTCGTCACCCACGCCAACTGCAAGGCGTTGGTCCCGAATCAGCCCCGCTGCAAGTCCGACCGGGTGA
The DNA here is from genome assembly GCA_046704885.1 of Thermoanaerobaculia bacterium. Classification (GTDB taxonomy): domain Bacteria; phylum Acidobacteriota; class Thermoanaerobaculia; order Multivoradales; family JBJKRB01; genus JBJKRB01. Next base: position 26,131 of record JBJKRB010000084.1, on the reverse strand, counting down.
TCCTTGCCCTCGCCAAGGGCGGCGGAGTCATGGGGATCACCGTGGTGCGCGCCTTCGTCTCGAGCGCGCCAGTGGCGACGCTTGGCGACCTCCTCGATCACTTCGACCATGTAGCTGAGCTTGTCGGCCCCGAGCACGTCGGACTAGGCAGCGACACCGACGTGACCGCCCGCGATCCACGAACCGGGCGCATTCGCCCTTTCTATGCGTTGCGCGGGCTCGATCCAGCGCTGCGCGTCTTCCAGATCGCCGACGGCCTCCTGGCACGGGGCTGGGCGGCGAAGGACGTCCGCCTGGTGCTCGGCCGCAACTTCGAGCGGGCCCTCAAAGGGATCTGGCGCCCCGCGTCAGCGACCGAGCTGGCGCGTGAGCCGCTCCTGCGGGACCCTTTCTGTCCGGTTCCCCGCGCTTCCGCACCGCGCTTCTGAACCTTTGCGTGGCTGCCTCGTATACTCAGGCAGGCGTCGTTCGCGCCGCCGCAGGACAAGACCATGCTGAAATTGGAAGGCGTACACAAGTCGTATCACCTGGGGCACAATGCGCTCCACGTACTGAAGGGAATCGATCTCGTGATCGAGTCCGGCGATCTGGTTTCGATCATGGGCTCGTCGGGATCGGGAAAGTCCACCTTGCTCAACGTCATCGGCTTGCTCGACAGCTACGACGAGGGTGACTACTGGCTGGACGGGACAAGGATCAAGAATCTGAGCGAGCGGCGCGCGGCCGAGCTGCGCAATCGTCACATCGGCTTCGTCTTCCAGTCGTTCAATCTCATTCCCTTCAAGACCGCGCTCGAGAACGTCGCGCTACCCCTCTACTACCAGGGGATGCGGCGCAGGGACCGCAACCGGCGAGCGGTCGAGTACCTCGAGCAGATGGGGATCGCCGATTGGGCCGAGCATCACCCGACGGAGCTCTCCGGAGGCCAGCAGCAGAGGGTGGCGATCGCCCGGGCCCTGATCACCGATCCCGACGTGATCCTGGCCGACGAGCCCACCGGCGCCCTCGACTCCCAGACCTCGCTCGAGATCATGGGAGTTCTGCGCGAGATCAACAGCCGTGGCACCACGATCGTGCTGGTGACCCACGAGCACGACATCGCGGCTTTGAGCCGCAGGGTCATTCATCTCCAGGACGGCGTGATCACCGCCGATCGCCGGGTCGAGGATAACGGCGATTTCCTGGCGGAGGGCGCGGCCGTCGTCGCCAGCGAGATCGGGGCGGGCTAGAGAGAGATCATGTTCGACCTCGACACCTGGCAAGAGATCCTCTCGACCCTGAGGGACAACAAGCTTCGTACCTTCCTGACCGGTTTCAGCGTTGCCTGGGGCATGTTCATGCTCGTCGTCCTCCTGGGATCGGGCACCGGCCTCGCCAACGGCATCGAGTATCAGTTCCGCGACGACGCCACCAACAGCCTGTGGATTCATCCGGGCGAGACGAGCATTCCCTACAAAGGTCTCGAGCCCGGGCGCAAGGTCCAGCTCACCAATACCGACTATCACGATCTCAAGAACAACTTGAGCGGCGTTCAGCACATCTCCGGCCGCTACTACCTTCGCGGCCAGGTGACCGTCGCCTACCACGGTGAAACCGGGAGCTTCAGCATTCGCGCCGTCAACCCCGCTCACCAGTGGATCGAGAACACGACCATGGTGCGCGGGCGCTTCATCAACCCGTTCGACATCGAGCGTTACCGCAAGGTCGCGGTGATCGGACAAAAGGTCATCCCTCAGCTCTTCGGAAATCTGGACCCGATGGGCCGCTACATCGAGATCAACAACATTCCGTTCCAGGTCGTGGGTGTCTTCACCGACACCGGCGGCGAAGGCGAGGACGAGCGGATCTATCTGCCGATTTCGACCGCCCAGCGCACCTTCGGCGGCGGCAACAACATCAACCAGCTCATGCTCACCATTCGCGACGCCAACATCGAGAAGAGCGAATCGATGGAACAGTCGATCCGCCGCGACTTCTCGGGGCGCCACCACTTCGCGGAGCAGGATGACCGCGCCATTTTCATCCGCAACACCTTCGAGCACTTCGCTCGCGTGATGGAGATGATCGGCGGCATCCGGGAATTCATCTGGCTGGTGGGCATCGGCACGATCCTCGCCGGCATCGTCGGGGTGAGCAACATCATGATGATCGTGGTCAAGGAGCGGACCCGAGAGATCGGGGTCAGAAAGGCCCTGGGAGCGACCCCCTGGTCGGTGGTGTCCCTCGTCCTTCAAGAGTCGATTTCGCTCACCGCCGTCTCTGGCTACCTGGGGCTCGTTGCCGGGGTCGCGGTCTTGGCCTTGGCCTCCCAGGTATTGCCCCCCAATGACATCTTTCTCCACCCCGCCGTGGACTTCAGCCTGGCTCTGACCGCTCTGGCCATTCTGGTCGTCGCCGGAACCGCGGCCGGCCTGGTGCCGGCGGTGCGGGCGGCGCGGATCCGCCCGGTCGAAGCTTTGCGCGACGAATAGACCCTAGCGAGCCTTCATGTTTTTCGATCTCGATCACTGGCAAGAAATCTGGGCCTCGCTTTCGCGCAACCGGACGCGAACCGTCCTCACCGCCTTCGGTGTCTTCTGGGGAATCTTCATGCTGATGCTGCTCCTGGGGTCGGGGCAGGGCTTGGCGAACGGCGTCGAGTCGGGTTTCTCGCGCATCGCCACCAACAGCTTCTTCCTCTGGTCGCGCCGCACCGGGGTGCCTTATCGTGGGCTTCCCGCCGGCCGTGAGATCCGTCTCGACAATCGCGACACCGAGGCGATTCGGGAGCAGATTCCCGAGGCCGCCGTCGTCGCTCCCCGTCTCCAGCTCGGCGGCCACGGAGGCGGCACGACCGTCGTCTACGGAGGCAATACCGGGGCCTTCACGGTGACTGGAGACATCCCCGCGATCCGCAACATCGAGTCACTCGACATGCTCAAGGGCCGTTTCATCGACCGCATCGACTTCAACGAGCGGCGCAAGGTGGCGGTGATCGGAACCCAGGTCGAGAACACCCTCTTCACCCATGGTGAGGATCCCATCGGCCTTGCCGTGCAGGTCAATGGCATCTACTTCCGCGTGGTCGGCGTCTTCTCGCCGCCGGGAAGCGGGGAGCGGGCGCAGCGCGCTTCCGAAACGATCTACATTCCGTTGTCGACGTTTCAGCAGGCCTTCAATCGGGGCGACGAGGTCGGCTGGTACGCGATTACCGCCAAACCGGGAATTCCCGCCTCTAGCGTCGAGGACAAGGTGGTGAAGCTCCTCAAGGAGCGCCATCGAGTGGCCCCCGACGACACGCGAGCGATCGGCCACTGGAATCTCGAAAAGGAGTTCAACAAGATTCAATCGCTCTTCTTGGGCATTCGCCTTTTGATCTGGATCGTCGGGATCGGCACGCTGTCGGCGGGGGTCATCGGGGTCAGCAACATCATGCTGATCCTGGTGCGCGAGCGGACCAAGGAGATCGGCCTGCGGCGAGCGATCGGCGCTTCGCCCTGGAGCATCACTCTCCAGGTGATCCTCGAGTCCGTGGTCATGACCTCGATCGCGGGATATTTCGGCCTACTGGCCGGCGTCGGCGTGCTGGAGCTGGTTCGCACCCTGCTCGTCAAGGCGGGGAGCCGCGCCTTTCAGAATCCGGGCGTGAGCTTCGACAATGCCCTCCTGGCGCTCGGCATCCTCATCCTCTCGGGCGTGCTCGCCGGGATGCTGCCGGCGCAACGAGCGATCGCCATCAGCCCGCGCGAGGCCCTGCGCAGCGAGTAGGGCGCCCATCATGATGTTCGTGGCTCATCGCCTTTCTACTACCAGGATCGAATGATGAAGAAATTTCTCAGCATCGTTGTCGTTGTTTTTCTCGTCGCCCTCTTCGTCGGGACCCTCTTCTTCCTCTACGAGCGTTCGCAAGCGAAGGAGATGGTCTTCAGCACCAACCACCCGTTCATGACCGACATCGTGAAGAAGGCGGTGGCGACGGGATCGGTGGTGCCGCGCAAGGAGGTCGACATCAAGCCCCGGATCTCCGGAATCATCGAGGACCTCTACGTCGAGCCGGGACAGAAGGTGAAGAAGGGAGACCTGATCGCCCGGGTCACCATCGTGCCCAACATGCTCAACCTGAGCAGCGCCGAGAGCCGCGTGGCGCAGGCCAAGATCACCCTCGACAAGGCGCGCCAGGATCTCGTCCGCAACCAGAAACTCTTCCATGACGGCTTGATCGCCAAGGCCGACTTCCAGAACTACCAGGTCGCCCAGGAGAAGGCCAAGGAGGAGCTCAACGCGGCGCGCGACAATCTCGCTGTGATCCGCGAGGGGGCGAGGGTGCAGAGCGCGGCGAGCGCCAATACGCTCATTCGTGCCACCATCTCGGGCATGGTTCTGACCGTGCCGGTCGAGGTCGGCAATTCGGTGATCGAGGCCAACAACTTCAACGACGGCACCACGATCGCCTCGATCGCCGACATGGACGACATGGTGTTCGAGGGCAACGTCGACGAATCCGAGGTCGGTCAGCTCAAGGAGGGGATGGCCCTCGAGCTCACGGTCGGGGCCCTCGAGGACCAGCGCTTCGACGCCAAGCTCGAGTACATCGCGCCCAAAGGGGTCGCGGTGAATGGGGCGATTCAGTTCCAGATTCGGGCCGCCCTCGTTCATCGTCCCGACGTCATGCTGCGCGCCAATTACTCGGCCAACGCCGACATCGTCCTCGCCCGGCGCGATCACGTCCTCGCGGTCAAAGAGAGTTGGCTCGAGTTCGACGGCGACAAGCCCTACGTGGAGGTCGAAACCGCGCCTCAGACCTTCGTGCGGCGCGACGTCAAGACCGGGCTCTCCGATGGCATCAACATCGCGGTGCTGTCGGGCCTGACCGCCAAGGATGAGGTGAAGGATCCCAACAGCGGGCACCCCGCGGGGGCGCCGCCGCCCTCGGCGACAGCCAACGGCTAGCGCCGCGAAACTTTGGCCGCTCCCCCGCCGTAGTGCCTGGACGGAGGGTTTTAGCCGTGAGCCAAGGACCGCTCGCAGCCTTTTTCGGAGTTCTCGCCGACCGCCGCGCCTATCTCGGGTTGGTCTATCTTCTCCTGACCTTTCCCCTCGGGCTCGCCTACTTCGTCTTTCTGATCACCGGAGTTTCGCTCGGACTCGGACTGTTCATTCTCTGGATCGGCGCGATCCTTCTGCTCGGCGTGATCGCCGGGAGCTTCGCTCTATCTCTATTCGAGCGGATGCAGGCGACCTGGCTGCTCGATGCCGACCTCGGCCCGACCTGGCAGTACCCGATCGAGAATCTCGGCTTTTGGGCGCGGATTAAGGCGTTGCTCGCCAACCGCGTTACCTGGACCGGGATGCTCTTCCAGTTCCTCAAGTTCCCGCTGGGTCTCGCCTGCTTCGTCTTTCTGGTCGTAATCTTCAGCTTGAGCGGTGCCCTCCTCGCTACGCCCTTCTACTACACCTGGGCTCCACCCACCTTCGGCTGGGGCGTAAACGCCTGGCAGGCCGACACTCTGCTTCGCGCTCTCGGTTGCTCGCTGGTCGGCGCGGTTCTCTTTATCGGCGCCCTGCACGCGGTCAAGGGCCTCGCCTTCCTGTGGAGAAAATGGGCGGCGCTGATGCTCGGGAGAAAGCAGGAACTAGCCTCAGAGGTTTCCGATATGCAGGTGTCGGCCTGATCCACCACCAAGGTGGCGGGCACTTTTGTGGTGCCTTGGCGGATTAGCTAGCCAAACCATTTCCGAGACGGGGGGCAGGTGTGTGCAGATGAGTGAGCGATGGGAGCTCGTTCTTCCGTCTCTACCAAGAAATGGGTAGAAGACTTCGCTTCATTCCGAGAGAAGGACTGGTTGAGGTAACCGCGAGGACGATCCAGGGCCGTTTTCTACTTCTTCCCGTTCCTCACTGGCGCGAAACGTTTGTCGGTGTTCTGGGTCGGGCCCAGGAGCTCTATCCGGTAGGGATCCACGGCTACGTTTGCCTATCGAATCACCTTCACCTGCTCTTGACTCCCGCAAGTGCTCACCAGTTAGCCTCGTTCATGGGTCATGTGCTTACGAACTTGTCGAAGGAGGCCGGACGGCTCCACGGATGGCGCGGCCCACTCTTCGAGCGCCGGTATCAGGCAATTCCGGTCAGCGACGAAGAGGCGGCGCAGGTAGGGCGCTTGCGCTACATGCTCGCTCACGGTTGTAAGGAAGGACTGGTGGGGCATGTCGGGGAGTGGCCTGGGCCGCACTGCGCTGAGAACCTCAAGACGGGATCACCAGCGAAGGGAGTGTGGGTCTCGCGCACGCAAATTTGGGGGGCCAGAAACCGCGGACGAAGGCCGGACCCAAGAGAGTTCTGTCATCGATACGAGATACGTCTGGAGCCCTTGCCTTGTTGGGCCGACATGGCAAGTGAGGTCGTGCGCCGTAGAATTCTGGAACTCATTCAGTCGATCGAGGAGGAAGTTGCGCTGGTTGCGGCTCAAGGAGGCGGCTCAAGAGCCCTCGGGGTTGAGAAGATACTCGCTCAGGACGCCCATGCCACGCCAGACGCTCTCGATCGTCGCCCCGCACCATTGGTACACGCGGCCAGCCGGCGGAAACGGAGAGAGTTTCGAGAGCTCTACGGGGATTATCTGCGCGCCTTCTGCGCGGCCGCAGAGAAGATGCGGATCGGCCTGGTTGAGTTTTCTTTTCCGGAAGGATCATTCTCGCCCTCCGGAGCACCACGCGGTCCTGGATAGCGACCCTTCACTCAGCAGCAATGCGGGAAACCCGGGCCTGAATTGAGGCTCAGGCAGGGGTGCGTCTCAGCGTCATAGTCCGTCAGCAGCTTCGGCGTGAAGAGGTCGTGAGTCAAGTCGCTGCCGGCTTGTTGGGGCCGGGGTTGGAGAGCGAGGGATGAGATTTCTGTGAGCGGCAGCGCCATGGGGCTCAGCAGACTCAAAGATGCCCGCCACCTTACGACCGGTTCGGCTTGGGGTGGTGCGTGATGTGCAACTCTCGGGAGGTGAAGGCCCGAAAGCCCGCCTCGACTAGGAAGGCGATGGCGATCATTCCCACCGGTACCCAGAGCTGACGGGGAGCGCGCTGCCAGGTCTCCCAAAGGAGGCTCGCCAAGGCGCCGAGACAGAGGATGACCCCGGTCCAGGAGAGCCAGCGCTTGGCGTTGGTTTCCTTGGCTAGTAGCGCGTTCGCCGCGTTGACCGCAGCGAAGATGAGGAGGAAGCCGGCGCTTCCCATCGTCGACAGGTTGGAGAGATCGACGGTGTTGGCAATGATGAGAGTCGCTCCCGCGGTGATCAGGAGTCCGCTGACCGGCTCGCTCCACACCTTCCGTTCGAGCATCTTCGGGAGCTCGCCGTCCTTGGCGATGATGTAGCTCAGGCGCGCCGCGCCGTAGACCGTGGCGTTGATCGCCGAGGCGGTGGAGAGCATCGCCGCGATGGCGATCAGAAGGAAGCCGGGGTGTCCGAGAAATGGGCGCGCCGCTTCGGCCAGTGCGTAATCCTTGGCGGCCACGATCTTCGCGACGGGCAGGGTGCCGACGGTGACAATTGTGATCAAGACGTAGAGCACAATGACGAAACCGACCGCCGAATAGAAGGCGCGAGGCAGGGTCTTTTGTGGATTCTTGATGTCCTGAGCGCTGTTGGCGATGAGCTCGAAGCCCTCGTAGGCGAGGAAGATGATCATGCCGCCGGCCACCACCTCGAGGGGAGGGGACCAGGTGGAGAGCGCCAGGCGCGCGCTGTCGATCCCCCAGATACCCACCGCGATGAAGAGGCCGAGGATCAGGAGCTTGGTGAGGACGATCCAGCTTTCGACCTCGCCGATCAACTTGGCGCTGAAGAGATTGAGCCCGGTGATGCCGATGATGCTGGCGCTGATCAAGATGTGCTTCCACATCATCTGCGACGCGGGCGCGAAGAGCGAGGCGCCATAGCTCCCGAAGGCGTAGGAGTAGAGCGACAGCATGATGATGTAGCTGATCCAGAGGAGGACGTTGGCGCTTCCGGTGAGGATCCCGGGACCGAAGGCGCGGTCGAGGAAGGCGACCGTTCCTCCCTGGCTCGGGAAGCGGACGGAGAGACGGGCGTAGGAGTAGGAGGTGACGATGGCGACGATGCCGGCGACCAGGAACGCCACGGGCGCGCCGCCGTGGGTGAGCTCGACCGACAGGCCGAGAACGGCGAAGATCCCGCCGCCCACCATGCCGCCGACCCCGATCGAGGCGGCCTCCCAAAACCCGATCTTGCCATCGTTCGATTTGCTCATGTCCTCGTCCCCTGTCGATCGGCGGCGCACCGGCAGGCTGCCGCCGCCATGTCCGTTTCGCGGGACAGTATGCCACTCCGAGCCGTCGGCAGACGGGAACTGCGTGCGAGCTCGCCCTGAGCCTGGTCGAAGACTCACGGGGTGGTTGTATGAGTATGGCGCCCATCTCGCCTCGCTCGATCGGGTGGCTCGACACTTTGGCTCGAGCTTGCGATGGGGGAGCGCCTAGAGATCGAGAGCGGCTTCATCTCCCCGCGGCGCTCGGAAGTGCTACAGTTGTTGTTGACCGACTGAAATCGTCGATCCCCCTTTAGCGATGGGGTATCCAATATGGGGCGACCTATCCGCCATCTGCCGTCAGGCGCGTGCGCGGGGGATCTCGCTCACTTTCCGCGCCCGCCTCCCGGCGATTCCACAACCGATCATTTCAAGAATGACTTAGTGGTCTTGGCTTCCCTTGCCGCCGCATGGCGAAGGGAAGTTTCGATGAATCGCCGAGAGGCGAGGGGTTCTTCGGATGCAAGCGAGACTCGCCGCGGTAGCCCTCGTCCCTCGATTGTTGGAGGATCAAGATGAACGAGAAGTATGTCGATCCGAGTCCGTTCGCCTTTGGCGCCTTCGCTTTTACCTGGTGGATGTACTGCATGATTCAGGCTGGCTGGGCCAGCGCCGCCAATATGGGCGTTGCGATGGCGCTGGCCTTCGCCGCCGCGGGCACGGGCATTCTGATCTGCGGCGTCATGGAGTTCTTCCGTGGAGACGCCGCGCGCTGCCTCCTTTTCCTCTTCTTCGGTACCGGCTGGTGGACGTGGGCTATCTGGGCGAAGTGGTTCCAGGCTGACTACTCGAAAGGGTACCTGGGCTTCTGGTGGTTGGGCTGGGGCTTGTTGACCTTCTTCTTCTGGCTCTTCATGGCGAAGAAGGGTCTTTGGCTGCAGCTCTTCTTGCTCGGTCTTTGGATCACCTTCGTCCTTTGGGCGATTGCGACCTGGTGGGTGCCAAGCCTGAATATGGTCGGCGGATACGTCGGCCTGATCACGGCGCTTGCGGCGTTCGTCCTCTTCTTAACGGAGCTCAAGGATGCGATCGGGGGAGCGTCCCAGGGCTCAGCAGGTGGAATGGCTACCTAGAGCACTGGCTGAGTATCAGTACGTTGGGCTCATGCGAGGCGGGCCGGAAACACCGGCCCGCCTTTCTTATGACACCTGTGGCTGAGAGGTCGCTATCTTGCTTTGAGACCGGGCGCCGTCTGCGGCCGGTCTATCTCTCTCGCTCGAGCCTCTTGATCTCATCCGGGCCGAAGCCCAAGGCCTTGAAGTCCATGACCCCGCTCTTCGAGTGGCAAGACTTGCAGGAGAGGCCGACTTTCTTGATCGCATGGTTCACCGAGATGTACGAGGGGCCCGGGACCTGCATGGGCATCCATTCGCCGCTCCAATGAAGACCCATTGCGGCGTAGGGCTTCATCCCCGCGTCGATCGCCGCCTTGATGTCGCCGGTCTTGTTGTAGACCTCGCGATTGGGAGACAGAAGCAGCGGAAAGTCCGCCGTTTGTGGGTTGTCCTTCATGAAGGCCATGCCCGGCGCCTGCCACATCTTCAGGTGTTTGTCGAAGAGGAGGATCTGGGTCAAGGCGCGCACCGGAAAGATCTTGGCTCCGGGGGTCGTGCGGGTGGAGGTGGCCAGTGCCATCCAGCTCTGAGCGTCGCGATGACCCTCAATGTTGGCCGTTCTCCAAATGTAGGACGGGTGCCCCTTCTCGATCTTGACGGTCGAGACGTAGAGACGCGGACGCGAAGGATTGCCGTCGAACCTGGAAAGGGCGCTCAACTTGCCGTGGATGTCATCTCTCACCGGCTTGCCCCAGTCGTCCATGACGACTCCGCTCACCTCGGGAATGTGGCAAGTCTGGCAGGCGAGCGTGACGGTATGGCGATTGAGCATCGCGGCGCGCGCGCCGCGATGGGGCGAGTCGCCGTGACAGTTGGAGCAGTCGACCGAGACGTCCGGGAGATCGCTCGCGACCATGTCGGACTCGTACAGGCCCTTGGCGATCTTGTGGTGCTCGGTGACGTGACAGGTGACGCAGCTCAACCCAGCGGCGGCGTGGACGTCCTCGGCGGCGGTGAACGGAGTGCCGCGTTTGTAGTCGTGGGAGAAGGCGTGCTCATGACAGCGGAGACAGGCCTCGTTGGGCGGGGTCTTGGTGATGCTCAGCGCCGCGGCGCGGGAACGATCTTCGCCCCAGTGGGTTCCCGTCGAGTCGGTGACCAGGGTGGCGCGCTTGGACCAATCGTAGGTCTTCGCGTGGCAGACAAGGCAGTCGACGGTCGCCGCCTGGGCCGCGTTGGGTGTGGTTCCCGGCATCGGCGGCGCGGGCAAGGAGCCCACGTGGCAGACGCCGCAGCCGGCGGCCTGTTTGGTCGCCTTGCCGTTGGTGGCCGCGACCCAGTTGGAGATGCTGGTGGTGCCCGCTAACGCGCACTCGCGGTTGATCATTCCCGACCAGAACCCGTCGGGCAGGCCCTGGACGTTTCTCACTTGCGAGCTGATCGTCCAGTGAACGCTGTGGAGGACCTCGTCCAGGGCCTTCTGGTGACACTGCACGCAGGTCTCAGCTCCGTGATAGCCGTCCGACTGGATGAGCTCGCTGCCGGGATGGACCCACGGCTGGAGGAGGCGCGAGGACTGCTGGGCGGAGGTTGGGCCGGCGAGGATGACAACGGCCGCAAAGGCGACGAAGCAAGGTCTCATGATCGCGATCTTCCTTTCTGGATCGGCTGCGGCTGCCCCCGCCGCGTCCCTTGCCGTGCTTCGCTGGCGGTGGATTGCCACGGGAGAAGGCGCGCGATCCTGCCTGGAGCGTAGCCGCGCGGGGGCTGCTTCGCTACGCTCGGCGGGGTGGTCGCGGGAGCGCAACGGGGCGGTTTCGCGCCGCTTGCGCGGGCAGCCTTGTCAGCCGGTGACGCCGAGGGCCCAGGCGAGAACGGTGTAGGCGAGGATGGTGACGAGGATCAGGCCGAAGGCGTCGAGCCAGACACCGGCGCGAAACATCTGCGGAATCGTGACCTTGCCGGAGCCGAAGACGATGGCGTTGGGCGGCGTGGCGACGGGGAGCATGAAGGCGCAGCTCGCCGCGATCGTCGCCGGGATCACCAGACGGAGCTCCGGGACGCCGAGCCCGGGGGCAAGCGCGGCCAGGATCGGCACCAGGGTGGCGGTCGTGGCGGTGTTCGAGGTGAGCTCGGTCAGGATCATGGTGGCTCCGGTCACCAGGACGACGATGGCGAGCTCCGGCCAGGCGGAAAAGGTTCGGGCCTGGGAGCCCAGGAACTCGGCGACCTGATTGGCTTCAACCGCCGCCGCCAGGCTCAGGCCTCCGCCGAAGAGGATCAAGACCCCCCACGGCAGCTTCTCCGCGGTCGCCCAGTTGAGGGTGAAGGTGCGCTTCTTGATGTCGACCGGGATCACGAAGAGCGCCATGGCTCCGAGGATGGCGATACCGGCGTCCGACAGGTGGGCCAGGGGGCGCACGCCGAAGAGCGTCCATTGGAGGAGCAGGGGACGGGTGATCCATGCCAGGGCGGTCGCCACGAAGACCCAGAAGGTGACCTTCTCGCCCCGGTTGGTGGGACCGAGCTTGGCGATCTCATGGCGGATCATCTCCTTGGCGCCGGGGATGGGCTTTCGATCGACGGGATAGAGCCAGCGGGTGAGGAGCCACCAGGCGAGCGGCAGGAAGACGGCCACCAGCGGTACGCCGATCGCGAGCCAGCGCACGAAGGAGATCTGGAGGCGGTCCGTTTCGCGCAGGAAGCCCACGAGGAAGAGGTTGGGTGGAGTGCCGATGATGGTGGAAATGCCACCGATCGAGGCGGCATACGCGATCGCCAGCATCAGGACGAGGGCGAAGTTGCGTCCGCCCGCCGGGGTCTCTTTGTCTGTGCCCGGTTGGAGCTCGATCAAGGCGACAACGCTCAGAGCGATGGGGAGCATGAGGGCCGTGGTCGCGGTGTTCGAGACGAAGGCGCTCAAGACCGCGGTCGCCACCATGAATCCCCCCACCATGTTGGCCGGACGGGTCCCGACCCAGCGCAGGGTGAGGAGGGCCACGCGCCGGTCGAGCCCCCAGCGCTGCATGGAGAGGGCGAGCAGGAAGCCGCCCAAGAAGAGGAAAATGACGGAGGAGGCGTAGGGCGCCGTCGCCTTGGCGACCGTCGCGATCCCCAGGAGCGGAAAGAGGGCGACGGGGAGGAGCGCGGTGGCCGAGATGTCGATCGCTTCGGTCAGCCACCAGACCGCCATCCACGCCATCACCGCGAGCGTGGCGCGGCCGGCGGCCGAGAAGGCGATCTCGGCGTGCTTGTGGACGTCGTAGTAGGTGTGGGGAAGGAGAAGATAGGTGACCAACGCCAGGAGGGGCCCGGCGATCAGGCCTCCCCAACGAATCGCGTTCCAGGCTCGCCGTTGTCCGGCCATGGCTTCGTCCCCCTATTGAATCTCGGTGCGTCTCCCTTTCAGTGTCCTAGGCGTAGGACCCATGAAGTAGCTCCTCGGGGAGCGACGGGCGATTCGGTTTCCAGCCCAGGAGCTTCTCGGCCTTGGCCCCTGAGAGTTGCTGATCGAGCACCAGGCCGTCGGCGAAGGGGCCGAGTGCTTGACGGGCCTCCGCGAGGGGCCACGATTCGGTCTTGCCTCCTTTTCCCACCGCCTCGCTCGCCGCCTCGGCGGCATCCTTCACCTTTACACTGGGGCCGTGCGCCGCGATCAGGAGCGTTCCGGCGGGCGCCCCGAGGGCCAAGACGTAGAGATCCGCGAGGTCGTCGACGTGGACCGTCGGCCAGCGGTTCTCGCCGTCGCCGACGTAGCGGGCGGCGCCACGCTCGCGGGCGCTGTCGGTGAGCATGGCGGGGATCCCGCCGCCTCGCCCGTAGACGATGGCCGGCCGGATGACGATCCCGTGGACCCGGTCGGCGTCCCCCAGGACCGCCTCCTCGACCGCCGGGCGCCAAGCCGACACCTCGATGGGGTGGAGCGGGCTGGTCTCGTCGGCGACCTTCCCTTCGGTGTCGCCGTGGGTCCAACAGGACCCGGTATAGAGGAAGGGCTTGTCGGTGTGGGCCAGGGCGTCAAGGAAGGTCGCCACGGTGGCGCGATCGAGCTCGGCCGCGTGCGGGCTCGCCTCGTAGGCGAGGTGGACCACCGCGTCGCTCGTCGCCGCTCCCTTGCGCAAGACCTCCTCGTCGCGCAGATCTCCGCGCAGAACCTGGCAGCCGCGGCGTTCGAGCGTTGCGGCCGAGGTATCGGAGCGCGCCAGGGCGATCACCTGATGCCCTTCCTCGCGCAGGCGCTCGGCCACGGTCGTTCCCAGGTATCCGGTCGCTCCAGTGACGAAGATCTTCATGCCGGCTCCTTCATTGCGGAGGGTGAGGGGGTGCTCGCCTCGGGCCTTCAACATACCAGATCGCCCGGCTCTCCGGTGGGCTGGGTCGCGTTGACACGCTCTCGCCCGCCCGTTAGACTGCCTGCCTTGCGTGGGGCCGTAGCTCAGCTGGGAGAGCGCATGAATGGCATTCATGAGGTCGAGGGTTCGATCCCCTTCGGCTCCACCAAATCAGTTCCAACAACCTGAGTAGCTTACGAGAGCCGGCCGAGAGGCTGGCTGTCTCAGCCTGTAGAGAGGGCAAGACTCCTTTGCTTGCCCTTGCGCGCACGCCAATTCTCCAAGGTGAAGGCGCTCCTGCGTGGTGCCGAGTCCTCGCATCCATTTTCACGGATTGGGGCTGAGGGCCAACTTGCCCCTGCCGGCCTTCTCGCCCTTGAGGGGGAGCTACAGTACGATTCGCAGAGGAGTCTTATTCGAAAGGAGGTTGGCCTTGTTGAGCGCCATTCGCCACGGCTCGATTCCAGTCATCGCGCTCCTTTGTGTCATCGGCGTGCAGCCTTGTCTCGGGGCATCGAGCGCCGATGGCTCGGACCTTTCGGCTGCCGTGCATGATCTCAGGCAAACGGCGTTCAAACTGGGCGAGATATCAACGGATCAAATGCGGGCGTCGGCCGTGGCGAGAATCTACGATGAGTCCTTTGGCGCCTACACGGGTGACGCCTCTCGCTTGGACCGAATCCCTCCGGCCACCCTGGGGTATCTCTTCCAGGCGACGCAGCTCGCCGCCTTCTACACATGGCGCGATAGGGACACGACAAACCTCGTGAAGATCTATGCCGCGCTCGAGAAACGAGGCATTGCAACACGCAAGGAGGGGCTCGAGACTTATCAGGCCCTGGTTGCGGCACGGAGGTTCAAGCAGGCCGATGCGATCGCTGCCGCACACCCGAGCTTAGGGCTACATCCTCTGCCAAAGGTGGTGGACGAGGCCAGCTCGGGGAGAGACGGGCCCGCGGTCTTGGCCGTTGCACTCAACAAGCCGAACCTAGTTCGTCGCAGGATCGACATCGACCAGCCGGCGCTGATCGTGGTCCTTGCCGAGCCCCACTGCCATTTCGCACGAAACGGAATCGGCGCCATTGAGGCGGACCCGGTGCTGGGACGGATTTTTCGCGATCACGCCGTTTGGCTGGCGCCGCCCGAGGGCCACCTCTACTTCTCAACCTTCCAGAAGTGGAACCGCACACACCCTGACGCAAAGATGGTTCTGGCTGTCACTCACCGAGACTGGCCGATGCTCGACACTTGGGCTCTGCCGACCTTCTATTTCTTACAGAATGGCTACAAGGTGGCGGAGGTAATCGGCTGGACCGGACCAGCAGAACGCGAGGTCCTGACCGCCGCCGCTCGTTCGATTGGGCTTCTGAAGAAGAAGCCGAGTCGCTAGTGGGAGACGGTGTCGGGCGCCGGTCCGCGGCTGTTTCAGAGCAGTGCTCAGCGCGGGAGGTCAACCAACGTCGTGAGCAACCTGAAGAGCGCTCGTCTAATCCCTAGGGTCTTGAACCCGCGCCTTGGGGATTAACCAAGACAGCTGGAACGAATGCGTCGCCACCGAGCGAGATGAGTCGCTCTCCCAGTTTCCGGTATTTCGCGAGCACATCTTGCCGTCGAGAGGAGCCGGGGCGAAGATCGTTCTTTAGAGAAAGGAAGCCGTTGCCAAGCTCGAGTCGAAAGACTTGCGAGTTCTTGACGACGAACACATCCGATCCACTTCGCAGAGCCACGCAAGGTATTAGAGGATTGCAGTCCAGGGTCCCCCACGCGGTCACGTACTGGGCTCCCGCAAGAGCGCTCGCTCCGCTCGCAGACCGGGCAGTACCCGTCGCCGCCGCCAGCGAGGGGAATGCCTTTGGATATTGAGCCAACTCTGGCTTCAAGGATCGAAACATCAGAGTTGACACGAGGCCATCTGAGTTGACAGCGACGCGCACGATCTCCGTGCCGCTGGAGCGCTCGAAAACTTTGAAGAGGAAATAGAAGGCCCGCTCGCGCTTCGCTCCGCAAAATAGAGGAGTCCAATTGGCAACTTTGACAACCTGGATATTCAACTGGTTCTTATCTAGGTCCGTGAAGAATCGGTGCTCGTCTGGGCGCATTTTGTCTAACGGTATGTCAGCAAACGCACGGCGATGGTAAAAGAGAAAATCATCGAAAGCCTCCTGGCTCGTCCTCGGGAAGGGGTGCGGCACGTAGATTGGCGAATCCGGCGTGACCGTCCTCATTTCCTTGGCAAAGGCTTGCCAGTCCTTCCGGTGCGCCGCGCTGCAAGGAATTACGTTCCATGTCGCTGACGCTGCTGCCGCTCCCAGTAGAGCAAGAGCCAAACCAAGCAGAATGCGTTTAGGAAGAGATCTCATTCGCTTGCGCTTCCGGCCGATCCGTCCAACTGTCCGCGATCGAACGTATCAGTCAAGACGCTCGCGTCAAGTAAGCCGGGTTGATTGACCTCGGAGGACTGCGTTTCTAGACTGGGAGTGAAATCGGGAAAGAAGTTCTCCAGGCTTCTGGCTGATCGGATGGGGAGAACGGACCGAGTGATGCTGAGATTCTGGGTGATTGCGTGGCTTGTGGGAGCGCTTTTTCTACCGGCTTGTTCGCCGGGGCATCGGGAATCGGTAATGGGGAGCTCGGACCAGTCGGTCCAGTCACCGGATCGGGCGGTTACGCGCGAGATGCCCGGTTACTCGCTCGGGCCACCTGGTGAATTTCGGAACCTGACTTCAACGCCCCTTCCGGAGGCGGTCGACATCCTCGGCAAGTTGGGAAGCGCGAAGCAGCCAGCCGCCCTGAGGAAGCTGCTCGCTTGGACTTACCACGACGCGGGCTTCTACGCGGTCTCCAGATTTTTCAAGAACAGCTCTCGCGTCGTCCTTCGTGAGCCATTGGACTACTCTCCGATCAGGTCTCCGATCGCGTGGATCGCGACTGACGCAGATGTCACGGGCAAGGCGGACCCGGGAGCAGACGCTGTCGGGCGCCTCATCCTGGCTGGAAAGTACTCGCAGGCAGACGCTCTGGCAAGTCAGCACTTGAAAGACGGGGAGTCTTCTTTGGCTGTCGTGGAGTGGGCGAGTGCGACGGTGCGGTTGGTGGACTCAAAACCCGGAAGTTTCAGCCCCGGAGCTCGTGAGGCAGCCTTTCGGATCTTCATTACGGCCTTGGGGGAGCAAGTCAACCCACCCACGGAAATGCTCTCGCGAGCGGAAGGGTTCAGCGTCCTTTCCGATGCCTACCTCAAGCTAGGCGATTCCGTATCGTCTGTCACCGCCGCCCTCGAGGGTGCGAGCTTGACGGGAGATTCTGAGAAGTCTTGGGAATACATCGCTCCGGCGGTTTCGCGACGGCTCTGCACCCGAGTCAGATCCTTGGCGCTGAAGCTCCACCTTCCGAAGGATATTTGGAACGCGCCCAGAGTTCGGGTGTGCAATTCGACTAGCTGAAGCTTCCGACGAGCGAACGGGACGCGCTGCTGAAACTCTCATCGCCTAACGAGGGTAGTCTGCAACTGGGTCATGGCAAGCGACGGTGAGGGCAGTCTTTCGGTAGGTACTCAGCACGGTTGGGGGTGGAAGCTCCTGCAGTTTCCGCTGACGCGGATCGTGGTGGCGTTGGGCGCGGTCGCGCTCTACATCATCGCGGTGCTGCTCGTCGTCAAGGCCCTGGGTCTCGATTCGAAGAGGGCAGGGATTCAGTTGGTTCTCGCCGCCGGAGTTGGCCTCATCTACTTCGGCTACGTGCGTCTGGTCGAACGTCGTCCGGTGGCCGAGCTCTCACGGGACGGTGCATTGCTGGGCCTCGGTGGGGGCTTCGCCCTGGGCGCTGCGATGTTCTCGCTCGTGATCCTGGTTCTTTGGTCGAGCGGAAACTACGGTGTGGACGGCGTAAACGGCATCCGCGCGCTGGCCTTGCCGCTCGTCGCCTCGATCGCCGCGGCGTTGCTCGAGGAGACGGTCGTTCGGGGCATCCTCTTCCGGGTCGTCGAGGAGGGGGTCGGCACCTGGCTCGCGCTCGCCCTGTCGGCCGCGGCCTTCGGGGTTCTGCATGTCTTCAACCCGGGCGCGACCTGGGTGGATACGCTGGCCATCGCGCTCGAAGCCGGCGTCCTTCTCGCCGCGACCTACGTCTACTCCCGGAAGCTCTGGCTCTGCTTCGGTCTGCACTGCGGCTGGAACTTCACCGAGGGCGGAATCTTCGGCGCCTCCGTCTCCGGTGGCAAAGCGCGCGGGCTCTTGGTGGCTCACCTCAAGGGTCCGACGGTGCTCACTGGCGGGCGCTTCGGGCCCGAGGGCTCGGCGGTCGCCGTCGCGGTTGGCTTGGGCGTGGGCCTGACGTTCCTCGCCCTTGCGGCACGCCGGGGACGGATCGTGCGACCGGCGTGGCGCAAGAGCGAGGTTACAGAGTCCTCAGCGCCATCAGCGCCATCGGGCCCATCCGAGCCATCCGAGCCATCCGAGCCATCCGAGCCAGCGGAGTCAACGGAACCATCCGAGCCGGCAAGGCGAGATCCGTCATAGAGATCCTCCTCGATCGTTCGGCTTGAGAGCCGAAGCTCATCGGCGCCGAGCGGGCCATGTACTCCCCGAAGGTCGGAAGACGATAGGGGCCCGGCCTCGCGACCTTCGCCGCTTCTAGCTTTGCATTCGCGGCAGGATCTCCGACAGGCCCATGTAGTTGGGCCACTGCTCGGAGACGACCTTCTCGTAGAAGTTGCAGGACATACAGTTGTCCAGCTTGGCCGCGAACGCTCCCTGCACCTCACCTCCACAGAAGGTCCCGGCAACCGCCCAGCACGCTCGCCCGGCGTTGAAACCGTCGTTGACGCCGTTGACCCGCTGTTCCTCGGTCGCCGGACAGACGCCAAACTGCTTGACGTTGGCGCCTCCAGGCTCGCGTCCACACTTCTTGACTTGCCAACAATTCATCTTGCTCATGCGCAACTCTCCTACAGCTCGTTGGTTGAGAATCGACCGGAGATCTGAATCGGAAGCTGGATGAGAGGGCACCCACGGGTGTCACGAGGAATTCCAACAAGCTCTCCTCCTCGTCCCGCGAGAAACGTTACCATTATCTAAGGAAGTTCTCCGTCCTCCGGATAGAGCCGGATCGGCATAGCGGGGGCTGGCAACAGAAGTCCGCCGGTGAACTGCGGACCGGGTCAAGCTTTTTCGGAAAGCGTTCGTTCTTGGGTCGGATTCAGTCGAGCGCGGGGACGATCGGGAAGCGCCGCTGCCACGATTCGGGGAGACCTCGGGCCAGACTTTCGATCTGCTCCAGCGCGGGAGCAAAGGATCGGTCGAATGCGGCCTCGAGCTCGGGGTCGTCGGAACCCAGGGTTCGGCGGGTCTCGCCGGAGTTGATGAAACGGACGCCGCGGCCAAGCTCCCCGGGCTGGCCGGAAAAGATGGTGGGAGCATCAGCCCTCTTCTCGCGCTCCTCGAGTGCCCTCATGTTTGAAAGCTGACCAGCTTCGACGGTTTGATTCAGGCGTTCCGTGCTCGGCGTCTCACCGAGGAAGGAGACGATCCGGGCCATCGTGTCGAGCGGGCGCTGGCGCAGGTCCTCGTAGCGCACGAAGATGCCCGGATAGTCTCGCTGCCCGAGCCAGTACCTTGCGTGAGTAAACCAGTCGCCGGCGGAGATGCGCCAGTGCTCGGCGCCGCGGTTGGCGATGAAGTCGCGAGCGAACTCCTCGAACGGCATATCGCCGATCTCCCCAACCATCCGGAGGTAGGCGAAGTTGCTGAGCAGGACGTCTCTCGGATTGCGCAGGATGAAGATGAACGCCGCCGTCTGCTCGTACTTGGGATGACCAGGGCGGAGCTGGAAGTGGGTCTTGAGGAAGACGGTTCTGTCGTTGTTCCAGTCGATTGAAGGTTTTCTGTGGATGTCAGCGATCTTGCGGTTCACCTCGACGCTCGTCTCGGAGAGGCCGAAGAGGTAGCCGCTCAGCATGAACCGCAACCAGGTGTTGCCGGACCGCGGGTAGGAGGCGAGCCAAACGACGTCGGTCACGGTCCGGTTCCCGTTAGAGATCTCCGGTTTGGCATGGGGCTTTGCATTCTAACGGAGAAGATCGCTTGGCCAGGATCTCTACGTCGGCCTCGCCACTCGGGTTCTTCTTGGCAAGAATCACGGTGCACGCCTCACCTTTGCTAGAGGCGAGCCCTAGCGCTCTTCCGCCTTGCGGCTATCCCGCCGGCGCGGTCTCTGGGGGAAATCTCCGGAGCTGGTTCGCAAGCTTCCGCGGCGAGGTTCCCTAACGCATCGGCGTGATGGGTACCAGCGTTGACAGATTGCTGTTGCTCCCGCCAGTCGAAGAAGGCGAAAGCTTGAGACCCCCGGTCTTGATTGTGCTGAGGGCATTGATGCACTCGGCCACGACCTCCGGATAGACGAGCTCGGTCGTTCCGCTAGGTCCGGTTACTACATGGCCCCAGGTGCCGTTGGCGTCGCGATTGTCGATCAGGAACGCCGTCGCGTTGTCGATTGCCGTTGACAGATCGCCGTACAGCTTGGACACACGGCCTGAGGTGGTCGGTGCTAGGGAGAGCCCGATCAGAGCATAGGCTGTGGTCTGGAAATCCTCTCCCCAGGAGCCGTCCGCGGCTTGACTCGCGAGGAGGTTCCAGGACCTCGATCTCTGCCAAGAGGTCCAGTCGGATCCTTTGAACTCGGACAACGCCCAGATCATGGAACCAAAGGACATCTGCGTATATAAGTGGCCGTTGTACGGCACGCTGGCCCATTGGGTATCGGCCGATATTGCCGTCGCTATCTCGCTCGCGTAGGCGGAATTTCCAGTGGCGAGGGCGGCCCGGATCTGCGACGCTACATCCCAGCCGGCGAGTGAATTTCGTGGCAGGTAGTGTGCGACGACATCCGCTCCCGTGGGGTATGCAGCCATGACGCGGCCGTAGTAATCTTCGGCCTTCGCCTGATACGGCGCGTAGCCCGTGACCTCGGAGAGGGACGAGAGAAACTCGACGCTCTGCGAGTAGGGGAGAAGCGTCGGGTCCGCGTCCAAGCGCTCGATGATGGCGTTAGCGGCATCGATCGCCGAAGTCGAAACGTACGGGCTCGTTGCCAGGGAATGTTTCTGGCCCGAGGCGAGAGCTCCGGCGAGCAGGCCCTGGGCGGTCACGCCCTGGATATTGGTCGGGGAGCTGCCGTCTCCGGCGATCCACTCCCAGGTTCCGCAGTCGGGTGTCGGGCTGGTGGCGCCGATCGAAAGCGGTGCTCCGCAGGTCGCGATCAGCTCGAGGCCATCAATCTGACTTGTCGCTTGCGAGACGGCGAGATTGACCGTGTTGGAGACGGAAGAGCCTGCCAGAAGCAGGCCCGACGGGCAGACCACCAGCACCGCCGCGACGCTCCACAAACGAAGCTTGTTCATACCTCTCATCCTTTCTCACGAAAACTCCAATTGATCGAAGCGAGGCTCTTGGAGCCTCCGTGCTGCATGAAGTCCAGTTCCGGGCGCCCCCGGGGCGATGCGCCGCCGGACTCCATGCAAACCATTCTTTCAGATTGACAATCTGTTTCGCAACTAAAAACAGAAATCTTGCGCAGTAGCTTAGCATATGCTTGCACATTTGGCCAGCATCTGGAGAAAGCCGCCGCCGGGCGGGTCTTCCGAGGAGAAGCACTGAAAAGGAGAAGCCAGCGAGCGCTTGACTCTTTCCGCCAGATTGTTAGTTTGGCGTCCATGGAGCGGAATCTCCGATTCAAGGTGTGTCCGGATCTTCCTCGTGGGCTGTGGGCCCTGGCGCTCGCGCTTCTGCTTCTTCCTGGAACCGCGTTCGCCATCGAAGTGAGCTTTTCGTTGGTGCGCCCCGATCGCAGCCGGGCTCGGACCGGTACGGTCGATCTCTATCGGGAGGGGAGCACGAGAATCGAGGCCACAGGGCAGGCCGGATCGGCCGTTGAGGTCACCGCCGGTCACTGGTGGTGGGTCGCCGAGACTCCCGGGTACGTCAGCGTCGACAGCGAGACTCACGAGCTCGGCGGCGCCCGCGGCGAGAAGGCCAAGGTCTTCATCGTGCCCGTGGTTCCCGCTTGCACCCTGACTCTCGCTCCTGACCCTCGCTGGAAGACGGTGAGCAAGATCGCGGTCATCTCGCTTCACTATGGGACGCTCTATCCACTCGACCCGAATGGGAAGCGCAAGAGCGTCGCGGTGCCCGAGGGTGCCTATGTGGTTTACGCGGTAGGCCCGCATGGGCGCAACCGGCTCGCCCCTCCCGCTACTTGTCACGCCTTCGAAACCAAGCCCCTCGCTTACCCTTGAGCGCCCACCAAGGCTTCTCAACGAGTGGGCCGCGGCGCGAGCCTCCACGGCTCCACTGGCGCGTCCGAGGCTCTCGCTTGACATAAAACTACTACGGTAGTACTATCGCGGTCGTTGAAACGGGGAGACCGCCCTCTCCGTAACTCAAAGGGAGTAGAGATGGCGACACTCACGCAGCTCGGCGATCTACAGTTGGCGATCTTGCAGGTCCTCTGGGAGCAGGGGGAGGCTACGGTCTCGGAGGTGCACCAGGCCCTGCTCGAAGAGCGCGGCTTGGCCCCCACGACCATCGCCACCATGCTTACCAAGATGGAAAAGCGCGGCATGGTGGCGCACCGCGAGGAAGGGCGGCGATTCGTCTACCGCCCGCGGATGAGCGAGGCGAAGGTGCAGCGCTCGATGCTGCGGGATCTAACGGCTCGGCTGTTCGAGGGCGACGTGACCGCTGTCGTCAGCCGGCTCCTGGACAGCGAGCAGATCGACCGCGAGGAGTTGGCGGCGATTCGCAGGTTGATCGAGGAGCACGCGAAGGCGCAGAGAAGCTAGGAAGGAGCGCGAGATGACCACCCTATTCTTGACCTGGATTCCGTTCGATTCGAGTACCGTCGTGGCGCTGGTCTCATGGCTTGCCACTTATCTCATCGATAGCACGCTCCTGCTAGGCGCCGCCTGGGCGCTGTCCTTCTTCGTGCGCCGACGGCCGGCGCTGGAAGAGGCGATCTGGAAGGCCGCGCTGATCGCGGCACTCGCCGCCGCCACGCTATCGACCTCTATGGGAATGGAGCCTCTGGGTGGCCGCTGGGCGATCCCCTTGACGACCGCGGCGGTCAAGGCACCGGTCATTGCGCTGACAACCTCCAGCGCCGCTGGAGCTCCGGCGCTGCAACCGTCGAGCTCCGCTGCTCCTCGCGCCTCGGCTTCGCTGGGGGACCAAGGCAGCCCGGTTGAGACTGCGGCTTCAACGCGCTCGGCGATCTCTCCTCACGCCTCGGCTTCCGAGCCGCCCTCGCCCTCCTCGCCGGCCTCCCCATGGTGGCGGCCGATCTTCATCATCTGGTTGGTCGGAGCCGCTCTCTTCGCACTGCTTCTCGCGGCAAGTTGGGCGAGACTCCTTTGGATGCTCCGCGATCGTTGCGACCGCAGCGACCAGTCCCTCGGCCGGCAGGCACGGCGCATCGCGAAGGCGGGAGGTTGGCGGCGCCGCTTGCGGGTCACGAGCTCCCTCGTCTTGAGCGTGCCGATCGCCCTCGGCTGGCGCCGGCCGGAGATCTGCCTTCCGAATCGGGTGGAAGAGCTCCCAGGAGATCAGCGCTCGGGCCTTCTGGCCCACGAGGTGGCGCACTTGATGCGTCGCGATCCAGTCTGGCGGCTCGTAACATGGCTCCTGGAGAGCATCTTCTTCTTCCAGCCGCTGCATCGAATCGCCCGCCATCGGCTAGAGGAGTGCTCGGAGTTTCTCTGCGACCAGTGGGCCATCTCGCAGACCGGATCGGCGCTCGGATTCGCGGAATGCCTGGCTAGCGTCGCCGATTGGACTTTGGCGAATCGACGCCTTCCCGTTCCGGCGATGGCTCGCTCCGGCTCGCTTCTCGGGCGCCGGGTGACGAGAATCTTGGAAGGTGGCGAAGCGCGGCCTGGAGGCTCGCGCCGCTGGTGGATCGTCGTCGCTGTGACCTTGACCGTTGCGGTCGGATTCTTGGCCCCGGTCGTGCGGGCGGCGGACGATCCTCTGCCGGCGCCGGCCGTGGCCGCCGTAGCGCCGACTGCTCCAACTGCTCCAACTGCTCCAACTGCCACCACTGTCACCGCGTCGGTCGCACCGGCGCCGGCTCCAATTGCCACCTCAGCGCCTCCTGCCCCCGCGGAAGCGGCGAGCCCGACGGCCGCGCCCGCCCCACTTTCCGCTGCCGCGCCGGCGCCGCCCACCGGCATCGACCCGGAGACTTGGCGAAGCTTCGAGGATTCGATGGTGCAACTGATCGACCGCATGCATCTGTCGGCTACCGACCTGGCGCGACTCGAAGACCGCATCACGGCTCTCGCCCGCTCCGAAGGGCCGCTCTCCGATCAGGAGCTCGCGCGCATTCGAGAACAAGTGCAGGCGACGGCGCAAGCCATGGCGGAGCGCCGCGACCAGATGCTGGAGCTCCAAGAGGAGATCAAGCAGGCGCAGGGCAAGGAGCGGAAGGATCTCGAGCGCAAGCTCCAGGCGATGCAGGAGAACCTCAGGGGCGAGCTGGCGGGCTCACTGCCTTCGAAGGAAGAGATCGCCCAGATCAAAGCCCGGGTGCAGGCCGCGATCTCGCAGCTACCATCCAAGGCGGAGCTTGCGCGGCTGCAAGCCGAGATCGCCAAGTCCATGCCGTCGAAGGAGGAGCTCGAGCGCATCCGCGAGCAAGCGCGGCGCGAGGTCGAGCGCGCACAGCGCGAGATTTCCCAGCGAGATGTCGTCCGGCAACAGGAAGTGGCACGGGCGATCGCCAAGAGCCAGAAGCAGATCCGTCAGCAGGTCGAGGAACAGCTTCGCCAGGTGAGAGGCGAGCTCGCACGGCAGCAGGCGGAGCGAAGCAAGGCACTCGCCGCGGCGCAACAGCAACTGGCGCGCGAGCGTGCCGAGATCGAGACCGAGCGCAAGGAGATCGAGCAGCAGCGCAAGGCCCTCGAGCACGAACGCCTAGAGCTCGAGCAGGAACGCCAGCGCCAAGAGAAGCAGAAGCCTGGCGAGGAGGGCGTGCCACCCCGGGCTCCGCACTCCTAGGTCTCCGGAGGACGGTGCCGGCCCTAACGGTGCTCCGTTCCCCCGGCGGCAGAGGAAGGGAGGCCCCAGGGCCTCCCTTCGCATATGCTTGGCGGCGCAATGGAGATCGAAGAGATTCGCTCCGAGCTCGAGCGCATCGATCGCGAGATACTCGAGCGAGTGGCGGAGCGCCAAAGACTGGTGCGTGCAGTCGAGGAAGAGAAGGCGCGTCTGGGACGGCCGATTCGGGACTTCGCGCGCGAGCGCGAGATCATTGAAAGGATCCGCCGTCTGGCGGGAGATGCTGGGGTCGATCCGGATCTTGCACAGCGCCTGCTCGAGCTTCTCATCCGCTCCTCACTCACCGCGCAAGAGAAACAGCGCATCAGCGCTACGGCTGAAGGGAGCGGCCGGCGAGCTCTGGTGATTGGTGGCGGGGGCCGAATGGGGAGCTGGTTCGCGCGCTTCCTTTCCTCGCAGGGTTTCTCGGTAGAGATCGCCGATCCGGCGTTCGAGATGGGCGATGCGGACTTCGTCGATTGGCGCGACAGCGACCTCGAGCAAGAGCTGATCGTGGTGGCGGCGCCGCTTCGCGCGTCGCGCGCAATTCTCGACGGGCTGGTCGAACGGCGCCCCTCCGGCGTGGTCTTCGATCTCGGTTCGCTCAAGGCGCCGTTGGCTGAGTCGCTGCGCCGTCTCGCCGCGTCCGGGGTTCAGGTGACATCGATCCATCCGCTCTTCGGCCCCTCGGCCGAGCTTCTTTCCGGGCGCGTCGTGGTCTTCATCGATCTCGGGAAGCCGGATGCGGTCGCCAGCGCGAGGAATCTCTTCGCTTCGACCATGGCCGGGCAAATCGAGATGACGTTGGAGGAGCACGATCGCCTGATGCGCTGGATCCTCGCCCTCTCCCATGCGACCAACATCGCTTTCTTTTCCGCCCTGGCGAAGAGCGGCGAAGCGGCCCGGCGTCTGGCAGGACTCGCAAGCCCGACCTTTGACCACCAGCTCGAGATGGCGCGGCGAGTGGCGGCGGAGAACCCGCACCTCTACTACGAGATCCAAGCTCTGGGAGAGGAACCCGGCGCCGCCTTCGCGGCCCTCGCGGCTGCGGCCGCGGACCTGGAACGGGTGGTTGCGGAGCAGGACGAAGAAGCGTTCGTGGCGGCGATGCGGGAGGGGCGGCGCTACCTGGAAGCGGAGGGCGAGGGGGATTAGAACGTGACGCGCCCCGCCGATCAGACGCTCTCCGAGTTTCTCGGTCCGGGGGCCGCTACCTCGTTGTTCCTCGCGGCGGCGAGCGTCGCCGCCACCTTGGGGGGAGTCCTCGTATGGAGACTGCGCAAGGTCCTCAGCGCGAGCGCCGGGGACCCCCTCGAGCCCGCGGACGCGATCCTCGTGGTCGGTCGAGCGCTAGCCGACGA
>JBJKRB010000083.1:0-16718 GCA_046704885.1 Thermoanaerobaculia bacterium | reverse complement strand
GATGTCTCATCCCCAGGCCGAGGCGGTCGCGGCGCTCGACTATCGCGATCTCACCCAACGCCAGTTCTCGCGGCGCAAGGCCGAGTACCTGATCGACGCGGCGCGCGCCATCAGCTCGGGCGAGCTCGACCTCGACTCTCTCGCCGCCGCGCCCGCCGGCAGAGTCGAGCGCGCTCTCCTCGAAATTCGCGGCATCGGCCCCTGGTCGGCGCGTTACATCATGATGCGGGCGCTCGCCTTCGCCGACTGCGTTCCGGTCGGCGACAGCGGCCTGACCACCGCGCTCGCCTCCCACTTCCACCTCGATCATCGTCCCGACCGGCGCGAGACCGAATCGTTGATGGCCGCCTTCGCGCCCTATCGAAGCCTCGCCACCTTTCACCTCTGGACTTCCCTGGGAGCCTGCGCATGAGACTCTTCGCTCACGTCTTTCCAACACCCGCCGCTGACATGTTTGCCGCCGTAGACGAGCGCGGCCGGCTCGTTCGTCTCGATTTCTTGACCAAGCATCGGCGCAAGCAGATCGTCGCCGACCTCGAGCGCGCCGGCTTCGCGGTGGAATGGGACGACCAGGCCTGCGCCAGCGTCGCTGAGCAGATCAACGACTATTTCGCGGGAAAGCGAAAGAAATTCGACCTCGCGCTCGCCCCTGAGGGCACGACATTCCAGCGTCAGGTCTGGCGCGAGCTCGACAAGATCCCCTATGGTGAAACCCGCAGCTACGGCGAGATCGCCGCCGGGGTCGGACGGCCGAAGGGGGCGCGCGCCGCGGGCGGCGCCATCGGCAGCAATCCGATCGCCCTGGTCATTCCCTGCCACCGGGTAATCGGCGCCGACGGCTCGCTCACCGGCTTCGGCTCGGGTCTCCCGGTCAAGCGCCAGCTGCTCCGCCTCGAAGGCGTTCTACCCTAGTAGCGTCGCTCCGGCCTCAGGCCGCGGCCTTGGCGCGCCGGGGTTGAAAGAGTCGCATGAAGACCCCGACGCCCAGACCCCACGTGCCGTTGAGAAGCAGGCCGCCAACGATCTCCTTGAGGTGGAGAACCGAGGCGATCGACCCTCCCTTGAGGGGAACGACAACGAAAAAAGCGACCGCGGTGGGGCCGATCGCGCCGATCAGGAGCGCCATCCACCAGTAGCTCGACGAGCTCTTGGCGCTGCGCAAGAAGCCCCAGAGAATCATTCCCCATACTCCGCCCCAGAAGGCGAGCGAGATCACCGCCGGCACGTGAAACGGCCAGGTGGGGCTCATGTTGTAGGGAGCGAAGGGCACGGCTCCCGTCCAATGGAAGATTGCGAGCAACCCCTGGTGGAAGGTGAGGGTGGAAATAAAGCCTGCAATGAACCCCTTGAAATACGCCATGTCTGCTTCTCCTTTCGTCGCGGTACGCGAGGCATGTTACCGCCACGACAGGGACAAGGGTAGAATTCTCTTCGCTTCTTCCCAGGAGTGTGTGGAAAGCATGGCGGCAAAGAGGCTCGAGATACTGAGGGACCCCGCTCGTTTGCGGGCGCTTACCAGTACCGGCCTCCTCGACTCTCCCCCCGAGGAAGCTTTCGACGCGCTCGCCAGTGTCGTGCGGAGCTTCCTCGGCGTCCCCACCGCGATCATCACCCTGGTCGACGACCGCCGCCAGTTCTTCAAGAGCGCCGTCGGCCTCCCCGAGCCTTGGGCCTCGCGACGGCAGACGCCGCTCAGCCACTCTCTTTGCAAGTACGTGGTCGCTTCCGGTGCTTCCTTGCGTCTCGACGATACCCGCGAGGAGCCCGAGTACCGCGACAACCCCGCCGTTTGTGAGCTCGGGGTCGCAGCCTACGCCGGGGTCCCCCTGCGCGATCCCGTCAGCGACCAGGTGCTGGGAACCGTTGCGGCGATCGATGAGCACCCTCGTCATTGGAGCGACGACGACCTGGCTCTTCTTGCCTCGGTCGCCGGAGCCGCGAGACAGGCGATCCGCGAGCAGATCGATCAGGACGCCTCCCCCCTCGAGCTATGGGCGGATTACCGAGCCCTGATGGATGATCTTCCGGTGGGAGTCGTCGTTCATCGCGACGGACGGATCCTCTTCGCCAACCTCGCCGCGGCATGCATCGCTGGAGTCGCGGATGCGGCTGACCTGATCGACCGCTCGCTCTTCGAATTCGTTCGCCCCGAAGATGCTCCGTTGATCGAGGAGCGGATCCGCGAGGTCCAGGAGGAAAAGCAGCACCACGACCTCACCGCCTACAGCGTGCGCCGGCCCGATGGGGAGATGCTCACCGTCGAGGCGATGGCGGCGCCGGTGGTCTTTCAGGGAACTGCCGCCGTTCAGCTCACCCTGCGCGACGTGAGCGAGCAGCGCCAAGCCATCGAGGCGTTGCGGAGGCGAGACGAGGAGCTCAACCTTCTACTCGAGCAGGTGCCGACGATCCTCTGGACGATCGACCGCAAGCTCGAGTTCACGACCAGCGTCGGTGCTGGTCTCGAGGCGCTGGGCCTCGCGCCCAATGCCGCGGTCGGGCAGAGCCTCTTCGAGTTCTTTCAGAGCGATGATCCCGACTTCCTGCCCATCGCCATGCACCGCAGGGCGCTGGAGGGTGCCTCTCCCGCCTACGACCTCGATCTCGGCGAGCGCTCCTATCGCACCCGCCTACGCCCTTTGTACGACTCGGACGGTTCCATCATCGGCGTGATCGGAGCCGCTTTCGATCAGACCGAACAGAGACGCGCCGAGCGGGAGTACCGGCAGCTAATCGAGCAGGCGCCGGTGGCCGTATTCGTCCACTCGGAAGACCGCCTCCTCTACGCCAACTCAGCCGCGATCAGGCTTGCCGGCGCTCCCAGCCTCGAACGGCTCCTCGAATACCCGATCTGGCACTTCGTTCCCGAGGAGTTCCGAGAGTTGACACGTAAGAACCTCGAGGCGATCAAGCGCGACAAGCAGACCCTCGACGTCGAAAAGCTTCGGCTGCGGCGCATCGATGGAAGCACCCGCTACATCGAGCTCAAGGCCATTCCCGTCTGGTTCGAGGGCGAGGAGGCGATCCTCAATCTGGCGCGCGACGTCACCAGCGAGCTTCTCGCCAAGCGAGCCCTCGAGGAGAGCGAGAACCGATATCGACGGATCTTCGAGGACTCTCGCGATGCGATCTACGTAACCGAGCTCGACGGCACGATGGTGGCGATGAATCCGGCGGGTCTTCGCCGTTTCGGTTTTACCGATACTGAGCTGCACAACCTCAACGCCCTCGACTTCTACGCCGATCCGCAAGATCGCGCGGCGTTCCAGACTGTGGTGAGCGAGGAAGGCTCGGTCGACGACTTCCCGGTTCGCCTGGTCACCAAGGCAGGCGAGATCTTGGATTGCGAGATCACCGCAACGGTGCGGCGCAATCACAAGGGCGACGTGGTCGGCTATCAAGGAATCATCCGTGACGTCACCGAGCGCCGGCGCTTCGAGGAGCAGTTGCAGCGTCGCGCCCTTCACGACTCTCTGACCGAGCTCCCCAACCGCACCCTGTTCTGGGACCGGGTCGAGCAGGCGATCGCCCGGGCCGAACGCGAAGGCGGGCAGGCGGCCGTTCTCTTCATCGACCTCGATCGTTTCAAGGTGGTCAACGATGGCCTGGGTCACATGGCTGGCGATCAAGTCCTCGCGCAAGTGGCCCGCCGTCTGCAATCTTGCGTTCGGCAGCCGGACACGGTAGCCCGAGTCGGAGGCGACGAGTTCACCGTTCTGCTTCCCGAGCTCTCAGGAGAGGCGGAAGCTCTGGCGGCGGCTGAACGAATCGCCGAGGCGATGGAGCTGGACTTCTCGGTCAACGGACACCCGGTTCATCTCGGAGTGAGCATCGGGATCGCGATGATGGGAGAGGGGGACTCTAAGTCGAGGCTGCGACTCTCCGAACAAGCGGACCACCTGGTGCGCAATGCCGACTTCGCCATGTATCGAGCCAAGGAACGGCCGGGCAGCAACTTCGCGGTCTTCGATCTGAGCCGCGACGCGACCGGCGGCGTGCGGCTCGAGCGGGAAAGAGAGCTGCGTGAGGCGCTGCGTTCCGATCAGCTGACGGTCTTCTATCAGCCGATCGTCTCCCTCACGACGGGGAGAATCGGAGGCGTCGAGTCACTGGTCCGCTGGCGGCACCCAGAACGGGGCTTGATCCTCCCCGCCGAGTTCCTGCCGCTGGCCGAGGAGACGGGCCTCATCCTCGAGCTCGACGCCCGAGTGCTGGAGGTAGGGTGCCGCCAGCTGGCGCTCTGGTCTAAGCTCCTCGCCAACGACCGGCGACTCGTCCTCCATCCCAACCTATCGGCGTCGCAGTTCGAGAATCCGGAGCTCCTGGTCGAGCTCACCGGCGTCATCGAGCGCAGCGGCATCGATCCCGGCTTGATCGAGCTCGAGGTCACCGAGCACGTGGTCACCCAGGCTCCGGAGAGGACGCGCGGCTTGAAACAGATGGGGTTCGGGATCGCGGTCGATGATTTCGGGCGGGGCTACTCGTCACTGCTCTATCTCAGGCGTCTCGCGATCGACGCTCTCAAGATCGATCAGGGCTTTACCCAGGGAGTGGGGCGTAATCGCGAGGACGAAGCCATCGTTCGGACGATCATCGCCCTCGGAGACAGTCTCGGCCTCGAGACCGTAGCCGAGGGGATCGAAACCGCGGAACAGCTGGCCTGGCTGCGCACCACGAGCTGCGGCTGGGCACAGGGCCACTACTTCGCGAGACCCGTGCCGGCGGAGGAGATCTCCGATCTGTTGCGCCGCGACCCGAGGTGGTGAAGCCTGGAAACGGTGGACCGTCAGCCGGCGGCTAGGCGGTTTCTCGCGGCGGCAGGCTCGCTTCCGGATCGCGCGCCGAAGCGCGCCCAGCGAGGAGCCAACCGTAGCGCGACAGCAGGGCGCCGGCGAGGAAGCTCGCCGCCGCCCACAGAGGCCAGCCGTCCAAGCGGAAGCCGAGAGCCAAAGGGCCGCTCGCGATCCCGGCCGCGAGAAGCAACCACCCCCCCCAACCGTGGTGAAGCGCCCGGTCGGCGGCGCCGTGGCGGTCGAGAAGAAGCCACAGCAGGAGCAAGGTCTCGGCCGCCGCCGTAAGGGTCCCGAGCCGCCCTAGCGCCACCTCGGGATGGCGGGCGACCGCCAAGAGCTCGAGCGCCGCCGCCGCCGAGCCCAATCCCGCGATGCCGAAGTGAAGAGGCAGAAACCGGCGGTGGCTGTTCCACGCGGGAATCGCCGTCGCTCCGAGGAGGACCCCGGTGTAGGTCGCTAAGAGCGCGCCGCTGAAGGCGGCGAAGAGCAACGCCACGTAGACCAGGAACTCGACGGTGCGCGGATCCCAGCCGAACCAGCCCAGACGATAGAAGCCGAGCACCAGGAGCACGGCGACGCCTGTCCAAATGCCAAAGGAGACGAGGGTCCACACTCCCACCGACATCGGCGACTTGCCCTTGGCAACCCGCAGCATCTTGAGAAACCGCCAGGGCCGCCCGAGATCGAGGGTCAACAAGATCGGCGAAAAGAGGGCGCCGGCGAAGGCCAGCCAAAGGGCGTCGTGAGAGAGGGCCACGGTGTGCTCGCTCCAAGCTACGAAGGCAATGAGCGCCGCCATCCCCGACATGCCACCGACGAAAAAGTAGAGCGGAATCTCCCACGTCCAGACCGGGGCCTTGACGATCGGACGACCGTGGTACCCGACCACTCCGCCCGGCTGGGGGCCGTCACCCGCTACCACTCCAGGGCCCTCGACCCGGCCGCGCTTCTCCGCCTCCCGCCGCAGGTCGTCGAGACGGCTTTCGGAGATCCCTCCTGCCCCGCCACCTCCGGTCGGTTGGTTTGCACTCATCTTTCGCCTACCAGGCAAATACGGCGAAGGTGACGATGATCGCCGCCGCCGCGGTCAGGAGCGCCGACCACCAAGCGGAAGCGAGGAGCTCGGTCGGCGCCCTGGGCGCCGGCGGAAGGCCGAAGCGCTCCGCGTCGTCGATCAGGATGAAGAGGGCGTGAGTACCGCAAACCGAGGTCGTGCGGGGATCGTAGAGCGACGCCTTGGGATAGCCGCGCTCCTCGAGCTCCCTTACCCGCTCGACGCCGCGACGGCGCAGGCTCTCCAAGGGTCCGAAGAGAATGGACTCGGTCGGACATGCCTTGGCGCAGGCCGGAACCAACCCGGCCACCTGGCGGTCGTAACAGAAGGTGCACTTGAACGCGCCACCGGCGCCGGGGAGCCGGCCGCGACGTCGGTCGACGACGCCGAACGGACAGGCTACGACGCAGTAGCCGCAACCGTTGCACACGTCGTCTTGGAGAAAGACGGATCCGACCTCGGTGCGCACCAGCGCTCCGGTCGGACAGGCCTCGAGACAGCCTGCCTCGTCGCAGTGCTTGCAGACGTCGGAGAGAAAGAGCCAGGAGAACGGCTCCTCGCCCTCCCCAGCCGGAGCGACCTGGGGGGTCAACGCTTCGTCGATCTCGACGAACTTGACGTGGCGCCAGGTCGAGGCGCCGAGCTCTCCGGTGTTGTCGTAGGAGTCGGCGGTCAGCTCGTGGCCGTCGTCAGGGAGCTGGTTCCACTCCTTGCACGCGACCTCGCAGGCTTTGCAACCGATACAGAGCGTGGGATCGGTCAAAAAGCCAACCGTCACCCTCTCTTCTACGTATCGGTGCGGCGCTTGATTGGGGCTCGTCGTTGGCGACGGCTCAGGAGTCACGAACGAAGAGTACCAGCATTTCTCGCCCGCGAATGGCCGACCTCTCAGCGTCCGCGCCGCCCCAGGCCAACGCCGATCAGGATTCCGATCAGCAAGGCCACGGCGACGTAGGCGGGCCAGAGCGGGGTATTGTCGAAAAAGTGGCCGGCGCCCGAATCTGGCGCCGTCGTCGCGGCCGGCGGCGTGGCGGATGGGGTGGTGGAGGCCGACGGCAACTGGGTCGACGGCGCCGGGGGTGAGGCGAAAGGTGGCGCGCTGAGCGTGTCCGTGTCCTTCTGGTAGGAGATCTCGATGCGCACTCTCTGTCCCTTCGCAACCGGCCCGAGATCCCCCATCCGATAGCTCAGACCGTCGGTGCCGACCCGGCTGCTGGTGGCGGCCGGCTTGACGACGAAGTCGCCGGCGCCGCTCGGCACCTCGACCTCGTAGGTGAGGTCAGCCAAGGCGACGAGACCTGGCCACTCGAAGCTGTAGCCGCGTCGGCCGCTGGTCCTGACGAGCGGGGCATAGTACTCGAGGTGGAAGGCGCGCGCTGGCAACTTCATGCTCACCAGGGTGTGGCCACCGCGAGCCTCCAGGGTGTAGTCCGCGACCTTCAGTCCGCTGGCATCGCGCCAGGCGACGGCGTGCGGCTTCAGTCCGGCAGGGATGGGAAGCGACAAGGAAGCGGGAAGAGGTACCGGCGGCGCGAGCTCGCCGTTGAGCATCACAAGCACATCGGGACGGTCGTACTCCGGCCACAGGGAGACCTGCATGCGCTCGACCGCGGGCGTGTCGGCCGCCGTAGCCGCGTCGGCCGCGGGGGCCGAGGAAGCCGAGAAGAGGGCGCAAGCCGTCGCAAGCAGGGTGAGCGCCAAAAGCGCCACCCGGGTCCACCTTCGCTGCTCTCGAAGCACGACGGGATTCTATCTCCGACCGCTTCGCCGATTGGCGACGGCGGGGAGTCGCGGTCAAGACTCGGGGCCGGCGGCGATTCTCGTCAGCCAGGCGGTGAAATCCTCGTCCTTGGGACGACGGCCGGCGATCACCGTGCACAGGAGAGCCTTCGACTCATGAATGTTGACGTTGGGCTCGCCGGAGAGCGGGATGAGGTCGTTGGCGACGTCTCCGGTCGGCCCCCCCGCCGTAGCCGTCGGCCCCCAGTGGAAGGGCACGGCGACCTGGTGGACGACGCGGTCTTCGATGCGGATGGGACGCATGCGGCGGGTAACGAGAGCCTTGGCCTCGATCGCCCCCCGCACCGTCGCCACCGTCATCCAGCCCCCGTTCTCCACACCGACCTCGGCGGCGAGCTCGGGCGAGATCTCGGCGAAGAGCTCGGGCTGGAGCTCAGCCAGGTGCGAGAGATTGCGGCTCATTCCCCCCGCGGTGTGATGCTCGGTCAGCCGGTATGTAGTCAAGACGTAGGGAAAGCGCGGGTCTTCGGGCCGCGCGAAGGGGTTGTCGGGGCGCTCGAAGCGGTTGACCGGCGGGTTGGTCTGGCGCGCATAGAGCGCGTTCGGTAGCGGAGACTCGAGAGGCTCGAAGTGAGCCGGCAGCGGGCCGTCCTTCAAACCCTCGGGAACGAACAGGCGTCCGAGCCCTTCGGGGTGCATCAAGAAGGGCGCCATCCCGGAGTGGGCGTCCACGCCCTTGGCCCCGGCGGGCGGGCGATAGGCGGGGTCCTTGGCGGCGGGAAAGTCCGGCACGTCGAGCCCGTCCCACCTCTTCTCATCGGCGTCCCACCAGACGAGCTTCTTGCCCTCGCTCCACGGCGCGCCGTCGGGCCGCGCCGAGGCCCGGTTGTAGAGAATCCTGCGATCGGAAGGCCAGGCGAACCCCCAGCCGTGAGCGTACGGCCCTTCGGGCTCGCGCCGCATCGCGCGGTTGACTCCATCGGGACCGAAGACCCCCGAGTAGATCCAGCAACCGCACGCGGTCGATCCATCGGCCGCGAGCGCGCCGAAGCCCTCGACCTGACCGCCGTGGTGCGCCGCGCCTCGAGCATCGCTCCCTGCCACCACCCCGGCGCCATCTCCCACCCTAGTTCGCCAGCCGTTGATCTCGGCCAGGACCGCCTCCATCACGGGCTCGCCGTGGCCGTCCTCCGGGTACCACCAATCGAGGGCGCGCAAGGGCTCATCGTCAGGATCGCCCGAGGACTCGGCCTTGGCCTTCAGCCGCTTGGCCAGCTGGTGGATGAACCACGCCTCGCTGGTCGCCTCGCCCGGAGGCTCGACCGCCTTCTCGCGCCATTGGAGGAGCCGCTGCGTCTGGGTGAACGCGCCCTCCTTCTCGGCGTGGCCGGCCGCGGGCATCAAGAAGACCTCGGTTTCGATCTCCTCGGGGACGAGCTCGCCGCGCTTGACCTCGGGAGAGTCGCGCCAGTAGTTGGCGCTCTCGATCTCCACCATGTCGCGCACCACGAGCCACTGGAGCTTGGCCAGCGCCCGCCTCTCGAGACGGGCGTGCTGGGCGCCGACCGCCGGGTTCTGACCCATGATGAAGAGGCCGTCGACCTCGCCGTCCTCCATCTCGGTGAAGAACGAGAAGTGCGAGTGGTCTCGGGTCAGGCGCGGCAGCCAATTGAAACCCCAATCGTTCTCCTCGCTGGCGCGTTCGCCATAGGTGGCCTTGAGATAGCTCACCAGGTAGGCCGGCGTGTTCGCCCACCATCCGGTCTCCGGCGTGTTGGCCTCGAGATAGGCGGCGAGGGTGTCGGTGCCGTTTCGCCGGTCGGGCATCTTGAGGTACCCGGGGAGGATGTCGAAGAGGGTCGGAATGTCGGTCGAGCCCTGGATCGAGGCGTGGCCGCGCAGCGCCAGGATGCCTCCACCCGGTCTCCCGATGTTCCCGAGGAGGAGCTGGAGAATCGCGGCGGTGCGGATCACCTGCACCCCCTTCGAGTGCTGGGTCCAGCCCACCGCGTAGCAGATCGCCGCCGTCTTCTCGGGCCCCGATGCCGAGGCGAGGGTGCGCGCGATGCGCTCGAAGAGGTCAGATGAAACGCCCGCGATGCGCTCCACCATCTCCGGGGTGTAGCGCGAGAAGTGGCGCTTCAAGACCTGGAAGACGCAACGCGGATGCTCGAGGGTGGGGTCGAGCTCCGGGCGTCCCGGATCCCCCGAGGCATAGCCCCAGGTCGCGGGATCGTAGCGCTTGCTCTCCTCGTCCCAGCCGGAGAAGAGGCCGTCCAGGTCCTCGGTGTCCTCGAAGTCGTCGAGCAGGATCGCCGCGGCATTGGTGTAGGCGGCAACCTACTCCTTTAAGTAGAGCTCGTTCTCGAGGACGTAGCGGACCAAGCCTCCCAGGAAGGCGAGGTCGCCTCCAGCGCGGATCGGCGCCCAGATGTCGGCCAGGGCGGAGGTCCGCGAGTAGCGCGGGTCGACGTGGATCACGGTGGCGCCGCGCGCCTTGGCCTTCATTACCCAGCGGAACCCCACCGGGTGCGCCTCGGCCATCGAGGAGCCTTGGATCAGGATGCAGTCGGCGTTCGCCAGGTCCTGGAGCGCCGTCGTCGCTCCACCCCTGCCGAACGAGGTGCCCAGACCGGGCACCGTGGAGCTATGTCATATACGGGCTTGATTGGAGACCGCGACCATCCCCAGGCCACCGGTGAAGAGCTTCTTGATCAGGTAGTTCTCTTCGTTGTCGAGGGTGGCGCCGCCCAGGTGCGCCATGGCGGTGGTGTGCCCGACCCGGCGCCCCTCCTCTTCGGCGATGAAGCTCTTCTTCCGCGTCTCCCACACACGGTCGGCGATCCGGTCCATCGCTTCCGTGAGCGGCATGGTCCGCCACTCGCGCGAGCGCGGCGCCCGATAGAGGACCTCGGTCAGCCTGCCAGGATGGGTCAGGAGCTGGTAGCTCGCTGCTCCCTTGGGGCACAGCGTCCCCTGGTTGATCGGGCTCTCGGGATCGCCCTCGATCGCCAGGAGCTTGCCGTCCTTGTGGTAGATCAGCTGGCCGCAGCCCACCCCGCAGTAGGGGCAGACCGAGCGCGCCACCTCGGCGCCTTCGGTGCGCGCCCGAAGCGCCTTGGTCTTCTTCGAGTATGCCCCGCTCCCGGTCGCCGGGCGACCGAGAAGCTGATTGAGCAACGGCCATCGGGTCATGGAGCAAGCATCTTACCGCGCCGGCCGTCCGCGGGGCCCCGGCTGCGCGCGTAGCTGCACCCTTACATCGATTCCCGAGACTACCCTCAGGGACAAGTGGCGAAGGCGTTGGTGTCGAAGAGCGGCTGGAAGCGCTCGCCCAAGGGGCTGTCGCGCTCCCAGGTCTTTCCGCTCCCGGTGTCCGTTACCGTTAGCCGCACCTCGACGTTGGTGAGCCCCGAGGCGAAAACCCAGTAGCGCGGGGTCTTGGCGCGACAGTTGTCCAGCACCTTGACCATGAGCTCCAAGTTGTCCGGGTCGAAAAACCAGAAAGCCCCCGAGTCTACAGTTTGGCGCACCGCCCTCGCTTGCCCCGACGCCGATGCGGTATGCCAGGTCGCCTCCACCTGAAAGCGATTGTCGCCCAGGCAAAGGACGGTGTCGCCCGGCACGCAGGAGCCCGCGGGGCGGACCCGGAAGCGATGGCTGGCGAGGACCGAGCCTTTGCCATCCACCACTTGAACGACGTGGTCCCCAGGATCGAGCGCTCCGAGATCGGCGTGAAGCTCGAAAGGCGAAGGACCCGGCGGCAGAATGGAGCACTGGCCCGAATAGGGAATGGAGGTCAAGCGGCCCTCCACCGTTGGGGGCCCGGTGAAGTGGGGGCAGGCGTCACTGCCCCGGACAACCGCCGTCACCGAGTCGCCGATCCGTGCCGCGTCCGGGTCCGTCTCGATATCGAACGGCGCCTTCTCGACCTTCAGGGGGATATCGGTCTCGAGATTTCCGAACTGAACCTGGATCGTCCAGTTCCCGCTCAGGAGTGGATCAATCGGAACCGACAGCAATTGGTCGGTCGGCGGAAAGAGACACTGGTCACCGATCACGATGCGAAGGGGGCCCGGATAGCCCGTCCCCTTATCGACCTGGGCCGCGAACGGACAGGAGGCGCTGAGCGCCACCACGACCTCGAACGGCGTGACGTCGGTAACGTGGGCCGGGACGATCGACACCCCGAGCGAGGCAGCCGGACCGCTCGTGGCGAGGGAAGCCACGACCACCGCAAGCGGGAGAGTCCACCTCCATCTTCGTGTTCTCATATAGAACCTCCTAAGGTTTAACCCTCCGAGAAAACAGGTTCAAGCGAAACGTCTGCACCCACTTTACAGCCTCTCTTGCGGCGGGGGCAGGACCCGGCGCCGGCCAAAGAGACGAACGCCTTCGGGCGAGGGCGACCCATGGGTCGCCCCTACACGAACTGCGGGGATATGCCCGGGAAGCCGGGGGCTCCGCGGACGGTCCCGTCCCTGTCCGCAATAGTCGAAGACGGATTATGCCGAGGTCATGTGCTGGCGTCGAGGGCGCCGCCGGTGTTTGACGAGCCACCAGCATAGGAGGGCGCCGAAGAGGAAGCCGCCGACATGCTCCCACCAGGCAATGCCGCCGACGTGAGAGGAGAGACCCGCGATCGCGCCGCTGAAGAGCTGCAGGAAGAACCACATCAGAAGGTAGAAGACCGCCGGTAGGTCGACGAAGAAGGGCCAGAAGAAGATGGGTAGAAGGGTCACGATCTTGGCCCGGGGGAAGAGCACGAAGTAGGCGCCCAGGACCCCGGCGATGGCGCCCGAGGCGCCGATCGTGGGCACCGTGGAGCTGAAGTTGCTGAGCCACTGCGTCACCCCGGCGAAGAGCCCGCAGACCACATAGAAGAGGAAGTAGCGCAGCGGCCCCATCACGTCCTCGACGTTGTCGCCGAAGATCCACAGCACCCACATGTTGCCGATGATGTGGAGCCAGCCGCCGTGGAGGAACATGCTGGTCAGAAACGGCCACCAGTCGTCGGCCGGGAGGCCGACGAACTGGGCCCAGGCCGGGTGGCTGTAGCGCGCCGGAACGATGCCGAAGAGGTAGAAGAGCTGGCCCAGCTGGTGGGGCCCGAGGGTGAGCTCGTAGAAGAAGACCAGGACGTTGATCGCGATCAGAGTCCAGGTGACGACGGGGAGATGGCGGCGCGGAACGGTGTCGCGGATGGGGATCACCGCGCGACCCTCCGGAGCTCCGTTCTAGCTTCTCTCGGCGCGACCACCGGCTCCTCTCGCGGCGACTCTCGCGGCGCTTAGGGCGCCGGCGAGCCCACCATCGACCTCACCAGCGGCAGCTCGATGTAGCTCTCGTGGCCGGGCTCGTGGTAGACGCGCTGCGTCGCCTTCTGGTAGTCGCCGGGTTTGGCCCAGAAGATCGAGGGGACGAAGGTCTGGGGGTTACGGTCGTAGAGCGGGAACCAGCTCGACTGGACCTGCACCATGATCCGGTGGCCGGGAAGGAAGACGTGGTTCGTCGTCGGTAGCGCGAACGAGTAGAGGAGCGGAACGTTCGGGGTCAAGGGGTGCGGTGTCGACAGGCTCTCGCGGTAGCGGCCGCGGAAGATGTCCATCGCCACCGCCAGCTGGTAGCCGCCCATTTCCGGTCGCGCCGCAACCTGGTCGGGATAGACGTCGATCAGCTTCACCACCCAGTCGGAATCGGTCCCCGAGGTGGAGGCGACCAGATGCACCATCGGCTCGCCGCTGACCTTGACCGGTTGGGTCAGGACCGCGGACTCGTAGGCCAGGACGTCGGGACGACCGGAGGCCGACCGCTGATCGGTGACCAGCCAGTTGCGCCAGGTGTCGCCCGAGGCCGTATGGTTGGGGCGCGGCATGTAGGGAACCGGCTTCGCCGGATCGGAGATGTACTGATCGTAGGGCGCCGTACCGGTGGCGGGGGCGGCGAAGCCGACCTTGAGGCCCGCCTCGAGGTAGAGCGGCGTCGGCTCGATCGAGCAGCCGGAGGCGCACCCTTCGGGCCAGGCTTTCAGGTGCTCCCAGCGGTTCCGACCGGTCTCGAAGATGGTGACCGGCGAGACGTGGTCGGCCGGAGCGCCATCCTTTAGGTAATGCGCCAGGAACGGCGCCAGAACGTGCTGGCGGAAGTAGAGGCCGGTGTCGCTCCCGAAGTGGAGCGCCCCCAGGGTGCTGCCGTCGCCGATCTCGCCGCCGTGGTGCCAGGGACCGAGGACGAGGTAGACCATGTCGTTTCTCTTGTCCTTGGGCTCGATCGCCTTGTAGACCGCCACCGCGCCGTAGATGTCCTCCTGGTCCCAGAGGCTCCCGACCAGCATGGTGGGAACCTTCAGGGGCTCCTTGGCGAGGATCTTGTCCATCGCCTGCTCCTGCCACCACCAGTCGTAGCTCGGATGGGCGAGGATCTTCCTCCAGAAGCCGACCTGCTCCAGACCGTGTTCCTTCCCCAGCTCGCCGGCCGATCCCGCGTTCATGTAGAGGTCATAGTCGTCGTGGTAGCCACTCCACCACTCCTCGTCGTTGTTGCGCGTCGCCTCCTGGTCGTACATGTAGGGCATCATCTGCTCGCGGAAGGCGCCGTTGTGAAACCAGTCGTCCCCCTTCCAGCCGTCGACCATCGGGTTCATGGGAATGGCAACCTTGAGCGCCGGATGGGGATGAACGAGCGCCATCAAGGGCAAGAAGCCGTCGTAGGAGATGCCGAGAATCCCAACCCTGCCGTTCGACTGGGGGAGGTTCTTCACCAACCAGTCGATCGTGTCGTAGGTGTCGGTCGATTCGTCGACCGGCGTCGGGTTGAGCGGCCCGTGAAGCGGCCGGTTCATCACGTAGTCGCCCCCCGAATGGTGCTTGCCACGAATGTCTTGAACGACGCGAATGTAGCCGCCGTCGACGATCACGTCGGTGGCGTTGTCGTAGCCTTGGAGGATCGGCCCCAGGTGCGGGCTCTCCATGTGCGACGTCATCTTCTTAGCGTCGTAGGGGGTCCGAGTGAGGAGGATCGGCGCGTCCTTGGCTCCCTTGGGAATCAAGATCACGGTGTAGAGCTTCACCCCATCGCGCATCGGTATCTCGACCACCCGGCGGGTGTAGTCGAAGCTCGAGGTGACCGGCGTGAACTTCGCCGGGATCTCGCTCGCCAGAGTCTTGGCAACGGGCCCCTGGGGCGGCGCCGCAAGAACGAGCGAGGACGCGATCAGGACAGCGGCGAACACAGCGGGCGGAACGAACGAACGATGAGTGCGCATAGGGCTTCACTCCCGAGAGTTTGAGGACATGCTGAGCTTCCCAACGGACTCGGTCGCCATCGTACACCGCGGCGTAGGGAGGGGTCCACAAAGGAACGGCCCATCATCCGATGGATGGGAAGGAGACGAGCTTGGGCGGGGATCAAGGCGGTTCAAGCCACCATCTGGGCCGTCTCTCCGGCGTGACCCGGTACGGCCACCACGGGCAGCGCGGCCGCGGTCCGTCCTGGCTTGTTGAAATCGTTTACACTATCCCTTGACAGCCACACACCTGAGACTTCGATTCCGAAGCGGATCGCCTGGCCGGAGCCGACGATGACGAGCCGACATCTCGGGGCCTTGATCAACCACGTGGATACCAACCCTGGGAGAGGACCCAACGCCATGACCGCAGATCAGATGAGCTCACGATTGTCAAAAATGCTTGCGCGGTTTCGCGCTAGCCTCCTCGGCGCCGTTGTCTTGTTTTCCGTCTTTCCGTCGCACCTCGCTCGGGCTGCTGACTTCTTCGTCGGCGACGCGAGTTCGTTGATCTCCGCGATCAACACGGCCAACGCCAATGGCCAAGACGACGTCATCCACCTGACGGCGTCGATCACGCTCACCGCGGTCAACAACACGAGCAAGGGACCGAACGGCCTTCCGGTCATTCTCCCGGACTCGGGGCACGCGCTTACCATCGACGGAGGAGGGTTCACCATCGAGCGCGCCGCGGCGGCGGGCGATTTCCGCTTTCTGAAACTGGAGACGAATAGCGACCTGACGCTAAGCGACATCACCCTGGAGAACGGCTCCGTCACCGGAGGCTACGACGGCGGCGCGATCTTCATGAAGTACGCCACGCTCGCTTTGAGCCACGTCGCCCTCACCGGCAACCAGGCGGGCGACAAGAGCGGCGCGCTCGACACCGCGAGCAGCACGATCACGATCTCCGACAGCACCTTCAGCGGAAACAGCTCGGGAGGAGGCGGAGGAGCCATAGGGAATGGATACGACTCGAATATGAAGATCATTAGGAGCACGATCACCGGAAACTCCGCGGGCGGGGACGGCGGAGGCGGCATTGGAGACTTCGGCACCTTGACGATCATCGACAGCACCATCTCCGGAAACAAAGACGTGAGCGGCCTTACCGGCGGCGGCGGAGGGGGCATCGGCGCATCCGCAGGACTGCTGCACATCACGGGCAGCGCGATCTCGGACAACTCCTCGAACGGCGCTTTTGGTGGCGGCGGCATCGGATTAATCGGCACCGACACGACGATCACCAACTGCACCATCGCCGGGAACAGCGCCAGCGGGGATCTCGGGGGCGGCGGCATCCTCGCCCTCTCTGCCTCTCTGAAGCTCGTCTTCAGCACCGTCGTCGGCAACAGCGCAACCGGAGGCGCGGGCGGGGGAGGAGTCGGCATTCAGGCTTTTCCCTTTGGGGGCGCACCCGCCTCAGTGTTCACGGCCAAGAGCTCGATCGTGGCCGACAACACTGCGGGGGGCGACTGCGCCAGCGCTGCCGGGGGCGGGACCTTCGCGAGCGCCAGCACCAGTTTCGACTCCGACGGCTCTTGCGCCGCGCTCGACCCCACCTTCAGTCAGCACACCCCAGCCGCGCTCGCTCTTGGATCGCTCGCCAACAACGGCGGTCCCACCCAAACGATCGCTCTCTTTCCGGCAAGCGTCGCGGTCGATGCGGCGAGCGACTGCAACGATCTCACCGGCGCTCCAGTGACGACCGATCAGCGTGGAGTCTTGCGGCCCCAAGACGGAAACGGCGACGGTACGGCCGCCTGCGACCTCGGCGCCTACGAGCTCATTCCCCCGGTCACGGCCATCCCGGCCCTGAGCCTCACCGGCCTGGCGCTTCTCGGGTTGC
>JBJKRB010000082.1:0-74710 GCA_046704885.1 Thermoanaerobaculia bacterium | reverse complement strand
GGAGAGATCGTCTGGGCCGACGAGGCGCGTGGCGAAGACTCGCACATGCGTCTGCGGATTGGTGGTTTCGGTGGCGGCGTGGATTACGATCAAAGAATGTTCGACAAGGTGATGAAGCCCGTCGTCGGGCAGTTGGTCGCAAGCCTCAAGGCTGCGGATCTCTAGTTCTCTCCTAGCCGAGCGCTAGTAGAAGAAAAGGCCCCGGGCGGACTCTGCGCCGCCGGGGCCTTTGCTTCTCGCGTGGCCGTTCCCGGGCCTCAGTTTTGCGGTGGCTCGAACACCACCCTGACCTCGACCCATGTCTTGACCGGGATGCCGTGAACCGTGGCAGGCTCCCAACGGGTCTGGCGCGCCGCCTCCATGGCCGCCCGGTCAAAGCCGAAGCTGGCGGGCTTGCTGAGCAGTTTGGTCTGCTGCACCCGTCCCGTGTCATCGACGAGAACCGAAAGGACGACCGTCGCCCGTTTGCCGAAACGCTTGGCGACCGGGGGATAGACCGGGGCCTTCTCGTAGATCTTTCGCGGTGCCTCGAAGCCCGGAGTCCCGGGTGAAACGAGCTCTCCCCGCTGGATCTGGGGAGCCTCCGGCTTGACGGCCTGAGGTTGCGCCTGCTCCATTTGCGCCGCTTGACCTGCTGATCTCTCGGGAGTGGACGCGGCCGTTGCGGGGGGCGTCTGCGCGGGCTTGCTCGCGACCTTTCCCGCCGCCGTGCTCGCGGCAGGAGAGCTTGGCGCTCCGCCCTTGCCCGCGCTCGACGTGGCCTTGGCCTCCTGAGACTTCGGTTCCGTTGTCTTCTGCGGAGCGGGCGCCGGCTTCGCCTTGGCCGCCTGTTGCTGTGCCGCGGCCGCCTTGCGCGCCTCTTCGAGCTGCTTTTGTAGCGCCTGGATCTGTTGGTCGTACTTCGCCTTGAAGCCCTTTTCCGTTGCCTGCATTCGCTCTTCGACGATCTTCGAGATCTGGGCTTGAAGGTCGGCCTGGGAAACCTCAGGCGCCGCGGCGGCTCCTGGCTGGGCGTTTCCCGCACCTGTGGCCGTGCCGGCCTCGCTGCCTCCAGGTTGGGCCGGAGCAGCTCCTTGCTGAGTAAGGTCGGAGGTCCCGGCGGCAACCGGGTTGGTGGTTCCGGCTTGCGAGGTGGTTGCCGCGGCGGGCTGCTCGGTGGCCGCGGCCGTGCTCGCGCCCGGTCCCTTGCGGTACCAGAAG
This sequence comes from Thermoanaerobaculia bacterium, assembly GCA_046704885.1. Classification (GTDB taxonomy): domain Bacteria; phylum Acidobacteriota; class Thermoanaerobaculia; order Multivoradales; family JBJKRB01; genus JBJKRB01. The sequence continues at coordinate 73,510 of JBJKRB010000082.1, read as the reverse complement.
AAATAGCCGCCAACGAGCCCAGCGACGATCACCAGCGCCGCGACGGCGGCAATGAGGCCGGTGTTCTTCTTCTTCTTGCCGGCCTCCTCCCCTTCGATTCCGTAGCGCTCGCGGACCGCGAGAGTGTCTTGACGCACACCGGACCCTTCACTCGCGGCGGCGGCGGGCGGCGCCGCTTGTGCGCTCTTCGCCGCGGGAGCGCTGGCTCCGGGCGCTGCCGGAATCTTGATCGTCTTCTCCACCTGGAGCTCTTGCGTCTCTCGTTCGATCTCGCTGCGGAAGAGGTTGTGCATGAAGAACGCGAGATTGAAGGTCGTGGGATTGAATTGCCCTTCGTACATCATCTTGCTCAGAGCCTTGTGCCAGGTCAGCGCGTCGGGAATGCGCTGTTCCTTGGCCGCGAGGCTGCGCTTGAGCAGTCCGGCGATCTCAGAGGGCAAGGAGCTGCCGTCGGCCGCCAAGCTGGCGCGGTCGATGACCTCGGCGAAGCCCGAGGCGGGCGGCGAGGGAAGCATCTGCCCAACGAGAAGCTCGTAGAGCAAGGCGCCCAGGGAATAGACGTCGTCGGAACGAGCGGGAGCCGCCCCGGCCAAGGCTTCTGGGGCCAGGTAGCGCGCAAACGGCCGGGCGAGACTCGGATTGGCGAGCAATCCGCGAAGGGCGGGGCCGGACTCGAAGCCGAGCAGCCTCGTTTCGCCCTCGTTCGAAATGCGAACGAACTGGGGAACTACAAAGCCGTGCAGGATCCTGTTTCCGTCGATCTTGGTCTCTCCGGCCATTGCCAAGGCTTGAGATACGCGCTCGGCGACGAGGAGCGCGTGATCGGTGGGGAAGGGAGAACGCTTCGCCGTCGCCTGGTCGAGAAGCGAGGCGAGGTCCTTGCCGGCGATGTAGTCATAGGCGACATAGGGAGTTCCTTGCGCCTCGCCGACGTCCACCGCGGTCATGATATTCGGGCCGGAGAGGTGCTCACCGAGCTTGCGGCGCGAAGCGATCCGATCGAGCAGGCCGCGGGTGTCGAGCCCACGCCCGTTGAAGACTCGGAGAAGCGCTACTCGATCGATGGCTCCCTGCACGACCTTGCCCGCGCGAAAGGTCTCCCCGAGCGCGTCTTCAGTCAGTTTTTTCAGCAGTAGGTAAGAGCCGAACTGTTCACGCGTGCTCATCGTTGTCCTCCCCCGGCAACCGGTGATTCCGCAATTACGGCGGAAAGCCGTAGCGCGTTTCGCGTTGCACGATGGGACTTTGATACACCAGGGACGGTGCCCCTGTCAATCGCCTTCTCAGTGCTTCGAGGGGGGGGCCGCCGCGCTCCACCGTTTTCGCCAATAGCGTTTCTGCCATTCATTGACGTTGCGGTTGTGCTCGGCGAGCGTTCGTGAGAACACGTGGCTTCCGTCGTTGCGGCTCACGAAGTAGAGAAAAGGGACATCGGCGGGTTGAACCGCAGCCTTCAGGCTGGCGAGGCCCGGCGAGCAGATCGGGCCGGGCGGTAAGCCGTGGTGCAGGTAAGTGTTGTACGGAGTGTCATAGCGGAGGTCGGAGCGCCGCAAGTTGCCGTCGTAGCGTCCGATCCGCTCGAGTCCATAGATCACCGTTGGGTCGGCGAAGAGGGCCATGCCGCGCTGAAGCCGGTTGCGGTAGACGGCGGCGATCACCGCTCGCTCGCTGTCGAGCTTCGCCTCCTTTTCGACGATACTGGCGAGAACGACCACCTCGTGGACGCTGTCGCCGGGCTTCATTTGGGGGCGGATCGCGGACGCGAAGCGCTGTCTGAACATGCCGACCATGCGCGCCACGATCTCCCTTTCCGGAGTTCCCTTGGCGAAACTGTAGGTCTCGGGGAATAGGTAGCCTTCGAGATTGCGCGCCTGGGGATCGAGATCGGAGATCAGGCGGGGATCATCCATGGCGTCGAGGAACTTCTGCTTGTCGCCGAATCCAGCGGCGGAGAGATGCGCCGCGGTCTCGTCGAGGCTCAGCCCTTCCGGGATCGTGACGCGGTGAAGGACGACATCTCCTCGAATGAGGACATCGAGGACGTCGATTGCCGACATCTCGCCGCTGAACTTGTATTCGCCCGCTTTGAGCGGCGGGTCGCCCAGGCCGTAGGTGAGGTAGAGGCGAGCGAGCAGGGGATGGGCCAGCACCCCGCGCTCGCCGAGCCGGGCGAGGATCTCCCGGGCGTCGAGGCCCGCCGGGATATCGAGAGACACGGAGGCACCCCCAGCCGGCGCATGGGGGTGGTGGAGCTCCCAGAAGATCGCGGAGGCGACCAAGACGACGACGAGTGCGGTGAGCAAGGTCACCACCAAGAACGCGCGCCAGTGGCGTCTCACTGGGCGCTCCGAGCGAGAACCTCTTCAAGGAGGATCTGGGCGGCCGCTGCGTCGAGCCGTTCGGGATGTCGGGCCACGTCGATTCCTGCGGATGCTAGACGCGCCGCCGCTTCTCGAGTGGTCAGACTCTCATCCACCAGCTCGTACTCTAACTCGGTTGCTTTGGCCAGCTTGGCTGCAAATCTTCCTGCCCGCCGCGAAGCGTCGCCACGGCGACCGTCGCTCAGACGAGGATCGCCCACGACGACTCGCTCGACGTTGCGTTCCTTCGCGATCGCCGCGATCGCCGCGATCGCCGCACGGTCGGAGCTGCGTTCGAGGGTCGTAAGGGGCAACGCCATGGCTCCCGAATCGTCACTGATCGCCAGGCCGATCCGTCGCTCTCCGAAGTCGATCGCCAAGGTCTTCACCCCACCTACTCTGCAGGCCCCCAGGGGCTGATGTCAACCGCTCGCGCCCGGGGGCGCTGTGCTACGATTTCACCACCCTAAGTGGCCGGCGCCCTTGCTTTGGAGAACAACAAGATTGGTTGCCGGCAGGCCTATCGAAGAGTCAGCAACAGAACCAGGAGTGAACGATGGAAGATATCGTAATCCTAAGCGCCGTTCGGACTCCGATCGGTGCCTTTCAAGGAGCATTCAAGGACGTAGCTGCGCCGCGGCTGGGCGCTACCGCGATCGCCGCGGCGGTCGAACGAGCGGGCATCGAGAAGGAAGATCTGGAGCAGGTTTACATGGGAGCGGTTCTCACCGCGGGCGTAGGACAGGCGCCGGCCCGCCAGGCGACGATTTTCGCCGGATGCCCGGAGGCGACGGGTGCCGTTACCGTCGGCAAGGTCTGCGGCTCTGGGATGCGGTCGGTCATGACCGCGGCCAACGACCTGCGCTGCGGTGACTTCGAGATCGTGGCCGCGGGCGGCATGGAGAACATGAGCCAAGCGCCTTACCTCGCGGCTGGGGCTCGGGACGGGCTGCGTCTCGGACACGGGAAGCTCATCGATTCGATGATCTGGGACGGTCTTTGGGACCCCTACAACGACGTTCACATGGGCAACTGCGCCGAGATCTGCGCGCGCGAGTATAAGTTCACGCGCGAGGAGCAGGACGCCTTCGCCGCTGAGAGCTACCGCCGGGCGCGCGAGGCGACCGAGAAGGGACTGGCGGCAAAGGAGATCGTGCCGGTGGAAGTCCCCCAGCGCAAGGGGGATCCGCTGCGAGTCGATCGCGACGAGGAGCCATTCCGCGTCGATCTCGCGAAGATGCCGAAATTGCGTCCGGCCTTCGATCGAGAGGGAACGGTGACCGCGGCCAATGCCAGCAAGATCAACGACGGCGCCGCGGCGCTGGTGCTTACCACCGCCTCCGCGGCGGCGAAGCGGGGACTCAAGCCCCGGGCTCGCTTGATCGCGCAGGCCTCGGTGGCACAGAAGCCAGAATGGTTCACCACCGCCCCGATCGCCGCGACGCGCAAGGTGCTGGAGCGCGCCGGCCTCGAGCCTTCCGACATCGATCTATGGGAGGTGAACGAAGCTTTCGCGGTCGTGACCATGGCATTTCAACGTGAGCTCGGCCTCGACCCGGAAACGGTCAATGTCCGAGGCGGAGCGGTGGCTCTTGGTCACCCGATCGGCTGTTCCGGGGCACGGATCATCGTCACCCTGCTCGCGGCGCTCGAGGAGCGAGGGCTACGCCGGGGAGTGGCGGCGATCTGTATCGGCGGAGGAGAGGCGACCGCGGTGATCGTGGATAGGGAACCGGCCGCTTGAACGCTCCGGGGGAGGGCCGGCCGCGCGGATTGTTGAGTCTGGCAGGAGCCACCGCGCTCGTCTTGGTGTTCCTCGTTTCCGGTGTTCCGGCCGCGGGCCAGACGCCGCCTGCGAGCTCGCCCCCTCCCAGTGCGGTACCGGCGCCAGAGAAGGCCGCGCCGCCTGCGCCCTCCCCAACGACGGCTCCGGCGAAACCACTGGCCGCGCCCGCTGAAGCCAAGGCGACGAAGAAGCCCAGTCCGCCGCGTATCACCTTCGACTTGCGCTTTCCCAAGGCAAAAGGGGGCGGCGCCGCGACCGGATCGGCCGCCGTTCTCACCTTCTTGCGCAAGGACTACGCCGTCGCCACTGGCGCGGTCGAGATCCAGTACAAGGACATCAAGGTCAGCGCCGATCGCATCGAGGTCGACCTGACGACCAAGGACGTCAAGGCAAGCGGCAACGTGATCGTCGATCAAGGCCCCAAACGGCTGACGGGCGCGACGCTTTCGTACAACCTCGATCAGCAGACCGGCAAGCTGACCGACGCGACGGCGTTCGTCGAACCCGACATGTACTTCAGCGGGGCCGAGATCGACAAGCTAGGGAAGGACCGCTACTCGGTCAAGCATGGCGTTTTCACCTCGTGCAGCGGGAAGACCCCGAGCTGGAGCTTCCATCTCGGCTGGGCGCGAGTCGACGTCGGCGCTTACGCCCACATCCGAAACGCCGCCGTCTACGTGAAGAAGTTGCCGGTCTTTTACACCCCCTACCTGCTGTGGCCGGCCAAGGCTGATCGAACCTCGGGGTTGCTGGTGCCCAACATCGGGTATTCGAAGTACCGGGGGAGTTATCTCGGGTTGGCCTACTACCAGGTTCTCGGCCAGAGCTACGACACCACGATCTACGCCGACCTTTACGGCGATCACCACTTCGGTCTGGGAGACGAGTTCCGCTACCACCCGAGCGACGCGACCAAGGGGCAGTTTCGCGGCTACTTGCTCCACGATCCGGTGACCAAGAACAACGAATGGAAGTTCTCCTGGAGCCAGGTGAGCAATGATCTGCCGTTCGGCATGCGCGCCGTTGTAAATGTCTTTCAGTACTCGAATTTCGACTACTTCCGCAACTTCGAGCGCGACTTCAACACGGTGACCCTGCGCAGCATCTACTCCTCGGCCTACGCGACGGGAAACTGGGGAAACAGCTCGTTGAACATCTTGCTCGATGAGCGCAAGACCTTCCTCGGCGCGAATACCGACATCACGCAACGTCAGCTGCCGGAGATCGAGTACCGGTTGCGCGCCACCCAACTCGGCAAGACGCCGCTCTATCTCAACATCTTGAGCTCGGTCGACTACCTCTCGGTCAATCGCTCAGCGACCTATCAGGGCAACTACGGCCGCTTCGACCTGTTCCCCGAGCTCTCGCTTCCCCTGCATGCGTGGCCGTGGCTCTCGGTTTCGGTCATCGGCGGTGAGCGCGCCACTTACTGGACCTCGAGCCTCAATCCGAGCACCGGGGTGTTGGGCAACAACAGCCTCGAACGCTTCTACTCGACCTTGGGGGCCCAGATCGTGGGGCCCTCGATTTCCCGGATCTTCGATCACCCGCTGGCCGGATTCAGCAAGTTCAAGCACATCGTCGAACCCCGATTCACTTACGACTTCCTGGGAAACTTCAACAACCGCAACCAGATTCCCCTCTTCGACGAGGTCGATTCGCCCAGTCCGCACGACATCGGCACCTGGAGCCTGGTAAACCGCCTCTTGGCCAAGTCGGAACCGAGCCCGACGACGACCACGAGCACAGGAACGAGCAGCGGCAAGACCACGGGAACGAGCACCACAACAGGCACCGCCACTGCGACGGGAACAGGTACGAGCGCTGCAACGGGAACGAGTACCGGCACGACAACGGGAACGGGCACGACAACGGGAACGGGCACGACAACGGGCACGAGCACGGGAACGAGCACGGGAACGGGAACGGGAACGAGCACGACTAGCGGAACGGGAACGAGCACGGGCGCGAGCGCGGTAGCGGGGACGGGGGGTAGCGCCAGGGAGATCTTGTCGTTGACCATCAGCCAGTCCTACAGCTTCGACCAGAAGCAGCCTTTGCAGGTGTCTCGGAACGGCACCCAGAAAGCGGCCTATGGTCCTCTGAGCGCGGATCTCCGGTTCGATCCCTCTCTGGCTCTGAGCGTCGACGCCCGCTCGAGCTACAGCACCTTCTTCGGCGGACTGCAATCGACCTCCCTGAGCGCCAGCTTCCACCGCGCCACGACCAGCTTCGGACTGACCTGGTACACCCGCTACAACGCGGAACAGGGGGGCGTGACCTCGAACCAGGCTCAGCTCTCGGCGGGATTCGACATCATTCCCCGCAAGCTCCACTTCGACGGCCAGCTGGGCTACAACATCGCCACGAAGCTGTGGCAGCAGCAGCACTACATCATTGAATATACTGGGCAGTGCTTCGGAGTGCGGTTCGAGGTGACCAATCTGCGGATCGGTCAAGTGCTCAATCGCGAGTATCGCTTCGCACTGTCTCTCAAGAACGTTGGCACCTTCCTCGATCTCAACGGAGGAAGCGGGGGTGCGGTGGCGGCCGCTCAGTGATCCGGCGCCCGTCATTGACCCCAAGCCCCGCTAGCGCTCCACCAGCGACCTCCGTGGCTCGAGGCATTGCAAGATGAAAGGTCTAATTCTTTCCGGCGGCAAAGGAACCCGACTACGCCCCCTGACGCATACTTCGGCGAAGCAACTCGTGCCGGTGGCGAACAAGCCGGTGCTCTTCTATGGCATTGAAGCCATCGTGCAGGCTGGCATCAACGACATCGGCATCGTCGTGGGCGACACCCGGGAGGAGATTCGCGCCGCGGTGGGTGACGGCCGGCGCTTTGGGGCGAAGGTGACATACATCGAGCAGTCGGAGCCCCTCGGCCTGGCGCACGCGGTGCTCATCGCCCGGGAGTTTCTCGCCGACGAAGCGTTCGTGATGTATCTCGGCGACAACCTGATCGCGGGTGGCATCAAGGCACTGGTCGACGAGTTTCGCGAGCTCAACGCCCCGGCCCAGATCCTGCTGGCCGAGGTACCCAATCCCGAGCAATTCGGAGTGGCGGAGCTCACGGAGCAGGGAACGATCGAACGGCTGGTCGAAAAGCCGAGTGCTCCCAAGAGCAATCTGGCGCTCGTTGGCGTCTACATGTTCTCGCCCGAGATCCACACTTCGGTGCAACGGATCGAGCCCTCGGCCCGCGGTGAGCTCGAGATCACCGACGCCATCCAGGACATGATCGATCGCGGCCTCGCGGTCCAGCCTCACATCGTGCGCGGCTGGTGGAAAGACACGGGCAAGCTCGAGGACATGCTGGAGGCGAACCGAATCATCCTCGAGGCTCTCGACGTCCCTCGTCGGAAAGCGACGCCATCGGGAAGCCGCGTCGAGGGGCGTGTGGCCGTGGGGGAGGGTTCGGAGATCGTCGACTCGGTGATCCGGGGGCCGGTTGTGATCGGCGCCGGCGCCCGCCTCGAGCATGCCTTCGTCGGTCCCTACACCTCGATCGGCGACGGCTGCGTGCTGGCGCGCTGCGAGATCGAGAACTCCATCATTCTGGCGAATAGCGAGATTCGCGACGTTCCCATGCGCATCGATGGATCGCTGATCGGCCGTAACGTAAAGATCGTGAAGACCAACTTCAAGCCGAAAGCCTATCGATTCATGGTGGGTGACAATTCCGAGGTCGGCATCACCTGAGGGAACCTCCGAACATCGACCATGCGAACTCTGATTTTTGGCGGAACGGGCATGCTGGGCAGGGCCCTGACCGTCCACGGCCGCCGGCGCGACGCCGCGGTGCTGGCACTCGCGCACGGCCAGGCGGACATCAGGGACGGGGAGCGGGCTCTGAGCTTCGCCGAGGAGTTTCGCCCTGCCTTGATCATCAATTGCGCGGCCTTGACCGCGGTCGACGCGTGCGAGAAGCGCCGAAGCGAGGCGATGGCGATCAACGGTCAGGCGGTGGAGAACGTCGTTGCCTGTGCTCGATCGGTGGATGCCGATCTGATTCACCTGTCGAGCGACTACGTCTTTGGCGGGGATCGCGAGCGGCCCTATCGCGAAGAGGATCCGCTCGCTCCCCTGTCGGTCTACGGAGAGAGCAAAGTCTTGGGCGAAGAGCATGCCTTGGGCTACTCGCGTGGCTTGGTAGTTCGCACTAGCTGGGTATTCGGGGCCGGAGGCCACAACTTCGTTCGCTCCATCGTGGGAGCGATCAAGGCGGGGAGGGGGCGGCTTCGCGTGGTCAGCGATCAGGTGGGGTGCCCAACGTACGCTCCGTTTCTTGCCCGAGCGATTTGGGACCTTGCGGCGGCACGGGCTCAAGGGATCGTTCACTACCGCAATCGGGAGCCCGTCTCCTGGTTCGAGTTCGCCAGGGAGATCGCTGGCCTGGTGGATCGCAAGGTGGAGGTTGAGCCGATCCCCACTTCGGAATATCCTCTCCCAGCGTCTCGCCCGCCCTATTCGGTGCTCGACGTGAATCGTTTCGAAACCATCGTGAGCCGTCGCGTCGAGTCGTGGGGCTGGGGGCTCGACCAGTACTTGCAGAGCGAAGAAGACTGGAGGAAATCATGAGAGCGTTGATCACCGGAATCACGGGATTCGCCGGATCGCATCTGGCGGAGTACCTTTTGCAGGAGCATCCGGACATCGAGGTGTATGGCACCTACCGTTGGCGTAGCCGGCGTGAAAACGTGCAGGACGTCGAGGGTAGAGTCGAGATGGTCGAATGTGATCTCCGAGACCCGACGTCGGTGCGCCGCATGCTGGCCCGCGCGAAGCCAGAGGTTGTTTTTCATCTCGCCGCCCAGAGCTTCGTGCCATCGAGCTGGAGCGGGCCGAGCGAGACCTTGACGACCAATATCACGGCGGAGACGAACCTCTTCGAAGCGGTTCGCGACCTCGGTCTCGACCCCGTGATCCAGATTGCTTGCTCCAGCGAGGAGTATGGGAAGGTTTTCCCCGACGAGGTTCCGATCAAGGAGACCAACCAGTTGCGGCCCCTGTCGCCGTATGCGGTTTCCAAGGTAGCCCAGGACCTCCTCGGCTACCAGTATTTCCAGAGTTATGGGCTCAAGACCATCCGCACGCGTGGTTTCAATCACACCGGGCCCCGCCGTGGCGATGTCTTCGTGACCTCGAACTTCGCCAAGCAGATTGCTTCGATCGAGGCCGGTCTCCAAGAGCCCGTGATCCGCGTTGGCAATCTCAATGCGATACGGGACTTCACCGACGTACGAGACATGGTTCGAGCCTACTGGCTGGCGACACAGAAGGGACGGCCGGGAGAGGTCTACAACATCGCGAGCGGCAAGGGACAGACCATTCGCGAGCTCTTGGACCGTCTGATCGCCTTGGCCGCGGTCGAGGTTACGGTGGAGATCGATCCCGCTCGTCTACGCCCCTCCGATGTGGAGGTGCTCCTTGGCGACGCTTCGAAGTTTCACGCTGACACGGGCTGGGAGCCGCAGGTTCCGCTCGAGCAGACCCTCGCCGATCTCCTCGACTTCTGGCGCCAACGGATCGGAACCTCCGGCGAGAAGAGCACGGTGGGTGCCTAGCCGCGTCTCCGGGTGGAAGATCTTTCGTGCCACGCGTACTGATCACCGGGGTGTCCGGCTTCGTTGGCTCTGCCCTGGCCCGCCGCCTGGTCGCGGGCGGGGCGCAGGTTTGCGGCACCTACATCGGAGCGGCTCCGACCGGCCTCGACGTCGAAGCGGTCGAGCTCGATCTTCTCGACGATGGGCGCCTGGCGCGCTTGGTCGCGGACTACGATCCAGAGGTCGTGGTGCATCTCGCCGGTTTGAGCCATGTCGGGGAGTCGTGGCGGCAGATGCCGGTCTACTTCCGCGTCAACGTTCTGGGTAGCGACAATCTGTTCAAGGCGGCTGCTGGCAGGCGGATCATCTTCGCCTCGAGCGCCGAGGTTTACGGCTCCGTTCCCGAAGGCGAACAGCCCATTGTCGAGGATCGGGTCGTGGCGCCAGCGACTCCTTACGCTCTGACCAAGGCCGCGGGCGAGCGACTGGCCTTTGCGGCGGGCGCGACCGTCGTGCGTTGTTTCAATCTCGTCGGGCGCGGACAGGACCCGAGCTTCGCCCTTCCGAGCTTCGCCGCACAGTTGGCGGAGATCGCCGCTGGGCGGCGACCGCCGCGGATCGAGGTCGGGAATCTCGAAGCACGGCGTGACTTTCTGCACATCGACGACGCGGTGCGGGGATATTCTGTTCTCGTCGAGCGAGGTGCGCCCGGCCGTTGCTATAACCTGGGCAGCGGCAAGGCGCTGTCGATCCGCGAGGTGTTGGACCGGTTGCTGCGAATCACGGGTGTCGAGGCGGAAGTAGTGATCGACCCGGAGCGCTACCGGCCAGCGGAAGTCGCCATGCTGTCGGCGTCCACGGCTGGTCTCGCCGCGCTTGGCTGGTGCCCGACGAAGGGTCTCGACCGGGCGCTGGAGGACATCTGGTGCGAGGCCCTGGAGCGACAGGAAGCGAGCTCCGCGGGCTGAACGCGCGCCCCGGCGAGGGACGACGAGGTGAGACCGTCGCGTTCAGAGCTGGTGCGCAAGCTGGGGCACGTCGCATTCGGCGCCGGCGCTTTTCTGATCCGACCACTGGGTTGGCCCGGCGGCGCCGCCATCGCGCTCGCTGGCCTTCTGTTCAATCTCTTTCTTCTCTCCCGCATCGGCGGAAGGGCGATCTGGCGCCGGCATGAAGCCGAACAGGGCTTCGCGGCGGGCATCGTCCTTTACCCACTGACGATCCTGGTCTTGATCCTGACTTGTTGGCGGCGACCGGAAGTCGCGGCGGCGGCGTGGGGGATCGTGGCTTTCGGGGACGGTCTCGCCGCGCTGGCTGGCGGTGCGGGGATCGGGCCGCGTCTACCATGGAACCCTGACAAGAGCTGGGCGGGAAGCGCCGTTTTTGTGGTTGCCGGTGCGCTTGCAGCCGCCACCCTGATTTGGTGGACGGCTCCCGGCAAGTACGATGCCCCGTTTCTTCTCGCCGCGGCGAGCCTCACAGCCCTCTTTGCGGCGTGGGTGGAATCGCAGCCTCAGCGCCTGGACGACAATCTCACGGTGCCGCTCCTTGCCGCCCTCTTCCTCTTCTGTCTGCTCGAAGGGGCGAACGGCTGGCCCGCGCTGTGCTCGCAAATGGCCATGGGTCGCCTCGCGATCGGACTCCTGGTGAGCGTAGCGCTCGGCGTCGTCGCGCTCGCGGCGGGAGCGGTCTCCGCCTCGGGTTTGATGAGCGGATCTCTCTTTGGCGCTTTGATCTGGGCAGCGGCTAGCTGGAGGGGCTATCTGCTGATGGCGGCGTTCGTGGTGCTTGCCTCCGGTGCGACCACGATTGGCTCTCACGAGAAGGAGGTGGCGGGAGTCGCCCAGGCGAATGGCGGGCGGCGTCGGGCTCGACACGCTTTGGCGAAGCTCTCCGTACCCGCGGCGACGGCCGTCTTCGCTCTGATCACGCCACACGCTGCCGTCTTTCGTCTCGCCTTCGTGGGGGCGCTCGCTTCCGTGGCTGCTGACACAGTGGCCACCGAGATCGGGCAAGCGTTCGGGCGTCGGACGGTGCTTCTCGCGACGCTGCGCCGGGCTGCGCGCGGGACTGTGGGGGCCATTTCGCTCGAAGGTACGAGCGCGGGTCTCGGGGCTGCCTTCGTCGTCGCGGGGCTCGCCGGCGCGCTTCGCTTCGTTCCCTGGATGTCGGTGATTCCCTTGACCCTGGCGGGGTTCGTGGCCACCCTCATCGAGAGCCTGGTGGGCGCGACTCTCGGCAATAGAGGCCTGCTCGATCACGAAGCGACCAACTTTCTCGAGTCGCTCATCGGTGCTCTTCTCGCCGCCGCGGCGGCATATCTACCCGCTCTCTGATCTGCGAGCTCCAAGATGCTTTGTTAGTGGGTCCGAGCATTCTTCCTGACGCGAAAGCTCGCGTTCGCCAGGGTTGGATGTTCGATCGGATTTCAACCGGCTATGGGACAATGGACGCATGGCGGAGGAGAGTGATTTGACAACGGGCGCGGAAGAACGCACCGACGCCGCGCTCCAGACCCGAGAGCTCCCCAGCACGGGCCTCCTGAGCTTCTACGATCGCCTGCGCCGGCGCGTGACGAAGGCCGTCGAGCGCCGAGGAGGGCGATTAGGTGCCGGAGCGGTGGAGGCGCTGCTCCTGGTGCCCGACATCTTCATCCTTCTCGTGCGCCTTTCTCTCGACCGCGAGGTGCCGAAGCCGACGCGGGCCCTGATCGTAGGAGCCCTCGCCTACTTCATCCTCCCTTTCGACCTTCTCCCAGAGGGGGTGGTGGGTCCCTTGGGCTACATGGACGACCTGGTCATTGCCTGCGCCGTTCTCACCCAGGCTTTGGGTGGTGACCTCGAGCCCTTCGCTGAAAAGTACTGGAGCGGGCCGCGGCGGCTTCGAGTGGTTCTCCGTGACGTCACCCGCTCGGCTCAAGCGCTGCTCGGGGAGAGCCTCTTTCTCCGAGTCGAGAGGGCTCTGGCGAAGCGCGGAATCAAGGTCTCTTGAGCGCCGCGGAGCGCTGACGCAGCAGAGCAAAGAGGCGGTCGACCGGGGCGAAGCCGGCGCTCGGGAAATTCTCGGAGTTGTCCCAGAATTCTTCCAAAGATCCCGTCTTCCACTCCGCGTAGGCCACCGCCTTGATCATCAGCGCCAGCTTGTCTAGAGCCTTGACGAACCGCGCTTCCACGGACGCTCCTTCCTGGTAGTCAGCCAAGAGCTCGCTGGCTCGCTCGCCCAAGGGGGCGGTCAGCTCTTCGAAGACCGCTGCTTCCGCCGCCCTCTTGGTCGCCGAGGGAAGGAACTTCGCCGTGGTCTTGGGTAAATCGCCAAGCCGAACCTCGGCCAGGTCGTGCACGAGCGCCATGGCCATGGCGCGGGCTATATCCACCCCGGAGATTTCCGTCGCTAGCGACCAGACGAGAAAGGCGACGTGGAACGAGTGCTCGCTGACGCTCTCCGGATCGTCCACGCCACGAAGCAAGAACCCCATGCGCGGCACGCGGTCGAGCGTCTGGAGCTCCAGCAGGAGATCGATCAGGGGATCACCGATGGTCATCGGCTGAGAGGTTATCGCATGGGAAGGGGGCTCAACCGGCGATCGGGCGAGCCATGCGTTGGCGTTCGGGTGGCAAACGGGGGAGAATTGGCCCGGAGCCACAATGGACACTTGGACAGGGAGTTTCCGGCGAACTCTGTCGGTCGTGGGCGCGATCGCGTCGTTGCTTGTCAGCTCTAGCGCTGTGTTTGCCGTCCGCTTGCCGGAGCACCGCTTCACCACTGCGGACGGGCTCGCCTCTGACATGATCACTGACATTACCCAGGACGATCAGGGCTTTCTCTGGGTAGCTACGGAAGAAGGGGTGAGTCGCTTCGACGGCGTCACGTTTCGCAGCTATGGAATGCGGGACGGGCTCCCCTATCCAGGTGTCGACTCGATTCGAGAAGACGCGGTGAAGCGCCTTTGGGCCGGTACGCGTGGGGGGCTGTGTTGGTTCGACCTGAAACAACACGGGATTCGAGGACGGTGGCACCGGGTGGCGCTGCCGGGCGGTAGGCTTGGCAACCACATCATCGTTGTACGGAGCGACCTGGATGGCAACCTTTGGGCCGCGTCGCCCACACTCCTCTTCGTTCACCGACGGGGGGCGCCCGTTTCGGAGTTCCATGAGGTCAAGTTTCCGTCGGCGAAGAATGAGTCCATCCCGCCGTTGACCATCTACGACCTCGCCCTCGGAAAAGGAGGAGCCGTGTGGATTTCCACCTCGAGGGGGCTCTTTCGACGCTTCCAAGATGGTGATCTCGCGCGGGTCCGGCTTCACCGCCAGGGAGCACCACGGATATTGGGGACCGGCATGATGACCGTTGCGCCGAACGGCGATCTCTGGATCGCCGCCTCGGGCGGGCGACTCCTCAGGGTCGAGGAGGCAAAGGGAGGTGGGCGTGCGTTGCCCCCCGAGCAGGTTCTTCGCCCTCGCGTAGTCTCGATTCCGCTACCCCCTGGCCACCATGCGTGGCGTTTGACCGGTCTCACGGAGCTCCGGGGGGTGCTTTGGGTGGCTACCCCGCGGGGCCTTTGCAGTGTGAAGAATGGAGAGTCGAAGTGCATGGGCCAGGGCAGACTCCCCACTGCTTTATCTTCTCTGGCCCACGATTCGGTGGGGAACTTGTGGATTGGAACCGAGAGCCAAGGATTGATTCGTCTAACCGACGATGGCCTCACGAGCTACGGCCCCGAGGACGGTCTCGCGGCTGAACGCGAGGCGGAGCTATTCTTCGGTCCCCACAATGAACCTTGCGAGATGGCCGGAAAGCCGAACATCTTTCTCGCGTGCTTCGATGGACACCGCTTTCAATCCTTTCCGCTGGTTCTTCCACGGGGAGTGAAACATGACAGCTGGGGCTGGAATCAGCTCTTGGCTCGCGACAGGCCGGGAAGTTGGTGGCTGGGAACCTTTTCCGGAGTCGTTCACTATAGGAATATCGTCAACCTGAGCGACTTCACTCATCCAAGGGAATATCGGATCATCACCTCTTCGGAAGGACTGCCGGATGATCACGTCTTCCGCGTGGCGATCGACCACCGCGGATGGGTGTGGGTCGGAACCATAAACCCGAGCTACTTGCCTGGTGGGCTCGCGGTCATCGACCCGGCTTCGGAGACCGCTCACGAGGTACCCGGTGCGAGCACGCTCCTCGACCACGATGCAGCGACGGCGTTGCTGGACGATGGAAGAGGCTTTTTATGGATCGGGACCTACAGCGGAAAGCTTCTTCGCTACTCGTTCTCCACTCGGGCCCTTGCGCCCGCACCGGGTTGGCCTCGGCAGGCGGGGTTGGTTTGGGATCTTCATCTCGATCGAGACCATCGGCTATGGGTGGCAACCAGTAGCTTGGGAGTCGTGAGGGTGACAAACGCCGATACGCTCCATCCGAGCTTCGTTGCCTTCGGGGAGAATCAAGGGTTGGCAAGCAATCGCATTCGGTGCATCGCCGAAGGTGAGCAGGGGTCTCTGTACTTTGGGACGGGCAACGGCGTAGACCGCTACGATCCCGACAGCGGCCGAGTGCGGCATCTGGGCACGGCTGACGGACTGCCGAATGGAACGGTCGAGGTCTGCCGACGGGGCCCGAATGGATATCTCTGGTTCGGGACGCTGGACGGTCTGGCTCGCCTCGATCCGCGCAAGGTGAGGTCGCAGTGTGAGCCGCGAGTCGATTTCGAGCGCTTTTCCGCAGGGGGTGTTCGCCATGCAATCGAGGGGTCCCGCCCCTCACTGGTGCGCCTCGGCACCGGGGAGCGGGACATCGAGGTGAGTTACGTTGGGGCTTGCCTGGCAGCGGGAGACACCCTTCGCTACCAGCATCGCTTGATTGGGCTCGTCGATCAGTGGAGCCGGCCCAGCAGCAACCGGCTCGTCACCTACGCCGAGCTCGCACCCGGCACCTACCGGTTCGAGGTGAGGGCGGTCAACGCGGAAGGAGAGACTAGCGATCAGCTGGCGAGCCTGCCGTTCGAGATACCTCCTCCCTGGTGGCGGCGCAGCTGGTTCTTGGCGGCTTTGGCGCTGTTGGTTGCCTCTCTCTCGTACGGTGGCTATCGACTTCGCTTGGAGCGTCTGCTCGAGGCGGAGCGACTGCGTACCCGAATCGCGACCGATTTGCACGATGAGCTCGGTTCGGGGCTGTCACGGATTTCGATCTTGAGCGAGGTCGTTCAGCGTGAGCTCACGCCCGAGGGCCGGCGACAGCGCCTCCGTCTCGAGGAGATTGGGAGCTCGGCTCGTGACCTCCTGGAGGCGACGAGCGATATGGTCTGGTCGATCGATCCGCGTAGAGACGATCTCGCCAGTCTCCTGGCGCGTTTGCGTCGTTTCGGCTCCGAGCTCTGCGAATCGGCCGGCGTACACTGGAGGCTCGAAGCTCCCCAAGGAGCCGCCGAGATCCGATTGGGTACGGAGAAGCGGCGGCATCTGCTGCTCATCTTGAAGGAGGCGCTCAACAACGCGATTCGCCACGGCCGGCCGGCCTCCGTATCCATCAAGATCGAGGTGAGGAACGGGCGTCGCCTGGTCGCCGAGGTACGCGACGATGGATGCGGATTCGATCCGGCGGAGATCGCCGAGCGCACGAGCTCGTGGCAGGGTTACGGTCTTTCGAGCATGGACGAGCGTGCCCGCATCCTGGGCGGAAAGCTGGCGGTGGACAGCCGGAAAGGCTCTGGAACGCGCGTCTCGTTGTCGATTCCTCTGGCGCGGCAAAGAAGCCGGCGAGGCGCATGAACATGCTCTCTGCAAGCACGAGGGGAGTGGTCTAGGCTAGTCGCTGGGGTGTTGGGATGATGGAACCGGAAGCGATTGGCGTGCTGCTGGTGGAGGACGATCGCCCCACCCGCGATGCGTTGAGGGTATTGATCACCGGGACGGCCGGTTACGATTGCGTTGGCTCAGTGGGCGCGGTGGAGGAGGCCTTGGCGATTCCCGCCAAGCGACGGCCCGACGTGATCCTGCTCGACGTTCATCTGCCGGGAATCTCCGGTCCGGATGGCGTGGTCCCGATCAAGGAGCGCTACCCGGAGAGCATCGTACTCATGCTGACGGTCTACGAGCAGGAGGACCTGGTCTTTCAATCGATTGTCAATGGCGCTTCGGGCTACCTCCTGAAGAAGACGCCGCCGGGACGCTTGCTGGAGGCGATCCATGAGGCGCATACCGGGGGAGCTCCGATGTCGCCGGAGATCGCCCGCAAGGTCATTCGCGCCTTTCAACGAGTGGCCCCCACGCCGCGCTCCGGATTGGACTTGAGCCACCAGGAGCGTGCGACGCTCGCCCTGCTTGCCGAGGGGCACAGCTACCAGAACGCGGCCGACGAGCTCGGGGTATCGATCAACACGGTGCGCAACTACGTGCGCGCCATCTACGAGAAGCTTCACGTCCATTCGAAATCGGAAGCGGTGAGCAAAGCGCTACGCGGCGGTCTGATCTGAGCTTCCTTGCCGCCGATCCGAGCGCATGTTCATGTCTGGCGGCGATCCGTCTCGAGGGTGGGGTGTGCTGGGCCGGACGAGAAAGGCTCCAGGGCCGTTCGCGGCTGGACTTGGGGGAGGATGGTACCGGGGGCCCCAAGTGCAGTGGAGAGAGCGACGGCCCCGGAGCAAGGCGACTACTCGTAGCTCAAAGGGTCAGGGGCTCAGTGGCCTCCTCCCTTGTTATTGTCGTTGCCATTGCCTCCGTTGCCTCCGTTACCCTTATTCGCGTCATTCCCGGCATTGCCGGCGTCACCGCCGTTACCTGGGTTGGTAGCATGGCCGCTATTGCCATTGGTGACCGCGGTCCCAGTGGTGGTTGTTTCACCTCCCGGACCCTTGTGGCCTCCGTTGCCCCCATTACCTGGATTCCCGTCATTCCCGCCCTTGCCGCCCTTGCCGTCATTGCCTCCCTTGCCGGAGCGCGGCAGGATGGTGACGTCGATGTAGGTGAGGTTGTTGGCGACGTCGATCACGGGAATGCCGCCAGCTGGCTCGCCCTCAGCCGCAGTTGGCCCGAGCGGAGGAGTCTTGGGCCATGCCAGGGTCGTGACTTCGACGCTCGCCATGATCTCGGTGTCCGCGTTGAAGAAGGTGTTGAGCGTCACCGGGCACTCGATTCCGCCGAGCATTCCGTCGAAGCTGAAGGTCAAGCGATAGACGCCGGGCCCGTCGCCGGTCTTGCGCAGGTTCCAGTTATATCCATAGATGACCTTGCCCGGGATGTTGATCTCGGCGCTATAGACGGAGGGTGAGGTCGAGCCTTCCGCTCCCTCCCAAACCGCCGAGTTGAGCAGCGCGGGTCCAACGTCTCCGTACCACGCCCCGGTCGCCGGATTCCAGGCGATGGCGAAGGTCGGATCGGCCTTGTCCTTGGTCAGCTTCTGGATGGTGAAGCGTGCGCAGCCGGAGTAGACGGTCGCTTGGTCGCTGTCATACGTATTACCACTCGTGCCCCACATCTCGGACGTTCCCTGGCCCCAGAGCTGGCTCATCTCGAAGCCGGTCATGGGAGTCGCTAGGTCTTGATAGAGCACGGTCTCGACACGCACGACGGAGCTGTCATACCAGGGCTTGGACTCGAGGTTGTCGCCCCAGTCGATCCAGTCCACGTAGACCGCGGCGCCGCTCCAGTCGGCCGACTCCGCCTGCCACTCGTTGAGCGCATCCTGCTGCAGGTACCACACGTTGCCGAGCTCGTCGGTGAACGTCTCGCCGTTGAAGACCGGCGCTCCATAGGTTCCGCGCAGGGCCTTGCTCACCCCGTCGGACCAGATCACCGGCAACGACAGGTTGTTGCCAGGGGTAGACACATGACCGCCCCCTCCTCCTTGGGCGAACGAATTGATCGGCAAGGTAGCGAGAGCCAGTGCTAAGGTGCAGATCCAGACCAGTCTCGTTCTCGACATTTTCTGCTCCTTTCCTGTTGGGGACTCCTTCTCCGCTTGAGGCCCTTGGGGGCCCCGCTCACTCCCCCCCGCGCCGCGTTGCCTCTAGAGCCGGCTCTTACTGAGAGCCACCGCGGTGGCGAGCGGCCCTTGCGGCGCGATTCTCCGTAGACTGACGTTGAGCAGGTATGGAATCAGCCGATCCTGCGGCGCCTCTGGATAGACCAGGTCGGCGCAGCTCTGATCGGCGAGTGCGACACGAAGGAAGTACGTCTCGGGCTTGCTGCTCACCGTTGGCAGGATGCAGACGAGACGCGGGTCCCGCTGCCAGCCGGGGTAGTTCGGGCGCTCGGCCCAGCACAGTACTTCTCCAGTGCTGTCGATAACCTGCAGACAGAGTTG
The DNA here is from genome assembly GCA_046704885.1 of Thermoanaerobaculia bacterium. Classification (GTDB taxonomy): domain Bacteria; phylum Acidobacteriota; class Thermoanaerobaculia; order Multivoradales; family JBJKRB01; genus JBJKRB01. Next base: position 54,521 of record JBJKRB010000082.1, on the reverse strand, counting down.
ATCGCCGCCCTCATCAGTGCACGCGCCATCCTCGCCCTCCCCCGCCAGCGGCGTGATTAGCCCGGTGGCGTGCTCCTCCGCGTTGCGGCCGGAGCTCTGGTAGGTCATCGCATCGATGCTGGCGAACAGGATCTCTCCGCCCGAGCTGCTGAGCGAGTACTCCGCGTAAGCGCGGGCCTCGACTCCACCCAGGGTGCCGGCTACCGACTTGACTCCGTCCTCACGGATTACCTGCGCCGGAAGGGAGAGCGCTCCTAGCAAGAGAGCCGTTCCTCCCAGTACCACCCATCTCATCGCTCGCATGGCAACCTCCTTGGTGGCCGAGGCTGGTGGCGGGCCTCTGATGTTGTCGTTTCCTACCTTCTAGGCGCCTTCGACGGATGGTGGATCCTCGCTTCGGATCCCGTCTCCTCGCCCGCGATCATGATCGCCCGCCGGCTCCCTCCAGGACAACCTCCGGTGGGGTGGCGATCGTGTCGTCGGAGGGTGGGAGAGCAGCCCCCCTTGCGATCTGACTCACGCCCGGGTCGCAAGAGAGGTTCCCGTCTTCGCCCGCCCCGGCAGGTGGCGGTCTACCCCCCGGACGCGACTCGACGACCCGCCCGGGGGACTCGTGTCCGCCGTCGTGGAGCTTCGTATCCTGGAATCGAGGAGGGACAACGAGCGCGAAAGGAGATGCTCATGCGCAAAGGCATCTTGGTTCTGCTGAGCGGGCTGCTCCTCGCCGGTTGCGTAGGATATGCCGGCTCCAGCGTGCGCGTCGGAGCGGCCGTCGAATGGGGCTCCTTCTACGATGGCTTGGCACCCTACGGCCAGTGGGTGTGGCTCGATCCTCCGGGTTGGGTTTGGGTTCCCGCCAGCATGGCAGCGGACTGGCAGCCGTACAGTTACGGCCGATGGGTTCTCACCGACTACGGTTGGACGTGGGTTTCTTACTGGCCATGGGGCTGGGCGCCGTTTCACTACGGTCGCTGGGGGTGGAGCGCGCACCTAGGCTGGTACTGGGCTCCAGGCCATGATTGGTCTCCAGCTTGGGTGGCCTGGCGCTATGGCGACGGCTGGGTGGGCTGGGCGCCCTTGCCCCCGGGTGTGACCTGGAGTGTCGGGGCCGGTCTCATCTTCGGAGATCACTCGATCGATCCGGGATGGTGGTGGTTCGTTCCCTCACGCCACTTCGTCGACCCGGAGATCCGTCGCTACGCCGTGAGGAGAACGGCCGAGGCCGGCATCCTGCAGCGCACCAGGGTCGTGACCCGCTACGAGGGTGATCCCGCGCACGGGATCATCGATCGCGGCATCCCCGCGGGCACGCTCGAGCGTGACGCGGGCGTCCGCGTTCCCCGCTACCGGGTGGAGAACGTCAAGAAGCCGCCGGCGCCAACGGGGCAGGTCGATCGTGACAGGTTGAGAATTTACCGGCCGGCGGTGAAGGCGGGCTCGAAGGCGCCACCGCCAGCCAAGAAACCCAGCGCCAAGAAGACCCGGCCTCCGGCATCCTCGACCCGGCCGCCGCACGGGTAACCGGTCCTCGAAGCGACGCCAGTTTTGCCGCACTGGTCGAGGGGCGACCCATGGGTCGCCCCTACATCTTCCTTTTGGCTCTCGGGTCCCGCTGACTCCATCTGGATCAGTAACGGGGAATCGTCGGATCGACCTCGCGGCTCCAGGCGTCGATCCCACCGGCGAGATTGTGGGCGCGGTCGAACCCGTGGCTTCGCAGCCACTCGACCGCGAAGGTCGAGCGGGCACCGACGTGACAGAAGACGATGAGGTCGCGGTCCCGCGGCAGCTCGCGGAAGCGCTCGCCGAGCTCATTCAAGGGCAGCGACCGAGCCCCGGCAATCGCCGCGATCTCTTGCTCGGGCGGCAAGCGCACGTCGACGAGCTCAGCGAGCCCTTCCGCGAGCATTTGCCGCGCCGCGGCCGGAGCCAGGTCGAAGGCAAGGTCCGCTTCGCCGGTGCTCTCACCCTCATGAGTATCTCTGTCTCCGCCGCGGCCGACATTCGCCGCCGCGGACTTGGTCCGCGAGCAGACGGGGCAGGCGGGATCGCGCTCGACGCGCACCTCGCGAAAGCGCATGGAGAGCGCGTCGAAGAGCAAGAGCCTGCCGATCAAGGCGTCGCCGATCCCGAGGATGAGCTTCAGCACCTCCGTTGCTTGCAGAGAGCCAATGACCCCCGGGACCACTCCAAGCACTCCGGCCTCGCTGCACGTCGGGATGAGCTCGGGGGGAGGGGGCTCGGGGAAGAGGCAGCGGTAGCACGGGCCTTGCGGATGCGCGAAGATCGAGACCTGCCCCTCGAAGCGCTCGACCGCTCCCCACACGTCGGGCCGGCCCACTCTGACGCAGCTGTCGTTGATCAGATATCGAGTGGCGAAGTTGTCGCTGCCGTCGGCGACAAGGTCATAGGCCGCGACGAGCTCGTCGACGTTGACCTCGTTGGCACGTCCGTCGTGCGGCTCGACCTCGACCCCGGGGTTGAGCGCTCGGATTCTCCGGGCGGCGATCTCCGTCTTGGAAGCGCCGATGTCCGCGGTCGAGAAGAGGACCTGGCGCTGGAGGTTGGTCGCGTCGACCCGGTCGAAGTCGGCGATCCCGAGCGTTCCAACGCCGGCGGCGGCGAGGTAGAGGGCAAGGGGCGAGCCCAGCCCGCCGGCGCCAACGAGGAGGACCCGCGCGCCTTTGAGCTTCTTTTGGCCCGCGAGCCCGACCTCCGAGAGGAGCAAGTGACGACTGTAGCGCCGCAGCTCTTCCGGGGACAGTTGTGAGCCCGCGCTCGGTTTCGTGGACATCACCTCCCGCCTTCCCCGCGTGCTCTCCCGCTTCCCGCAAGGGGCAGGGGTTGGAAGGTGCCGTTCGAATCGAGAGAGTAGGCCGCCAGATCGACGACTCCTCGCGAGGTGACGCTGGCGATTAAATGCAAGGCTCCGGGCCACGCCGCGGCGCGGTCCGCCGGGCTCGGCTCGGCGGGGTGATCGGGATGGGAGTGGAAGAACGCGACGACCCCATTCTCCCGCTGGCGCGCAGCCTTCTGCGCGATGAGCAGGGCCTGTGGATCGATGATGAACTGCCGCCTCCGGTTGTCAGCGGCGACGTTTCGGGCCGGCAGCACGGTATCGAGGCGGGTCCGCTTGCGCCTCGCTTGGCCGATGAGCACGGCGCAGCCCTCCTCCGGGTAGGCGGCGCGGGCGACCTCGTCGAGCGCCTCGATAACCGATTCTTCAGCCCTGATCTCTTGCGAGTCCATCGCGCCAAGAATAGCGCGGCTTCCCCTCTGTCGGCCGATGGTCAGGCGAGAGCTTGGGAGAGCCGATCGAGGCGGGCGAGCTCATCCGGAGCGAGCTCGAGCTTCATGGCCGCGGCGTTGTCCCGGGCTTGGGAAGCGGAGGTCGCTCCGGGAATCGCGAAGACCAGCCCGGGGTGGAACTGCACCGTCCAGGCGAGGGCGACTTGGGCCGCCGTGGCTCCGCGCGCCTCCGCGATGGAAGCGAGCCCGTCGATCAACGGCCGGGTCTTTGCCAGCCCCCGACGGTGAAACGAGGGGAGGCTGCGGCGCGGACCCGAGAGCCGTTCGACCGCCCCCGGGTCGCGATGGAACTTGCCGCTCAGCAGTCCTTGCGCGAGTGGAGAATAGGCGATGATCGAGACGCCGAGCTCGCGCGCGGCCGTGAGGACTCCATTGCGCTCGATACGGCGGTCTAGAAGGCTGTAGCGAACCTGGTTGGAGGCGAGAACGAGTCCATGACGGGCAAGGGCTCGGACCGCGGCGCGCGTGCGCCGGGCCGAGAAGTTGCTGACTCCGACCGCGCCGATCTTGCCAGCCGCGACCAGGTCGGCCATCGCCTTCATCTGGGAGCTCACCGGCGAAATGGAAAAGGAGTTGTGCACCTGATAGAGATCGATATCGAGGGGCGAAAGCCGGGAGATCCTCTTTTCGATCGTGGCGCCGATGTTCGCCGCGCTGCGCAAGGTCGGCCACCACTTGTCGGCGACGTAGAGGCGTGGTCCTGGCTCGCGACCCTTCAGCGCTTGGGCCAGGGCATGCTCGGAGGCGCCGCGGCCGTATGCCTCCGCGGTGTCGAACCAGTTGACGCCCCCGTCCACGGAAGCATCGACGATTGACTGGACCTCATCCGAGTCGAGCTTCTGCCAATAGCGGCCGATGAGGCCCTCGCCATTCGAGAACTGCCAGCACCCGAGACCGATCTCCGAGAGCTCGAGATCGGTGCGGCCCAAGCGTTGTTCTCTCGCCATGAGGGGAGGATAACTCTCTCGGGGGCGATGAAGAGGGAAAAATCGGGGCCGCGCTCGGTTCGGCTCGCAACCTCGCCGCCGGTGGCGAGGCGTCGGACGATTCGTAGCGCGGCCCAGTGAGCGGTCGTCGCCGCTCAAAACGCGAAGAGCTTCAGGAGATCTTGATCTCGATCGGCTTGGTGCGGCTCTCCGCCGGAATCGGAAGCTCGACGTGCAAGACGCCATCCGTGAAGTTGGCCTTGATCTTGTCGGCCTTGACGTCGAAGGGGAGCGGCAGCCGGCGATAGAACTTCCCGTAGGATCGCTCGGCCCGATAGTAGTCCTCCTCCTTCAGCTCCTTCTCCACCTTCCGATCTCCCTCGATGATCAGGTCCCCGTCCTTGAACGAGACGTGCACGTCGCCCTTTTTGAGACCGGGAAGATCGACCTTGACCATGAGCTTGTTGTCCTTCTCGTAGACATCGAGGCTGGGATACCAGCCGGTGAAGGCCGGCTCGGTGCGCATGATCGGAAAGAGCCCCGGAGTCATCATCCGCGGCATGAATCCGGTCGTGCGCTCAAGCAAGCGCTGGAACTCCGCGTCGATCTCATCAAACAGCGTCCATGGCTTGGCCATCCGAGACTTTTCGCCCTTGGTCATCGCTTCTTGATTGCCCTTCGCGAGTGTTGCGTCCGTCATGATGTACCTCCTGGTTGTCGTCCACTGCGGGGTTTGAGGGACCACTGCCGACGGGGGCGGGTCGGACTTGCCGTTGAAGTGACAATAGACGCGCTATGACAACTGCGCTACACCCGGCAGGGGAGGGGGCGCGGCGTTCAGGGGTGGGAAGCTCTCGCTCGTGAGGGCGGGCAGGACTCCCACCCCGAACCCCTCCATTGGGGCGGTTTCGATCACCACGCAAAACGATAGGTTCTGCAAAGGGACCTCCAACGAGAGGAGACGGCGCATGGGAGAGCTCCAGAAGCATCCACCTCGACGTCGCAACGAGACCATCGCTCGCCAGCTGCGAGAAGCGGCGGACCTGTTGCGTCAGCAAGGGGCGAATCCGTTTCGCGTCAACGCCTATCGAAGCGCCGCCGCGACCATCGCCGCCCTCGGCCGCTACGTGGGGGAGATCGTCGACGGGGAGGGTCTGGAGGGACTGGTGGCCCTTCCCCACGTCGGCCAAGGAATCGGCCGGGCGATCCTGGAGATGGTGCGCACCGGTCGTTGGAGTCAGCTCGACCGCTTGCGCGGGGAGATCGACCCGGAAAGACTCTTTCGCGGCGTACCGGGCGTCGGCCCGGTGCTCGCCCGCCGCCTGCACGAGCATCTCGGCGTCGATAGTCTCGAGGCGCTCGAGGCCGCGGCGCATGAGGGCCGACTCGAAGCGATCCCCGGCGTGGGAAAGCGCAGGGCGGCGGCAATCAGCGCTTCGCTCGCGACCCTCCTCGGCAAGCGCCTCGTTCCCAATCGCGCCGGAATGCTGCATGGCCCCGGCGTCGAACTCCTGCTCGACGTCGACCGTGACTATCGGGATAAAGCCGCGAGCGGCAGGCTGCCCCAGATCGCTCCGAAGCGCTTCAATCCCGAGGGAAGAGCTTGGCTGCCCATCTTGCACACGGTGCGAGGTGATTGGCACTTCACCGCGCTCTTTTCGAATACCGCGCGGGCCCACGATCTCGGCAAGACGCGCGATTGGGTGGTCATCTACTCCTACGATGACCATCACCAGGAGGGGCAGCAGACGGTGGTGACGGAGAGCCGGGGACGGCTCGCCGGACGCCGGGTCGTTCGCGGCCGCGAGGCGGAATGCCTTGCCTACTACTCCGGGGTCGAGCGCAGGGGAGCGTGACGCCTACATCGAACCGGTGATCGCCAGCGAGGTGGCGACGATGTACAGGCCGACGAAGGCGATGAAGACGACGACCGCGGTGATCGTCGAGAAGAGGTTGCTCTTCTTGAAGTAGCGGCAGACCGCGTAGGTTCCCGCCACCGAGAGGAAGGTGAATCCGAAAAAGATGAGATTTCCCAGGAACATGGGCTACTCGTCACCCTTCTCCGGCTCGCCTGTTTCCTCACCGGCGGACTCGGGCTCGAGACGCTGAACGATCTGCCGGACCTCGACCTCGGCGCGCCGGATCTTGCCTCTGCAGATCTCGAGAAGCTGAGCTGCCCGTTGTAGCCCCTCGGCTAGGCGATCGACGTCGACCTCTTCGCTCTCGATAGAGCGGAGAATCTCTTCCAGCTCCTCCATGGCCTCATTGAAACCGAGATCGTCGGGCTCTTTGTCGCGTTTTCCGCTCATTCTTCCTCCACCTTGCTCAGGAGCCGTCCGTTTGCCAGCTCGGTGGCAATCCGGCTGCCTGGAGCAACGTTGCGCGCGTCGCGAATCGAGCGACCCTCCACGTCGCGAGTGATGCTGAAACCCCGCCTCAGGGTGCGCTTGGGCTCGAGGTCACGGCACAGTCTCGCGCGCTCGGCGAGCATAGCGCGGATCCCGCGCAGCTGGCTTTGGGCCAGGCTCGCCACCTGCTCAGCCAGGTCTTCCGGGCGGCGCTTGCGGTGGGAGAGCAGGCGCGGCGCGGATACCGCCAAGCGCGCGCCCATGTCCCGTCGCCGCCGCTCCTCCGACCCCAGGCGGGCGAGAGCGGAGCCGCGCAAACTTACTACCAAGCGAGCCAGGCGTCCTTGGGCCGAGCGCAGTCTCTCGCCGGAACCGCGTAGGCGGAGCACCGCGCGCTCCACCGCGTGCCGAGCGACCATCAGCGCATGCGTGGCGCTGTGCTCCAGCCGGCCTCCGAGCTCGGTCAAGTGCTGCTTGCTTCCCCGTACCCGGTCGACGAGGAGCTCCGCCGCTTTGGTCGGAGTCGTCGAAGCGGTGTGGGCGACGAGGTCGGCGATGGCACGGTCGATCTCATGGCCGAGGCCGGTGACCACGGGGATCGGCGCTTCGGCGATCGCCTCGGCGATGACCCGGCTGTCGAAGGCGGCGAGGTCGCTGCGCGATCCTCCGCCGCGAATCAGGACGGCGCAGTCTAGGTCCGGCAGCGAGGAGAGCGAACGCAGCGCGCTGCTGATCTCACCCTCGGCGTCTCTGCCTTGCACAGCGGCGTGCAAGAAGAGGATTTTGAATCCGAAACCGCTCGCCTCGAGCACCGAAACGAAGTCGTGGTAGGCGGCGCTGCCCGCCGAAGTGATGAGCGCCAGGGAGAGAGGGATGGGCGAGAGTGGCAGCTGCCTGTTGCGATCGACCTTCCCCGCCGCCTGGAGAGCCGCCAGCGTCTCGCGCCGCCGCCGTTCGAGCATCCCGAGGGTGAAGACCGGATCGACCTCCCGCACGACCAGCTGCAGACGACCGCCGGCGGGGTAGAAGTCGACCGAGCCGCGGCAGCGAATTTCCTGCCCTTCGGCCAGACGTTGCCCGTTTTCTTCGAGCAGCCGGCGAATCCGGTGATGGTCGTTGCGCCACGCGACCGCATCGATCTTGCCCACGATCTCGTCGCGGTCACCCTTCTCGATGAGCTCGAAATAGAGGTGGCCCCGTTGACTCGCCTTGACCCTTTGCACCTCACCCACGACCCAGAGCGAGGAGAGGGCATGCGCCAGGATGTCGCGGATTTCGCCGCACAACTCGGAGACGGAGTACGTCTCCGGAGCGAAGGGCAGCGGCGCCTGCCGGTCGCCGGGGACCTCAGTGATAGGTGGCAAGCTCCTCGGAGGATTCGAGCGGGATCGTCTTGGCCCACTCGACGGCTTCGTCCTCACCCTCGTTGCGGCGGCTGATGAACTCGACCGCGTCCTTGCGGTCGACGAAGACGCGCAGGATGAAGGTGTGTCCTGAGGGCGGTGTGAAGTAGGTGAAACGCGCCTCTCCGTCGCTCAGATCGAAGCCGAGGTCGCTGTCGCCGTTGACCCCTACGCAGGCGACGGCGATGCCCCTGTAAGCCAAAGTCAAAGCCTTGAGCACGTCCTCGTAGTCGATCAGCTCTTCGCGGGAAAGCACGCTGTGATACACGGCCACGCGGCGCGCATCCTCCTCGGCGAGAAGGTGGTAGGGAACGTCGTTGCGATCCATGGCCTGCTTGGTCTCGGCCGTGGTGACGAAGACGTCTTCGCTGCCGTCTACCTTGTACGCGATGGCGAAGACGTCGCGATCGAGCCCGGCGAAAGCTTCGGCGAGCATCGATTCGTCTTCGATCGTGAAGTAGTAGAGGTTCGGCATGGAGTGTCGTGTTGCCATCGATATTCCTCCAAATCTCATGAGAGGGGGAGCCCCATGTCTGGCCCTTCCGAGCGCGGGGCGATACGTCCAACCCGCTATGCTATCAGAGTTTTAGAGCTTCTGGAGAGGGAAGCGGGAGGCTTTGCGCCGCGCCTTAGATCGGGGCGCGTCTCGGCTGCACCAGGAAGAGGCCGATGATCGCCCCGACCGCGCAACCGCCGAGATGGGCGGCATTGTCGATCGCCGGGTTGCTGAAGCCGTAGGCCACGTTGATCACGCCCCAGAAGGCGAGCTCGATCATCAGGGTCTTTGCTTCCGGCCGCAGGCGCTGGTGGTGGCGCAGGAGAAAGATGAGGAGGGCTCCAAGAAGTCCGAAGATCGCGCCCGACGCGCCCGCCGAGAGATTCCGGGTCCATAGCAGGCTGGCGAGCGAGCTTCCCAGGCCGCAAGCAAAGTAGACAGCGAGCATGCGCGCGGTGCCGAAGCTGATCTCGAAGAGCATTCCCAGTTGGTAGAGCGCCCATCCATTGAGCGCTACGTGCGCCAGACCGACATGGACGAAGAGCACGGCAATGAGCCGCCACCACTGTCCGGCCCAGACGAGCGGGGGATACAGCGCGCCGAACTGGACTAGAACGCGTGGGTTGCCGGCCCCTCCGGAGGCCTCCTCGAGGAGAAAGACGATGGCGATCAGCCCGAGCAACGAAAAGGTGGCGGGGGCATCCTTGAACCGAATTCTCACGGTTGTCTCCCCGCCGCCGGCACCGCCGCCGTACCGCTCGTGGAGAGATAGGCGTCGATCTGAGCCTTTTCATCAGGGGTCAATTGGTCATACGGGAGCTCATAGGTCGATCCCGGCGGCGGCAGAGGAATCACCGCGGTCTGAAGCGACTGCGTGAGCCCGTCACAGTCGAGGGCAAAGAAGGGGATCAGCGCCATTCGATTGCACCATCCGATGATCCGGTCTCCCACCCCGCTGCGGATGGCCAGGGTTACCTGGCTAGGAAGGCGTACCGTGGTGATCTCGTAGGCGCCGGCCGCCGAGCGAATCCTCACCGTCGCTTCCACGGTCTTGCTCTGTCGCGGAAGCTCGACCTGATCGTGGATCGTTCGCGTCATGTCCGCGAGGCTCATCTTGGCGATGAGCTCCCCGCGTCCGGCCACCATCAAGTCGACGGTGAGCTCGTGGGTGCCATCCCCGTTGGGGTGGGCGTGCACCTCGTTATCGATCAAGTCGAGAGTCTGGTGCGGCGAGTTGAGCTGAATCGTCAGCGGCCCTTGGGCCACTGGAGCGAGCGGCGGGAGAATGTCCTGGTAGGGGTGGTTGAGCTCTTTGAAGCGGAAGTCCGCTTCACCCTTCGAGGTCGGGGCCGATTGGCCGAGCAAGATCGCCGGCAGGAGGATCGTTGCCGAGCCGATGAGGGCGAAGACGGCGGCAGATGCTCTGTTCGGGAGTCGCATGTCGGAGGGTGGCCTAGCGAGCGGCCATTCTAGCAGTGCGGCGCTCGCGCCGTTGCTCCTGGCGAACGCGACCATGTGGCGTTCGTGTCCGGGCTAGGGGTAGTAGCCGTGGATGGTGCGCGCGGTCATCCCTGGTCTGTCGACCTTCACCTGGACGGTGCGGAACTCGTGCTTCTTGCCGGGAGGGCGGTCGGAAGTATAGGTGATGAGGTAGCGGGTGCGAAGCTCGGCTTCGATCTGGGAGTAGACCCCGGCGAGCTCCTTGGCGCTCTTGATGAAGAACGATCTCCCACCGGTCTCTTGCGCCAGCTCGGCGAGCTTGCTCCGCACGCCTCGATCGAGGACGGAGATGCGCAATCCGACGGTGTAGATCGCGACGCCGCTACGGCGCGCGAACTCGAGAGCCGAGCGATAGGGCAGGTGGCTGGAGTTGTCCTCGCCGTCGGAGAGCACGATCAAGGCGCGCTGTCCGCGGAAGGCGCGGAAGTAGTAGAGGCTGGTGACAAGGGCATCGTAGAGGCTGGTGGAGCCCTCGGCGCGCAGCGAGCCGAGCGCCCCGGTGCAGGCCGACTTGTCACTGGTCGGCGCCATGAGGAGGCGGGGCGAGTCGGAGAAGCTGAGGACGAAGCAGCGATCGCCGGGCTTGAGGATGCCAGTGAGGAAGTCGGTGGCCGCGGCCTGCGCGTCGCTCAACGAGCTTGCCATCGATCCCGAAGTGTCGATCATGACGCCCACCGTCAAGGGAAGGTTTTCCACTTGCTGGAACTTCTGGATCTTTTGCGGCCGTCCATCTTCCAAGACTTGGAAGTCGCTTTGCGACAGACCCTCGACCGGTCGTCCGTGGCGATCGGTGACCGCGGTATAGAGCTCGACCAGCGTGACGTCCACGATATCGAGGTACTTCGGCGCGTTGAGGAAGCGCACCGCGTCTGCCTTGGTGCCGTCGTCGAGCGTCGCCGTGACGGTGAGGTAGGTGACCCCGCTCGCCTCCGGCACGTCGATCTCCGCGCTCCACGGAGGTGCCTTGCGTGTCGCCACCTCTTTGTTGTTGAGCGAGAAGTCGACCTCGGTGAGGGAGCGCCCCTCGGGCACGGTCACCTCGGCGCGGGCGGTTGTCTTGCCGCTGCCGTGGAAGCCGCGCGCGGGGGCGAGAATGCTGACCCGGAAGGCGCCGCGCGGCTGATTGAGGGCGACCTCGTCGGATGCCACGAGCTTTCCATCCTTGTCATATCCCGCTGCCTTTACCACCTGCTCGTGGGGGAGAGGATCGAGGCGGACCTCCGCCGTGAAGGGTGGCTGATTGATCGTCATCTGTGGCTTGCCGTCGACGGAAAAAGTCACCTTGACGATGCGCTGACCGGTGACCGCGACCTCGGCGCGCCACAAGCCGACCACCACGTCCTGCGTGGGTGGAAACAGCACCAGGCTGTCCTTGCCTTTGAGCTGGGTCTCTTGGGCAAGCTGGGCGGCACTGGCGTACAGGGTGCCGGGGCTTGCCGCGGCCTCCGGCTTGGGCTCGCTGGGGACGGTGAATCCGCGGGTCAGGTAGGCGACCCTGCCGCTCGCTTGATCGGTGATCCGCAGGCGAACGAGAAAAGTGTGTTGAGGCCGCAGGGGCTCGTCGACCACCAGGGCCAAGGGATGGTTGCCAGGAGGCGGCGGCTCGAAACGGGTGCGCAGCTCGTCGAAGAGGTGACCTCGTTCTTCGATGGCGCCGTCGACGAGCAGGTCGAGCTCCGGCTTCCCCTTGGTGTCTTCGCTCTTGGCGTGAGGTTTGAGGTTCGCCGAGGGGGGGACGGTGACGATGAAGCGAGTGAGGATGCGCTGCCCGTGCCAGGAGGGGAAGTGGATATCGATCCCGCTCACCGGTAGCGGCTCGGGAAAACCGCTGACCGAGGTTGCGGCGGCCTCTTGCGCCCAGGTCGCGAGATCAGTGGGAGGCGCCAGGTAGCTCTGCAGCTCGACCACCGTGGGGCGGTGCCTCTCGCCGTCATAGAGGCCCGACACCCCGGTGGCGCCGTCCACCAGCTTGACCGCCTTCGGGCAGATCTGCCGGTCAAATCTGCCGCCGATGACTCGGTACTTCAAGATGGCCCACTGCTCGAGGTAGTACTTCATCTCGTCGGTGTAGAGCGAGGGCTTTCCGTCGAGAGGGGTCCAGAGCTGATAAGGCTCGGAGGGGCCGGGGCGATAGAGGACCAGCGTGCGTTTGCCATACGTCCACAGCTCGATCGGCTTGTAGACCTCGCCGCAGGCGATCGGTTGGCGCTGGTCGGGGACCCCGTGCAGAAAGAGCAGGCGGGCGCGATCGTCCAGGGGAGAGAGGAAGTCGTGTCGCACGAGCCGCTGCCGGCGCTCGATGCCTGCGACTAGCTCGTTTTCTTTCGTGGACGGAATCGGATCGCTCAGGAACTTTGCGATGAAGGCGCTTCTTCCTGACTGATCGAGGGCCAGAAACCGCTCGCGCTCCTGCCGGGTCAAGAGGAGTGAAGGCCCATCCTCCCAGAAGGATCTCTGCGCCGCCGGCCAGGTGTCGGGGTCGGTGGCGGTGGCGCGCGCGGCGAGAGCGCCGGCCACGATCATGGTCGCCAAGAGGGCGACCGTCGGCAGTGCGCGCAGGGCTTGCGGAAGGCTTCTCGACGACATCATGCGGATCTCCCTGGCTCAGCTTAGCGCCATTTGCCTGGGTCGTTCGCTGGCGCGCGGGACGTTCTCCCTCTATAGTTACGGACGAACGACCCTTCTGGTCCTCACGTCATGAGCCCGCAACGCCGTAATCCTGAAATCGCAAGCCTCGCGGAGGGAGACTCCGTCGCCGGCTTCGCTCTGCTCGCCAAGAAGGAACGGCGGCAGGACAAGAACGGCCGCGACTTCCTCGACCTCGTGCTCGCCGACGAGAGTGGGTCGATCGCCGCCAAGGTCTGGTCCGATGCCAGCGCTCTCGACGGCGACTACGAGGCGGGAACCTTCGTCGCTTACAAGGGACTGGTCAAGAGCTATCGCGGCGAGCTCCAGATGACGGTGACCGATTGCCGGACGGCGACGGAAGCCGATCGCGAGTTCGGCTTCGATCCGGGGCGGCTGGTTCCGACCACGCGCGAAGACATCGACGAGCTATGGCGCCGCTTGAGCGATCTCGTCGCCAGCCAAATTCAACGGGCGCCTCTCAAGCGCTTGGCGCTAGAGACCCTCGAGACCTACGGTGGACAGTTGCGCGAGCACCCGGCGGCCAAGATGATTCATCACGCCTATCGTGGTGGTTTGCTCGAGCACGTGGTCTCGATGGCCGAGCTCGCGGTTGCCGTGGCGGATCACTACCGCGAGATCGACCGTGATCTCCTCCTGGTCGGCGTCCTCTTCCACGACTTGGGAAAGCTGATCGAGCTCGAGTCCTTGCCGGCCAACGACTACACCTTGGAGGGTCGACTGGTGGGGCACGTGGTCATCGGCCGCGACCTCTTGCGCGAGCGCTGCGCGGCGATTGAGGATTTTCCCGCTGATCTTCGCCTTCACCTCGAGCATCTGGTGCTCTCCCACCAGGGGCGCCAGGAGTTCGGCTCTCCGGTGGTGCCGATGACCGCGGAGGCGCTGGCCTTGAACGCCATCGACGACCTCGACTCGAAGCTGGCGCAACTGCGCCAGGCGGCCCTGGGAGCAAGCGAGCTTCCCTACTTGAAGCCTTTGGGGAGGTACGTCTACTTGCCGCGCTCGAACGGTGAGGCAGAGGTTGCGGACCCCGGCGAAGAGAGCGAGGAGGCCACGCTTGCGCTCGAGCCTCCAGAGCGCGGCTGAGAGCCGAGACCCGCCGGGAACAGAATCCAATAGATCACCACGCCGGTGATCGACACATAGAGCCAGATCGGCAGGGTCCAGCGCGCCAGGGCGCGGTGGCGGCGAAAACGCCGGCGCAGGGCGAGGGTGAGAACGATGATCGCGAGCACCGGCACCGCCGCCGCCAGAACGGTGTGGCTGATCAGCAGTGTGAAGTAGGCCCTTCGTGCCGCTGTACCGGTGGCGGTGAAGTGCACCACTCCCGCCAGGAAATGAAAGGTCAAGTAGCCGGCGAGAAACAAGACCGAGCTACCGAAGGCGCTGATCATCAGGGCCCGATGGATACGAACGTGGTGCCCGCGGATGGCGAAGAAACCGGCCACGAGGAGGGCCGCCGCGAGACCGTTCAGGGTGGCGTTGGCGACCGGTAGAATCGCGATCAAACGCACGCTATGGCCCCCTCAGGACGTCTTGTGGGCGGCGACGAGAGCCTTGACGTCGCGCAGCAGGTGCTGGCGGCCGTCAGGCGTCAGGCCGTCGTAGTACCCGCGGATGTTCCCATGACCATCGACCAGGACGAAGCGGGTGGTGTGGACGATGGGTGGCTGATTGCTGGGCCGCGTCTGTGCGGTCTGCTGCAGGACCGTCAGCTTGAAGCCGTTCTTGATCAGCCCGAGGACGTAGTCGCGCTTGCCGGTCAGGAAGAGCCAGTTCGGATCCTTGATCGTGTGCGCCTGTGCGTACTCGGTCAAGATCTTGGGCGTATCGTAGCTCGGGTCCACCGTAAAGGAGACGCGGTGCACGCCCGGCGGCAGCTTGGAGCCCAATGCCTTGAGCTGGGTCGTGAGCAGTGGGCACTGCTGCCGGCAGCGCGTGAAGATGAAGTCGGCGATCCAGGGCTTCCCGGCAAGATCCGCCTTGGTGATCGTTCTTCCATCGCGATTGGTCAAGGAGAAATCCGGCAAGGTATAGAGGACCGCTGGAGCCGCGCTGGACACGGCAGTTCGCGAGGGAGCCGCCTGGCGATCATGGTAAGCGAAGGTGATCGCGGCGATCACCACCAGGAGCAATGCGAAGGAGAGCGCTCCCCAGATGAAGCCGCGAGGGACGGGACCGGTAGCTTTCCCGTTGCTCATGCCGCTGCCCCCTGAACCAGCCAGAGATCCGCTCCCGCGAGGGCCACGCACACCGCCGCGGTTACGGCGAGCGCGAGGCTGAAGGAGGGGGAGCCCGCGGCCCTGCCCGCGGCGAGCGGCGAGAAGAGAGCATGGCGCAGGGCGGCGAGTCCGTAGGTGAGGGGGTTGAGCTTCATGACCCAGGCGAGCCAGCGCGGTGCGCCAGCGGCGGGGAAGAGGGCGCCGGAGAGTAGCCAGAGGGGGAACATGACGAGGTTCATGACTCCATGATAGCCCTGTGTGGAGTCGACCTTCCAGGCGAATCCGAATCCCAGAGCGGTCATCGCGAGGGCGATCAGGGCGAGCACCCCGGCCGCTTCGAGGGTACCCACCCAGCTCAGCCGAATTCCGGCGAATGGGGCCAGCGCCAGCAGCACGACTCCTTGCAGCCAGGCGATGGTGCTCCCCCCGAGAAGCTTTCCGAGCACCAAGCTGGAGCGACCGACGGGCGCGACCAGGACCCCCTGCAGGAACCCTTCGTGCCGGTCTTCGATCACCGAGATGGTGGCGAAGATCGCCGCAAACAGGACGACCAGGAGGATCATTCCGGGATAGAAGAATCGAAGGTAGCTCGATGTGGCCGTGCCGGGAAGGTGAAACGAGTGGCTGAGGCCCGTGCCCACGAGCAACCAGAGCAGGACCGGAGTGGCAATGGCGCTGGCGATCCGGCTCGGCTGCCGCACGAAGCGGACGAGCTCGCGCCGCCACAGGCTTAACGCGGGTAGCGGGCTCACGACGCGGTTTCCTCGAGGCGGTGGCCGGTGCGGCGCAGGAAGACGTCCTCCAAAGTCGGATCGGCGATCGTCATTTCATGGATCGTTCCGGGAAAGGCCTCGGCCAGGCGAGCGACGGATTGGTGCGCGCCAGTGAGCTCGAAGCGGACCTTGCCGTCGACGATCGCCGCGTCGAGTCCAAATCGCTCGGCGAGAGCGGCGCGGAACGCCTCGGGCTCCGCGACCTTGAGCGTCACGACCTGCCCGCCGATCTCCTCCTTGAGGGCGGCGGGAGAGGCGAGGGCCACGAGATGACCGCGGTCGATGAGCGCGATGCGGTCGCAGCGGTCGGCTTCGTCCATGAAGTGGGTGGTGAGAAGGATGGTGACTCCTTGCTCCCGTTGCAGGCCCGCGAGTACCTGCCAGAGGTCGCGACGGGCGCCCGGGTCGAGGCCGGTGGAGGGCTCGTCGAGGAGGAGAAGGTCCGGTTTGTGGAGCAGAGCCTTGGCGATCTCGACCCGTCGCCGCAGTCCGCCGGAAAGAGCCTTGGCGCGCTCGTCGCGGCGCTCGGTGATGCCGAACTGAGCCAGCTGTGTGTCGATGCGCTGGCGCAAGAGCCGACCGTGCAGACCATACAGGTTGCCCTGGAAGAAGAGGTTCTCCGCGACCGTGAGCTCGAGATCGAGCGAGGGGTTCTGGAAGACCACTCCGAGGCGGCGCCGGGCCGCCGCCGGCCGCGCTTCAATGTCGATGCCGAAAATCTCGACGCTGCCCTCTTGCGGGGCGACCAGCGTAGACAGGAGGCGGAAGAGCGTGGTCTTTCCACCGCCGTTGGGGCCGAGGAAGGCGAAGGCCTCGCCGCTCGCGACGTCGAACTCCAGCCCGTCGAGGGCTCGCCGCGAACCGTAGGAGTAGCCGAGGCCGCGCGCCGTGATCGCCAGTCGTGGGATCGAGTCGGCGCTGGCCCCCATGTTCAATGCCGTGGAGGTCACA
The DNA here is from genome assembly GCA_046704885.1 of Thermoanaerobaculia bacterium. Classification (GTDB taxonomy): domain Bacteria; phylum Acidobacteriota; class Thermoanaerobaculia; order Multivoradales; family JBJKRB01; genus JBJKRB01. Next base: position 37,947 of record JBJKRB010000082.1, on the reverse strand, counting down.
AGAGGCGGTCGAGCACCATCACCGCCAGGACGGCGGGCAGGTAGAGAATCGACGCGAACATGAGCTTGCGCGCGACGCGATTGACCGGACGCAGCGCGAAGGCCACGCAGAAGGCCAGATAGATGAGGCTCGCGGCGAGCGCGCCGATGAAGTAGAAGCTGCCGGTCAGACCCAAGACGGAGGGCATGAGGCTCATGGGAAGAAGAGCCGCCCCGTAGAGGATGACCTGGCGGCCCGTCTGCAGCCCGTCGACGTCGCCCACCGTGAGCATGGGGAGCTCGGCCCGCGCATAGTCCTCGCGGCAGAGCCAGGCGATGGCGAGGAAGTGTGGCATCTGCCAGAAGAAGAGAATCCCAAAGAGGATCCAGGCGCCGGTGTCGACCGATCCTCGCGCCGCGGCCCAGCCGATCATCGGTGGGATGGCGCCCGGTATGGCGCCGAGAACGGTGGCGAGCGAGCTGACCCGCTTGAGCGGGGTGTAGACGAAGGAATACCCGACCAGGGCGATGGCGCCGAGCAGGGCGCTGACCCAGTTCACCGCCAGGGCAAGCTCCGCGAGGCCGCTGATCGCGAGCGAGATCGCAAACAGCAGGGCGATCTCCGGCTGCAGGCGTCCGGTGGGGAGGGGACGATCGGCGGTCCGCCTCATCTTCGCGTCGAGGCGCCGCTCGAAGACGTGGTTGAAGGCCGATGCTCCTCCCGAAACCAGGGCCGTGCCGATCAGCGCGCTGAGCAGGGTCCAGGGCTCCGCCAGCCGCTGGGTCGCCATCAGGAATCCGATGGCACAGGAGGTCACCACCATGAAGGTGATGCCCGGCTTGGCCAGCTCGAGCAAATCGGCGGCGCGTACCCCGGGGGCCGCGGCGGTCTGTCGTTCTGCGAGCGGGCTCTGCATGGTCTTGTCAGGTGAGCTAGAGCGCCGAGTCTCGAGCCCAGTCCCGCGACTCTATCGCGAATCGGCGCAAGGGGAAAGCTTGCATGCTTAAAGCCTTTGCATTGTGGCATTCGGCTTACCGATCGCCGCTGCCGAGCGTTACTAGATCGTCCGTGCGGGGGCGCTCCACTCTCTCGCATCGCGGTGCGGAATCGTCCTCCAGTTCGGTCGCGTGACCGGGGTCCTTAAGAAACCCCTTGACAGTTGAGATATGAGGAGTATCCTAAGCCATCCGCTTGTGAAGAGTTTCACAAGGGACTTGCGCAGTGAGGCTGGACTCGGTTATCGTCGGCAAGTTCGCGTTTTAGGACGGAGCAAGAAATGCCCCAGATTTTTCGTCGTAGCACTAATGCGATTGCAAGGGCCACAATCTTTGGCGCCATCTTTTTCATCAGTGTCGCCGGCTGGGGTTGGTACCGCTTCACCACGTCCTCGTACGTGAGTGGCCAAAATGTAGTTTCGCACCAACCCATTCCTTTCAGCCATCAGCACCACGTCGCCGGCCTCGGTCTCGACTGCCGCTACTGCCATACGTCGGTAGAGACCTCGAGCTTCGCGGGAATCCCGCCCACGGCGACCTGCATGAACTGCCATAAGCTGATCTGGAAGAATAGCCCCTTCCTGGCGCCGGTGCGTAACAGCTTCAAGACTGGAATTCCGATCAAGTGGGTGCGGGTCAACGATCTGCCTGACTTCGTCTACTTCAATCACTCCATTCACGTCGCCAAGGGCATCGGGTGCGCCACCTGTCACGGGAGGGTGGATCAGATGCCGCTCATGATGCAGCACGCGAGTCTGCAGATGCGTTGGTGCGTGGACTGCCATCGCGATCCCGCCAAGTTCATTCGTCCCGAGAAGGAAGTCTTCAATATGGCGTGGAAAGCGAGCGATCAATCGGAGCTTGGACCGAAGCTGGTGAAGGAATACCACATTCGAAGTGCGCGCGACCTGACCAGCTGTTCGACCTGTCACCGTTGACGATGGATAGAGACAAGAGCCAGGAAGCGAGCGCCGAACTGCTGCGCGAGGAGAATTCGATGTCCGAGTTGAAGAGCGCTGACGATCATGGACGTGACGCGGATCACTCCAAGCCGGAAGCGGACGGCGTGGACGGCGCGCCGGTGCTCGACCTTGCGGCGCTGCGCCGGCGTCTCGAAGAGGAAGGTGGTCCGGAATTTTGGCGCAGCCTCGATGAGCTCGCCCAGAGCGAGGGCATCGATGAGCTGATCGCCAACGAGTTCCCCCGGCATGCCAGCGTTTTCACCGACGGCGTCTCGCGGCGGCGTTTCCTTCAGCTCGCGAGCGCGTCTCTCGCCCTTGGCGGTCTCGCGGCCTGCACGCGTCAACCGCTCGAGCGCATCGTTCCCTACGTCAATCAGCCGGAAGAAGTCATCCCGGGCAGGCCGCTCTACTTCGCGACGACCATGGAGCTCGGCGGTTATGCCGAGGGGCTGATTGCCGAGAGTCACACCGGACGCCCGACGAAGATCGAAGGCAACCCGGATCACCCCGGCAGCCTCGGGGCGGCCAGCGCCTTCGCCCAGGCATCGATCCTCGACCTCTACGACCCCGACCGGTCGCAGGCCATCCTCTACCTGAACGACGTCCATACCTGGGGGGACTTTACCCAGGATCTCAACAACAAGCTTCAAGCGATGAGCGCGATCGGCGGGGAAGGTTTGCGCTTCCTGACCCAGACGATCTCTTCGCCGACGCTCGCCGCTCAGCTTCAGGCGATCCTCGCCAAGTTCCCCAAGGCCAAGTGGTACCAGTGGGAACCGCTAAATCGCGACCACGCGCGCCGCGCCGCCAAGCAAGGGTTCGGCCGCTTCCTTGAGACCCGCTTCGACCTGAGCAAGGCGGACGTGATCGTCTCCTTGGGATCGGACTTCTTGACCAAGGGACCGGGGGCGACTCGTTACGCTCGCGACTTCGCCGAGAGGCGCAAGATCCGGAGCGGCAAGAAGCCGAATATGAACCGGCTCTACTCGGTGGACATCACGCCGACCCCGACCGGAACGCTCGCCGATCATCGAGTCGCCGTCCGTCCGAGCGAGCTTTCCGCGGTCGCCGCGGCGTTCGCCACCGCGGTGGGCGTTGGGCGTTTCGGCGCCGCGCCATTGCCGCCGAAGCTCGCCTCCTGGGTGAAGACGGCGGCTGCCGACCTGCAGAGCCATCAAGGGCGTTGCCTGGTGGTTGCGGGGGATGAGGCGCCAGTTGAGGTGCATCTGGCCGCGCACGCGATCAATCAGGTTTTAGGGAACGTCGGCGCAACCGTTATCCATACCGAGTCGGTCGAAGCGCAGCCCATGGATCAGCTCGAGGGGCTCAAGGAGCTCGTCGGCGAGATGGGTGCGGGGCAGGTGGATACGCTGGTGATCCTCGGCGGCAACCCGGTCTTCGACGCTCCCGCCGACCTTCGCTTCGCGGAGGCCGTGCACGCGGTTCGCAATTGCATTCACTGCGGTCTCTTCCGCAATGAGACGGCGGAATATGCCCATTGGCACCTGCCGGTCAGCCACTATCTCGAGAGCTGGGCGGACTCCCGGGCTTACGACGGTACGATCTCCATCGGTCAGCCCCTGATCGAGCCCCTCTACGGAACCAAGTCCTTCTACCAGGTGCTCGCGGCGTTTCTGGGAGATTCGGAGAAGGACGATTACGATCTTTTTCAAGAGGCTTGGAAGAAGAGATCGACGGCAGCCGACTTCAACGCCTTCTGGCGCAAGTCGGTCCACGACGGTGTCGTTGCGGCCACCGCCCTGCCGGCGATCGACGTCAAGTTCGACGTCAACGCCCTGACCAGCGCGATGAGCAAGGCGGAAAGCGCGCCGGCAACCACGAACAACATCGAGCTAGTCTTCCGCGGCGACCCCACCATTCATGATGGGCGTTGGGTGAACAATCCCTGGCTGCAGGAGCTGCCCAAACCGTTCAGCAAGCTCACCTGGGACAACGCCGCGTACATGAGTCCCAAACTGGCGGAGCGCTTGGGGGTTTCGGACGAGATGGTGGTTGCGATCAAGAGCCCCGCGGGGATGCTCGAGGTGCCCGTCATGATCGTGCCCGGGATGGCCGACGGCACGGTTGCTTTGCATCTCGGCTACGGCCGCAAGAAGACCGGCCGAGTGGGCACGGGAACGGGCTTCGACGTCTACCCGTTGCGCACGTCGACCGCCATGTGGCAGGCTCCCGCGGCCACGGTCCGTTCCACCGGCCGGCGCTATCGCTTGGCCAATACGCAGAACCATCATCTGATGGAAGGCGAGCTCGAGAGCAGCGAGGAGAAGCTCCGGCACGTTCTGCTGGTGACCAGCCTGGCCGACTTCGAGCGCGATCCGAAGAGTGTTACGGAGGTGGTCGACACCCCGCCGGCCAACGACACCTTGTACCCGCCTTACGACTATTCGAAAGGCTACGCCTGGGGTCTGACCATCGATCTCGCGGCCTGTACCGGCTGCAACGCCTGCGTCATCGCCTGCCAGTCCGAGAACAACATTCCAACGGTGGGCAAGCAACAGGTCATAAACGGCCGCGAGATGCACTGGATCCGGATCGACCGCTACTACGCGGGCAGCCTCGATCAACCCAGGGTTCACCATCAGCCGGTGCCCTGCATGCAATGCGAGGATGCCCCGTGCGAGGTGGTCTGTCCGGTGGGCGCTACCAATCACAGCAGCGAGGGTCTGAACGACATGATCTACAACCGCTGCGTGGGCACCCGATACTGCTCGAACAACTGCCCCTACAAGGTCCGCCGCTTCAACTTCCTCAAGTTCAACGATACCCAGACCGAGGTGCTCAAGATGCACCGCAATCCCGATGTCACCGTTCGGCATCGCGGGGTCATGGAGAAGTGCACGTACTGCGTCCAGCGGATCAATGAGAAGAAGATTGATGCCGATCGCGAGAACCGCCAGGTCAAGGACGGCGAGATCCTGACCGCCTGCCAGCAGACGTGCCCGACCGGGGCGATCGTCTTCGGCAACATCAACGACAAGACGGCGGAGGTGACGCGCTGGAAGGCGCAGCCGCAGAACTATCAGCTCCTCGCCGGGCTCAATACCCGCCCGCGGACGAGCTACCTGGCGAAGATCACCAATCCAAATCCTGAGCTGGAGAAAGCCTGACGATGCCACCGGTGAAGCAGAGCAGACTCGATAGAGCGGTTTCGACCCGTCCGCCGATCATCGGTCCTGGCCAGGACTATGGCTCGGTCACCGACAAGATCAGCTCGGTGGTGTTCTCCAAGACGCCGAAGTGGTGGTACTTCGCCTTCGGGGTCACCTTCTTCCTGTTCATGGTGCTCCAGTACGCCATTACCTATCTGTTCGCCAAGGGCGTCGGAATTTGGGGCATCAACCAACCGGTGGCTTGGGGATTCGCCATCGTCAACTTCGTTTGGTGGATCGGAATCGGGCACGCGGGAACCCTGATCTCCGCGATTCTGCTCTTGCTCAAGCAGGAGTGGCGTACGTCGATCAACCGCTTCGCCGAGGCGATGACCCTCTTCGCGGTGGCTTGCGCCGGCATGTTCCCGTTGCTCCACCTCGGCCGCCCCTGGGTCTTCTACTGGCTCTTCCCCTACCCCAGCACCATGTGGGTCTGGCCGCAGTTTCGCAGCCCGCTGATCTGGGATGTCTTCGCGGTATCGACCTACGCCACGATCTCGCTGATCTTCTGGTACACGGGGCTCATTCCCGACTTGGGCAGCATGCGGGACAAGAGCAAGAACAAGTTCACCAAGATCATCTACGGCATGCTGGCCTTGGGCTGGCGCGGCTCGGCCCGTCACTGGCACAACTATGAGTCCGCGTACCTCCTGCTCGCCGGGTTGGCCACGCCTCTCGTCCTTTCCGTGCACAGCGTCGTGTCCTTGGACTTCGCGGTCGGCATTGTCCCCGGCTGGCACTCGACGATCTTTCCGCCCTACTTCGTCGCGGGAGCGATCTACTCGGGCTTCGCCATGGTGATCACCCTGGCCGTACCGTTGCGTTGGGCCTTCGGGCTGCAGGACTTCATCACCATGCGGCACCTCCAGAACATGGGCAAGGTGATGCTGGCCACTGGCCTGATCGTCGCCTACGGCTATGTGTTCGAGCCGTTCGTCAGTTGGTATAGCGGCGATCGCTTCGAGTGGTTCATGACCGTCAACCGGGCGATCGGTCCCTATGCGTTCCAATTTTGGGTATTGATCAGCTGCAACATCATTCTTCCCCAGTCCCTCTGGTTCAAGAAGGTCCGAGACACGCCGGTGCTGCTGTGGATCGTCTCGATCATCGTGAACATCGGCATGTGGCTCGAGCGCTACGTCATCGTGGTCGTCAGCCTGCATCGCGACTTCCTGCCCAGCTCCTGGGGGATGTATTCCGGGACGTTTTGGGACTGGGCAACCCTGATCGGCTCGATGGGGATGTTCCTCATGTTGATGTTCATTTTCATGCGGATTCTGCCCGCGATCTCGATCTTTGAGGTTCGCACCCTGACTCCCAAGAGCAAATCACAGGAGGGTGGCTAATGTCCGAGGCATTGTCCGCTGGCCGCAGATGGCGTCTGTGGGGACTGCTGGCCGAGTTCGATAGCGCCGATGAGCTGGCCGAGGCCTGCCGGGAGGCGCGGCGCGGCGGCTATACCAAGCTCGACGCCTACTCCCCCTTCCCGAGCGAGGAGCTGTCCGAGGCCTTGGAATTGCCGAAGTCGAAGATGCCTTTGATCGTCCTGATCGGAGGTCTCTGTGGGGGGATCGGCGCCTTCGTGCTGCAGTACTGGGTATCGGCCATCGCTTACCCCATCAACGTTGGCGGCCGTCCTTTCAACAGCTGGCCGGCGTTCATTCCCGTGATGTTCGAGCTGACGGTCCTGATCGGGGGAATTTCGGCGATCGTCGGAATGCTCGCGCTCAATGGCCTGCCGTCCCCCTATCATCCAGTTTTCAACGTCCCGGAGTTCAGCCGCGCCTCGCGGGATCGATTCTTCCTCTCGGTCGAAGCGACCGACCCCAGATTCGACCTCGAGACGACGAAGCAGTTCCTGCAACGGCTGACCCCGCACGAGGTGTCCGAAGTTGACGACTGACAACGCCTGCACCCCGCCCTTCGTCCGGGCCGCTTCGGCCAAGCGCAACCGGTCTTCGCGCTGGCTTCTCTTGGCCGCCCTTGCGGCGCTTCTCGCGCTCACCGTCGGGTGCCGGCAGGACATGTACAACCAGCCGCGATACAAGCCCTACGCCGCCAGCTCCTTTTGGCCGGACGGGAGCTCGGCGCGTCCGATTCCGAAGGGGACGGTGGCGCGGAGCCAGTTGCGGGCCAACCGCGTCTACTACACGGGCATGACGCCGGACGGCAACTTCGTCGCCGACCTCCCGGTGCCAGTCACCCGCAAGCTGCTCAAGCGCGGGCAGCAACGATTCGACATCTTCTGTACTCCCTGCCACGGTCGCTTGGGCGACGGCAACGGAATGATTCCGCAGCGTGGATTCAAGCATCCACCCTCCTACCACATTCCCCGTTTGCGCTCGGTACCGATCGGCTACTTCTACGACGTCATTACCCATGGATTTGGGCAAATGTCGAGCTACGCGACCCAGGTTCCTCCAGCCGATCGGTGGGCGATCGCCGCGTACATCCGTGTGTTGCAGCTCAGTCAGGGGGCTCATCTCTCCGACCTGCCCCCCGCTGAGCAAGCCAAGTTCAAGGCGGCAATGGCGAAGCAGTCAGACCAGCATAAGACCCCGGCCAATCAAGCGACAGCGCCGGCCGACCGCTAAAAGGGGTACGAGAAGCGATGAGCGAGCCACCGACCCAAGACTTGAGACCCGAGGCGTACAAGCCTCCCGCCTCCCTGGACCGACTGCAAAGTCGAGCCCTGATCATCGGGGTGATCGGCGTGATCGCCACGGTGGTCGGCGCCGTCCTCGAGCCGAGTCAGTTCTTCCGCTCGTACCTCGTGGCCTTCACCGTATGGTTTGGAGTGGCCGCCGGGTGTCTGGCGATCGACATGGTGCACCGGATGTCGCATGGCAAATGGGGAGTGCTTCTCCGCCGTCCGCTCGAGGCGGGGTCGCGGACCCTGCCCTATGTCGCGATCTTGTTCATTCCGCTTCTCTTTGGTCTCAAGGACCTCTACGTTTGGGCCCGGCCCGAGGCGGTCGCCAAGAGCGCGCTGCTTCAGCATCAACAGCCCTACCTCAACGTTCCCTTCTTCGAGATCCGGCTGGTCATCTACTTCGTCGTATTCAGCTTCCTCGCTTATCGCCTAGCCGGTCTTTCGCGCCAGCAGGACCAGACACGGGACTTCGCTCTCGATCACAAGATGCAGGTTCTCTCGGCTCCCGGGCTGATCCTTTACAGCTTCCTCGTCTCGTTCGCCGGCGTCGACTGGTTCATGTCGATCCATCCGAGCTTCTACTCGACCATCTTCGGCTTCTACTTCATCATCGGGCAAGCGGTCACGGGGCTGGCATTCGCGGTCATCATCATGGCGTACTTGAGCGGCGCCGAGCCCATCCGCAGCCTGGTGACCGAAGAGAACTTTCACGATTGGGGCAAGCTTCTGCTCGCCTTCACTATGGTTTGGGCCTACTTCGTGGTCTCCCAGCTCATCATCATCTGGTCGGGCAACCTTCCCGACGAGATCTCGTTCTACCTCGATCGTACGAGAGGGGATTGGTACCTGCTTGCCATCTTCCTGGCATTCATCCACTTCTTCATTCCCTTTGCTCTCTTGCTCTCGCGGGATCTCAAGCGCAACCCGCGCAAGCTGGCTTGGATCGCCACCCTGTTGTTCGTCGCGCACTTCTTCGATCTCTACTGGTTGACCGCGCCGGAATACGCTCATCATCTGAGCTTCCATTGGCTCGACCTCTTCACCATGGTAGGCGTGGGTGGAATATGGGTCTGGCTCTACCTGTGGCAGCTCAAGAAGCGGCCGATCGTGGCGGTCGGAAGCCGCGCCTTCGAGGAGGCTCTCGCTAATGACTGAGTACCTGCATGATCCCCAGTCCCACGATCACGGCAGCGCCGCCGGGGATCACTATGAGGTGGACAGCGAGATCCACTTTCGCATGTTGTTCGCCGCGGGAATCGTAATAGCGGGTCTCATGATCTTCGCCTGTCTCATTACGGCTGGCCTCTATCACTATTTCCATCAAGAGCTCATCCACGAGGATCCGGCGCCGTCGCCCATCGCCGCGGCCAATGGAATCCATCTACCTCCGTTTCCGCGGATTCAGCCCGACCCGCCCGCCGACCTGGCGGCCATGCACGCGCACGAGAACAAGATCCTCTATCACTTCGGCTGGGTCGACAAGGCGGAGGGAACCGTACACATTCCGATCTCCGATGCGATGAAGATCTATCTCCAGGAGCATGAGACAGACCAGAGCGGCGGCGCTAGCCATGACGCCGGCAATGGGTCGGCTCCGGCTCAGTCGTCGACTCAGCAACCGGCATCGGGGAACCGCAAGTGAATCGGACTGTCTCTCTTGGTCGCTCTGCGATCCTCGTGGCCGTGATGGTGGCGCTGATGGTTGGCGCCATGCCCCGCTTGCTCGAGGCCCAGAATCTACCCGAGCCTCCGCCTGACCAGAGTTTGCGCTGGGAGGAGCACCCGGGGGCCCAGATTCCGCTCAACCTCACCTTCACCGATGAGACCGGCAAGAAGGTCAAGCTGGGCGACTACTTCGGCTCGAAGCCCGTCGTCTTGTCCCTCGTCTACTTCACCTGCCCGATGCTCTGCCCAATGACCCTGCAGGGGCTCACGGACAGTCTCAAGCAGCTCAAGTTCAACATCGGCAAGGACTTCAACGTTCTGACCGTGAGCTTCGATCCACACGACACGCCCAAGATCGCGGCCGAAAAGCGAGCGATCTACATCGCCCGGTACGGCCGTCCCCAGGATGACTCCGGGTGGCATTTTCTGACTGGCAACGAAAAGGAGATCCACCAGCTTACCGAGGCAGTCGGTTTTCACTACGTGTACAACCCTGCCAAGAAGCAGTTCGCGCATCCGACGGGCGTCGTGGTGCTCACCCCGCAGGGCAAGATCGGCCGGTACTTCTTCGGCATCGACTATCCATCGGTCGATCTTCGACTCGGGATCGTGGATGCTTCACACGGAAAGGTCGGAAGCTTTGTCGACCAGGTTCTCCTTCTCTGCTGTACCTACAATCCCAAGACCGGGAAGTACGACGGTCTCGCATACAACTTGATGCGCGGAGCGGGTGCCCTGACCCTCTTGGTCATGGCCACCATCTTCTTCATCATGTGGTTTCGCAACCGAGCGCGTAAGAACCGCACCTCGACAGGGGCAGACTAAACTATGCCGAACCTACCTCTATTTCCCCCCGAGGCATCGAGCCTGGCCGGCAAGGTCGATCACGTCTTCTTCTTCGCGCTGATCGTCTCGGTCTTCTTTGCGACGCTGATCGCGGTACTGATCATCTATTTCGGGATCCGCTACCGTCGCCGTTCGCCGGATGAGGTGGGAATACCAGAGAAGGGATCCCTTTGGCTCGAGTTCACCTGGTCCGTGATCCCGCTGGCGATCATGCTCGTTCTGTTCGTGTGGGGCACCAAGCTCTACTTCGAGGAAGAGCGGCCGCCCTCGAACGCGATCGAATTCCAGGTCGTTGCCAAGCAGTGGATGTGGAAGATCCAGCATCCGGAAGGAAACCGGGAGATCGACGAGGTACACGTTCCACTGGGCAAGGCGATCCGGCTCAACATGACGTCGCAGGACGTCATCCACAGCTTCTTCGTCCCCGCCTTCCGGATCAAGGCGGACGTGCTTCCTGATCGCTACACCACGACTTGGTTCAAGGCGACGAAGCTCGGCACCTACCACCTCTTCTGCGCTCAGTACTGTGGCGCCGAGCACTCACGGATGATCGGGAAGGTCATCGTCATGACCCCGGCTGACTACCAGAAGTGGCTCAAGGGCACGGCGCCCGCCGAGCAGCCGGCGGCGAGCGGCGAGACGCTCTTTACGACCACGTTTGCCTGCAGCACCTGCCACCGTTCGGATTCAGCCGCGCGGGCGCCAATCCTCAACGGCCTTCTGGGCCGCAAAGTCCAGCTCGAGGACGGAAGCACCGTCGTGGCGGACGAGAACTACATACGTCAATCGATCCTCAATTCCCAAGCCCAGGTGGTCAAGGGATATCAGCCCATCATGCCCTTGTTCAAGGGCCAGATCTCGCCCGGCCAGCTCGAACAGCTGGTCAGCTACATCAAGTCTCTGAAGCCGACTGGATCGGCGGCGGCGAAAGGCGGCAGCTAAGATGAGCACAACCTCGGGTACCACGCTCGAACCACCGGTCAACTACCTCAACGTGAAGTATGGCCTGTGGTCTTGGCTCACCACCAGGGACCACAAACGGATCGGAATCCTCTATCTGATCTCGGTGACCTTCTTCTTCGCCATTGGCAGCTTGATGGCCTTGCTGATCCGCATCGAGCTCCTGACCCCGCAGGGCGACCTGGTCAAGCCGGACATCTACAACCGCCTGTTCACCATGCACGGGATCACGATGATCTTCTTCTTCTTGATCCCGTCGATCCCGGCGGTACTGGGCAACTTCTTGATCCCGCTGATGATCGGCGCCAAGGACGTCGCCTTCCCCAAGCTCAACCTCGCCAGTTGGTACCTCTTCAACCTCGGCGGGAGCTTTACCTTGTGGGCGATCATTCACGGCGGAATAGACACCGGCTGGACCTTCTACGCTCCCTACAGCACCGCCTACTCGAACGGCTACGTGACCGCGGCGGCGTTCGGCATCTTCATCGCCGGCTTCTCTTCGATTCTGACCGGCATCAACTTCATCACCACGATCCATCGCCTGCGCGCGCCGGGGATGAAGTGGTCGCGACTGCCGCTGTTCGTCTGGGCGCACTACGCCACCAGCATGATCTTCGTGCTCGGCACCCCGGTGCTGGCGATTACCCTTCTGCTCGTCGCGGCCGAGCGGATCGTCCACGTCGGAATCTTCGATCCGGCGCTAGGCGGTGATCCGGTGCTCTTTCAGCACTTCTTCTGGTTCTACTCCCATCCGGCGGTCTACATCATGATCTTGCCGGCCATGGGGGTGGTCAGCGAAATCGTTACCGCCTTCTCCCGCCATCGATTATTCGGCTATACGGTGGTGGTGCTGTCCACCATCGGGATCGCGGTTCTGGGCTTTCTGGTCTGGGGCCATCACATGTTCGTCGCCGGGCAGTCGGTGTACGCCTCGACGATGTTCTCGCTGTTGAGCATGCTGGTCGCCGTTCCTTCGGCCATCAAGGTATTCAACTGGACGGCGACGATGCACAAGGGATCGATCGCCTGGGACACGCCGATGCTCTACGCGATGGGCTTCATCGGCCTCTTTACGATCGGTGGACTGACCGGAGTGATGCTCGCGACGATGAGCATCGACGTCCACGTTCACGCTACCTATTTCGTGGTGGCGCACTTCCACTACATCATGGTCGGTGGAGCGATCATGGGGTATCTCGGCGGCCTGCACTTCTGGTGGCCGAAGATTACCGGGCGAATGTACCCCCGCTTCTGGTCCAAGATTTCGGCCCTGGTCATCTTCATCGGTTTCAATTTGACCTTCTTCCCCCAGTTCATCCTCGGGTACCTGGGCATGCCTCGCCGCTACCAGGCCTATCCCCCTCAGTTCCAGGTGCTGCAAGTCCTGTCATCGGCGGGGGCAAGCATCCTCGGCATCGGCTACCTCATGCCGCTCGTCTACTTCATCTGGTCGATGCGCTACGGTCAGGTCTGTAGCGAGAACCCGTGGGGAGCGGTGGGACTGGAGTGGGAGACGAGCTCGCCACCGCCGCCAGAGAACTTCCTAACGCCCCCGGTTGTGACCCATGAGGCGTATGACTACGCATCTCGATACCAGGAGACGAAAGTTGCCTGAGCCCCGAACCATGGAACCAGCGCATCACTTCGATAGCTTCGCCCAGCAACGGGATTCCGCGAATCTCGGCATGTGGCTCTTCCTGGTGACGGAAGTGCTTTTCTTCGGTGGCCTGTTTACCGGCTACACCGTGTACCGCACCCGGTTTCCTCACGCCTTCGCGGCGGGGAGTCACGACCTCGAGATCGTGCTCGGAACGATCAATACGGCGGTTCTCATCTGCAGCAGCTTGACCATGGCGCTGGCCGTGCGCTCGGCGCAGCTCGGCAAGAAGAGATTGATTCAGCTCTTCATCGTCCTGACCATGGTTCTGGGCCTCGCGTTTCTCGGCATCAAGGGATACGAATACCACCACGCTTGGTCGGAGCATCACCTTCCCGGCGCGGGCTACTCCTTCGACGGGAGCAGCACCTCGAACTTCGCTCATCACACGGAGCTTTTCTTCTGGTTTTACTTCGGCATGACGGGCCTCCACGCCTTCCATATGATCGTCGGAGAGTGCGTGTTGCTGTTCGTGTTTATCATGGCGGGGCGGGGGAAATACACTCAAAAGAACTACAACTTCGTCGAAGGGATGGGTCTCTATTGGCACTTCGTAGACATCATCTGGATCTTCCTATTTCCGTTGCTCTACTTGATACACCGCCACGGTTGATACCTTCTGGGACCTAGATCATGACCGACCACGTCGTTCCCGTCCGCGTTTACGTAGCGATCTTCTTCACCCTGATCGTACTCACCGTGGCGACCGCGCTCATCGCTTACGTTGACCTGGGTGTGTTCAACAACGTTGTGGCGATAGGAATCGCGATCATCAAAGCGAGCCTGGTCGCGCTGTTCTTCATGCACCTTCGGTACAGCGCGAGGATGAATCCCTTGGTTTTCGGCGCTGGGATCTTCTGGCTCTGCATCTTCATCGCCCTGACGCTCGCCGACATCCTCACTCGAGGGATGCTGGGGGTTCCGGGAAAATAGCTTCCGGTCGCGAAACGAAATCAACCCGGTTGCTCGAGGCCCCGCGTTGCGCGGGGCCTTTGCCGTTCCAGGGGCGCATGACATAGCATTTTGACGATGCGTCGCGGTCTCTTCGCCTGGCTCTTGATCGTCGTGATCCTCGCCGCCCTGGGAGCGGTGGCCTACTTCTCGCACAACCCGGACAGCGCCTGGCTGACGCGGATGAGGACGTGGCCCGTCGTCGGGAGGCTGGCGAGCGAATTCCAGGACTCCTACCGCTCCCCGGGACCGCCGGCGCCACTCCCTTCCTCTCAAGTATCCATCGTCGTGGTGCCCCCACCCGCCGCGGCTCTCGACGTTCACCCGTATGCGCATCTCAAGCCCGGGTCCGCGCTGCGCACTCGCCCCTCGCCGAGCGCCCCTCTGATCGCCCGCCTCGATCGCTACTACGTGCTGCCATATCTCAAGCGGGAAGGCGACTGGGTGGAGGTACGGCCGGGTGGAAGGCGCGGGTGGGTGCGCGTCGGTCCCCGGGATTCAGGCGCTCCGCCGCCCCTCGGCGAGGAGCCGATGCCTCCCCACCCTCTCGCTGGGATCGCCGCGCCTCCGGCGTTGCTGAGAGCCGCCGAAGCACAGATGGTCAACCCTCCCAGACGAAGTCGATTGGGGCCATACCCCTTGGTTACGGACTTCGAGCAGCCGGGACTCCTTGCAGCGCTCGATCGGCTCGTAGGTCAGATCGAGCCGCTCTATCGAGAGCGCTACGGGTTGAATCCGGTGGGGACGCCCAAGGCGACGATCGTGATCTTCGCTCTCAAGAAAGAGTTCGAAGCCTTCAACCGGTCCGATCCTCGGCTGCGCGGATTGAGACCGGAAGGCACCGAGGTGCCCGGCCTCGTAGCGCTCTACGCCGAGGGCCACAACCGCAGCGAGCTCGAGGCGACCCTGGTGCATGAGATCACCCACCTCCTCAATCGCCGCGGCCTGGGGCCGGCGCTCCCACCCTGGATCAACGAAGGCATGGCGGAGGATATGGCATCCTCCCGTATTACACCGATGGGAACGATTGACGGGAACGCGCTGGCGGGAGTCGTGACCGTGAGCGGCAAACGCAGGACCTTGATGGGCGCGCAGGCGGGCGTGCTCCTGCTCGCCAAGCAGATGCATTCAGCCGAGGCGCCGAGCTTGATTCGCCTTACCACCATGGATTGGCGAAGCTTTGTGGCGGCGCCGAGCGCGGCGGAGCACTACCGTCAGGCTGGGCTATTGTTCCGCTGTCTTGCCACCGGGCCGGTAATGCCCGGGCATGCGGTTCACCCGAGAGAAGGCCTCCAACGTTTTCTGCGCGAGATCGCGAGCGGTGGCCCCGCAACCGGCGATGCTCTCGTCGAGGCCCTGGGTACGAGCTGGAGTCAGCTCCACACGTACTTTCGCTCTTGGCTCGAGTCGCAGATTCCCAAGCCGTTCACTCTCGAAGACGAAATCTCGACGGGCGTACAGGGGGCCGCCACGAGTGGCGGAAACGCGGGCCCGGGGGACTGAAGCGCGGGCTTGCTCAGGAGTTGGGCCGCAGTGGCTCGCCGGAGGGCCAACGGCTCGCGCCTCCCGCAAGGAGCTCTCGCTTCCAGATCGGAACCTGGGACTTGATGCGCTCGAGGGCAAGGCGAGAGGCGCGGAAGGCGGGTTCGCGATGGGCCGAGCTGGCGGCGATCACCACGCTGACCTCTCCGACGGCGACTCGCCCCAAGCGATGATGGATGGCTAACCTTAGCCCCGGAGTCCCTTTCGTGATCGACTCGACGATCCTCTCCAGCGCCCGGTCCGCGAGCGGCCGGTAAGCCGAATAGTCGAGCTCTCGTACCGCCTCGCCGGCGCTGGACGCTCGTGCCGTGCCGACGAAGGTGACGATGGCTCCCGCGCCGGGGTGGCGTACGAGAGCGAGCACCTCGCTGATCGCGATGGGTGCGTCCGTGAGCCAGCTTGAGGCGAGGGTCTCTGTTGGCGTGCCCCCCGAGACCGGGGGCAGCAGAGCAACCTCGCAGCCCTCCACGAGCACTGGGTCATCGCCGCAAATCTCGTCGTCGACGCCGATCGCCAACTGACCCATGAGCGGGCCGAGGGAGGGAAAACGCTCGACCAGGAGCGCGCGGAGGTCGCCTACCGAGGAGCCTGCGGGGATTTCGAGCTCTTGCTCGGCCCCGCCCACGGCCTGGGCGGCGGAAGCGAATGCAACCAGGTGGATTTGCACACGGAAATCTTAGCAGCGGCGAGGGTCAGGAGAGGCGAAGGCTCCCAGGGACCGGGGCGGGTCCTCTCGCGGTTCCGTTCCGACCTCCAAGCCCGCGCTAGTGCGCTGGGGTGCCGAGAATGGCTTCGAGCTCGCGCCGATGGTGGTGGAGAGACTCCGACGTCTCCGCTTCAAGAACGAGGCGGAGGAAGGGCTCCGTATTCGAGGGGCGGACGTTGAACCACCAATCCGGGTACTCCACGGTGATGCCGTCGAGGTAGTCGATCTTGCCGTCGGCGTAACGCTCGGCGAGGTCCTGGATCTTCGCTTGCTTGTCCGCGACCTCGAAGTTGATCTCAGGACTCTTGGCATAGTGCTCGAGCGGAGCGACCAGCTCGGAGAGCGGCTTGCCCTTGCGCCAGAGAAGATTGAGCATCTCGATCATCGCGAGCAGGGCGCAGTCGGCGTAGGAGTGATCGCGAAAGTAGTAGTGCCCGGCGAGCTCACCGCCCATGATTCCTTCCTTGGCGCGGAGGGTGGCTTTCATGAAGGAATGGCCGACCCGTTCGCGGACCGGTTCGCCGCCCGCCGCGCGGATCGCTTCCGGAACGGCATGCGACGAGCGGAGATCGTAGAGCACCGCCGCCCCGGGATGGTCGCGGAGGAGCTCGCCCGCGATCAGAGCGGTGGCGAGATCGCTCCCCACCGGCTCGCCGCGCTCGTCGATGAAAGCAGCACGGTCCGCGTCTCCGTCGAAGGCGACGCCGAGATCGGCGGAAACTTGCTCCACCCGCTTGCACAGGTCGCTCAGGTTCTCCAGCCGCAGGGGGTTGGCCTCATGGTGCGGAAAGTTGCCATCGAGCTCGAAGTAGAGCGGGATGAGCTCGATTCCCAGCTCGTCGAGAATGGGCCGATAGAGCGTTCCCATGCCATTGCCCGCGTCGACGACCACCTTCAGCCGCCGCGCCCCTTCGGGGCGGTCGAGGAAGGGGAGCAGGTGCTCGCGGTAGGCGGCGAACACCTCGCCGTGCTCGAGCTTGCCCGGGTGGTCCGCCTCGGCGAGGTCGCCGGCCTCGATCTTGGATTGGAGCAGAGGGATCCCATGGTCGCCGGAGACGGGTCGCGCCTCGCGTCGGCTGAACTTGAAGCCGTTGTAGCGGGCCGGGTTGTGGCTGGCGGTGACCTGAATCCCGCCCGCGGCGCCAAAGTATCCGATGGCGAAGTAGTTCATCGGCGTCGTTGCCAGCCCGATGTCGAGGACGTCGAGACCCGAGGCGAGGAGGCCGGCGATCAGAGCCTTGGCGAGTGGGTCGCTCGACGAACGCATGTCGCGGCTGACGACGACGCGGTTCGTTCCCGCCCGGTCCTCTTCGGTGAGAACGAAGTGGAAGGCGAGCCCGATCTTCCGAGCCGTCTCTTCGTTGAGCTCCTGCGGATAGACTCCACGGACGTCATAAGCCTTGAAGATTCCGGACATCGATGTTCCTCTATTGTTCGATCGGTTCGATGGAAAGGGCGATCGCGTGATCGTCGATCGATCCCTCGGTCCAGGAGTCGTCAGTTTCGCTCGAGGCCTCGAGGCTCGCGGCGAGCGTCTCCTTGATGATCCACTCGGTATGGGCCGCGATGGCCGGTGCGAGCTCGGGCGAGGCTTGATAGCGCACCCGGATGCGGTCCGCGTAGTCCAGGCCGGCGTCCTTCCGCGCCGTCTGGATGCGGTGGATGATCTCCCGCGCCCAGCCTTCTGCAATGAGCTCGGGCGTGAGCTCGGCGTCGAGGGCGACGAGAGTCTCGCGATCGGCGGCGGTGGCGGCCCCGGCTCTCTCGATGAGACGCACCTCGAGCTCGTCGGCCGTGAGCTCGGTGGACTCTCCGTCGACCGCTACCGTGACGGTGCCGCGCTGCTCCAGCTCCTCGGTCAGGGCATCTCCGTCCGCAGCTTCGAGCGCCGCCTTGAGCGCCGGCATGCGCTTGCCGAAACGTGGTCCGAGCTTGGGAAAGACCGGGCGCAGCTCGTGACGCACGTAGTCGGAGCGGCGCTCCGCCCATTCGATCGCATGTACGTTGAGCTCATCGCGAACGATGTCGAGGTAGGGCGCGACCTCACGGCGGAGGGTCGTATCGGCGCTGACCAGGGTGACCCGGGCCAATGGTTGCCGGGTACGCAGATCATGGGCGTTGCGTGCCGCCCGTCCGAGCTTGACGATGCGCTGTACCGCGGCCATGGCGTGGAGGAGCGCCTCATCGATCCGGCCGGCGGGCGGACGAGGCCAGTCTTCGAGGTGCACCGAGGTGACGGGAGCGTTGCCACGCCCGCTCTCCAAGTGGCGATGGATGACCTCCGCCAAGAAGGGAGTGAAGGGAGCGATGACCCGCGCCAGGGTCGACAGGGTTTCGAAGAGGGTCCGATAGGCGCCTTCCTTATCGGCCCCGGTGTCACTCTCGCCGGCCCAGAAACGCTCGCGGCTGCGCCGGATGTACCAGTTGGTCAGGTCGTCGACCAATCCCTCGATTGCCCGCGCCGCTTCGGCGACGGAGAAGGCTTCGAGCTGACGTGCCACCTCCTCGACCGTTTGATCTAGTCGGGAGAGGATCCAGCGGTCCAGGGCCGGGCGCTCCGCCCGATCGGTTTCGCGCTCAGCGGGGCTCCAGCCATCGATGTTGGCGTAGATCGAGAAGAAGGAGAGAGCGTTCCACAGCGGGATGAGGAATGACTGCGCGGCCTCCCTGACCAGTCGACTCGAGAAGCGCGAGGTGATCTCGGGGTTGTTGATGTAGAAGTACCAGCGCAGGGCATCGGCGCCGGTCTCGGGAATGACCTTCATGGGGTCGACGACGTTGCCGAGGCGCTTCGACATCTTCCGCCCTTCCTCGTCGTTGACATGGCCGAGGACGATGCAGTTGCGGTAGGCGAGGGAATCGAAGAGGAGCACCCCCAGGGTGTGGAGGGTGTAAAACCACCCGCGGGTCTGGTCGATCGCCTCCGCGATGAAGTCAGCGGGAAAGCCGGCCGCGAAGACCTCGGCGTTCTCGAAAGGATAGTGGTGCTGGGCGTAGGGCATCGAGCCCGAGTCGAACCAGGCGTCGATCACCTCTTCCACTCGCTCCATTCGTCCGGCGCCGCAACTGCCGCAGGACCAGACGAAGGTCCCGGCCTCGGCATCCACGAAGGGGCGATGCGGATCGAACTGGTCACGGTCGTAGGGGTCTTCGGGGAGCTCCTTGCCGGCCTTGGCGAAGAGGGCGGCGAAGGATCCCACGACCTCGATTTCGCCGCACTCCGTACAACGCCAGACGGGGAGAGGGGTGCCCCAGTAGCGCTTGCGCGACAAGGCCCAGTCGACGACATTCTCCAGCCATTTGCCGAAACGGCCTTCTCCGATGTGCTCGGGGTGCCAGGAGATCTCCCGATTGTGCTCGATCAGGCGCTCGCGCGCCGCCGTCGTGCGGATGAACCAGCTCCTGGCCGGGTAGTAGAGAAGCGGACGGTCGCAGCGCCAACAGAACGGATAGCTGTGCTTGTGCTGATCGAGGTGGAGCAATCGACCGGAAGAGCGCAGGGCCCTAGCGATGTCGCGATCGGCTTCCTTGAACCACCGGCCGGCCACTCCAATGGCGCTGGTTTCCGGGGTCTCGACGATCGTTCCGTCGCTCTCCACCGAGGGGATGATCGGGAGATCCTGGGCTTTGATGACCTTGTAGTCGTCCTCTCCATAGGTGGCGAGGTGGACAATTCCGGTGCCGTCGTCGGCCGTGACGAAGTCGCCGGCGAAGACCAGGTACCCTCGATCGTCGTCGACCGGCGAGGATTCCGGAGAGGTCTCGGCGGGGAGGTGGAAGGGGCGGTCATAGCGCAGGCCGACCAGGGAGGCGCCTGGAAAGACCGCGGCCGCTGGTTGCTCTCGAAGATCGAGGCGGCGGCGCTTCCCGTCCTTTCCCTCGATCTCGAGCGGTACCGGAACGCCGAGGTTTTCGGCAAAGATCAACAGTCGACTGGGCTCCGCCGGATCCTCCACCGCTTGGTAGGTGAGCTCCGGATTCACCGCCAGGGCGACGTTGGCGAGGACCGTCCACGGAGTCGTCGTCCAGGCGACGAGGTCGGCCCCCTCCGGAACCGGCCAGGCCTCACCGCTCGTGGTCTGAATGTCCTGACCTGGACGCAGGGCGAAGCGGACCCAGATCGAAGGATCTTCGGTGTCACGATAGTTCTGTGCCACCTCGTGGCTCGACAACGTCGTGCCGCAGCGTGCGCAGTAGGGCTGGATCTTGTAACCCTCATAGAGCAGGTCGTCCTTCCACAGCTTCTCGAGCGCCCACCATACGGATTCGATGTAGGTATTGTGGTACGTGAAGTAAGCGTGGTCGAAGTCGATCCAGAAGCCGACGCGCTCCGACATCTCGCGCCACTGGCGCTCGTAGGTGTGGACGCTCTCGAGGCACATCCGATTGAAGGCCTCGACGCCGTAACGTTCGATGTCCTCCTTGCCCGTGAATCCGAGCCGCTTCTCGACCTCGATCTCGACCGGAAGGCCGTGGGTATCCCAGCCCGCCTTGCGCGGGACGTGGCGCCCCTTCATGGTCTGGAAACGAGGCAGGAGATCCTTGACCACACGGGTGACGACGTGGCCGACGTGGGGGACGTTGTTCGCTGTTGGTGGACCCTCGTAGAAGACGAAAGGACTTCCGTTCCGCGTCTTGTCCAGCGTTGCCTGGAATACCTCCTCCCGGCGCCAGATCTCGAGGACATCGCGCTCGAGCTGGGGGAAGGGATAGCCGGCGGGAAGTTCGGGGAAGACTTTGTTTGACATGACGGTTGCGGCCTTTCGAGCGCGGTCGGCTATTCTATCGTCCGCCGCCCCACCTCCCGAAGTGCCGCGTCCGGCCACCTGCGCTGACGGCTCAGGCTGCGTGTCGCTCGAGGAAGGGGATCAGGCGCTGGACAAAACGCGCCGGGCGCTCGGCGTGAGGAAGAATCCCCGCGTTGTTGAAGATCTCGAGCTCGGCCTGCGGCGCGATCTGCAACCAGAGATCGGCGCATTCGACGGCAGGTGCGACGGCCTGGCGGCCCCAGCCCAACCAGAGCGGAAGCTGCAGGCGGCCCAGGGACTCGCGAACCGGGTGGTTCAGGTAGCCGGCCAGGTAGGCGGCGAGCGCTGCGCCCGCTCCTGGTTGATGGGAGCTGCGGTAGGCATGCTCGATGGCCGCCGCGTCCACGTGCTCGGGGTTGGCGTAGACCTCGTTCTGGAGGTAGCGCTCGATGGCCGCCCGGCTGGTGTAGAGATTGAGCGCGGACCTGCCCAGAATGGGAAGGCGGAGCAGGCGATGGACCACGGCGTCTTTGAGGTCGGGCTCATCAGAGTGGATCTCGATCCCCGAGGGCACCGAGAGGGCGACCCGGCGCACCAGCTCGGGGTGGTCGGCGGCCGCTTGCACCGCGTAGGCGCCGGTAAGGCCGGCGGCGACGAGGGTGGCGCGCTCGCGGACGATCTCGGAGAGGAGATCGACGATGAGCTGGATATAAAGCTCGTCGTCATAGGCGAGCGCCGGCTTTGCTGAGCGTCCCCAACCCAGGAGGTCCACGGCGATCACTTGATGGCTCGTCGCCAAGCGCTCGGCAGCCGCGCGCCACTCTTCCATGTCGTGACCCGGACCGAAGGAGTGGAGGAGAAGCACCGGTTCCCCCTTCCCCAGGCGACGAAAAGCGATCTCGCCAAGGCGCCAGGAATAGGTGTGACCACGGCCCCAAATGGGAGCCTCGAGGCCACGCGCCCGCCTTGCCACCAGCGCGTTGGCAAGAGCGGGAAGGCCCACCGCGGCGCTACCCAGGGCCAAGCCCTGAAGGAGACGCTTCCTGCGCCGTCTGCGCTGTTCCTCGCTGGGCGTCAAGGCTGCCATAGGCTGGTCAGCATAGCATTCGACCTCGGCGCGACGTGTAGAATGGCCTTCGCTTGCAATGAAGGAAGTCCGATGACCCATCGACCCATCGTTCGCCTTGGCCATCCCGCCCTACGTTCACCGGCGGTCGAGGTACCGCATGAGCAGATCGGCAGCGCCGAGCTCGAGCGCCTGATCTCCGAGATGGTGGAAGCCATGCATGAAGCGGACGGCGTCGGCCTCGCGGCGCCTCAGCTCGGTATCGGGTTGCAGGTTTTCATCTACCTCGAGTCGGCAGACGAAGAGGGGGGCGCAGCAGAGATTCACGTGGTCATCAATCCCATGATCGAGCCCGAGCCGGGCGACCTCGAAGAGGAATGGGAGGGTTGCCTCTCGATTCCCGGTCTCCGGGGATTGGTCCCGCGTCACCCAGCGGTCCGGGTACGTGGCCTCGACCGGCATGGCGAAGCTCTGGATTATTGCGCCCAGGGGTTCGCGGCGCGCGTCATTCAGCACGAGTTCGATCACCTCAACGGAGTCGTCTTCCTGGATCGAATGGGCGACCTCAAGTCCCTTGCTTTCCTCGACGAATGGCGGACCTACCTCAACGGGGAGAGCGCGGAGACCCGCCAGGAGAATGAGGAGAAGGAGAAATAGTCGGCCGGCCTGGGCGGGCGATGGGGCGCGAGATCGAGATCGCGTGGGCGGGCCGTCACCGTCGGGACTCCTGGGAGACGCTCTGCACTCGATATCGGGAGCGCATTGAGCGCTTTGTTCCCATCCGCGACGTTCCGGTGCGGGCCGCCGAGCGGGGGAGCGAGGTGGATCGGCGCAAAGCGGAGGCTGCGGCTCTCCTCTGCGCGCTCCCCGATCGCCGCTGGGTCGTTGCCCTCGATGGCCGGGGCAAGGCCCGCAACTCGCGCGATCTGGCTCGATGGTGGCGCGAGCTGGCCGAGCGCTGGCCTCACACCGTTGCTTTTCTCATCGGCTCCGATCTCGGTCTCGACCCTGATCTAGTACGTGCGGCGGACGAGCGATTGTCCCTGGGGCCCATGACCCTGGCGCACGAGCTCGCCCGCCTGGTTCTCTACGAACAGCTCTATCGGGCATTGTCGATCGGGGCAGGAATAAAGTACCATCGGGGGCCGTTGTAGCCGGCTCAAGAGGGCTCTCCAGCGAGAGGGCCGAGTGGAAGCGGTGCGGAGAAAGGAGTTGATGCAATGGCAAACAAAGGGACGAAATCAAAGGGACGCTCGGTGACGCCCAAATCGTCGAAGACTACGGCGAAGGCCAAGAAGAGCTCGACGCGCGGGCGCGCGGCGGCGGCCAAGCCGAAGAAGACCACGAAAGCCACCAAGGCGACGAAGGCGACGAAGGCCACGAAGGTCGTCAAAGCCACGAGAGTCACCAAGGCCACCAAGGCCAGGAAGGCCAAGAAAGTCGCGAAGCCCTCGAAGGGCGGAAAGAGCACGAAGGCGGCTCCTCGCCAGGCTGCGAAGAAGAGTGCGAAGAGCACCAAGACGGCTGCCGGCAAGGTCGCGAAGAAGGCTCGCAAGGGCACGCCCAAGAAGGTCGCCCCCAAGAAGGGCGGTGCCAAGCGGAGCCGAAAGAAGCGAGGAGGGAGCCATGAGGATTTGCGCAAACGCCTCGTCGAGCAACGCGAGGAGATCGTGGGCGTGTACAACAGCGACCTGCGGCGGGGGCAGGAGGCGGGCGACGAGGGTACCGAGGACATCGTCGACCGTGCCAACAACGCGTACAACCGGGAGCTCACATTCTCGCTCTCCGACGCCGAGCGTCAGAAACTCCTGCTGATCGAGGAAGCGTTAACCCGGCTCAACGAGGGCCGCTACGGACTTTGCACGCATTGCGGGCAGAACATCGCGGAAGGCCGCTTGCAGGTAGTGCCATGGGCGCGATACTGTATCGATTGTCAGGAGCTGCAAGAAAAGGGGTTGCTCGAGGAGATGTGAGAGCTCGGAAGAGAGCACCCCGTGCCGAGAGGTGGAAGAGCACAGGGCGAGGGCACGAACATGAACTTTGACTCGATCCTGCCATAGAAAGCGATGCGCATCCGCACTCTTGTCGGCATTCTGGTCACCCTCTTCCTCTTTGTATTCCTTTTCTCGGTAGCCCATCAGAACGTCGCTCTGCTTCACCAACCGGTGAGGCTCACGCACTCCACGGATCTGCCCGCGTGGTCCGTTGTCCTCGGCGTATTTCTCCTCGGATTCCTCCCGCCGGTCTTCTCGCTAGTCGTCCAAACCCTGAAACGCGATCTCGCAGCACGGCGCAATCGGCGCCGCCAGCGCGAGAATAAGAGCATGTACGGGAGCTTCCGTCGAGCCGTCGATCTCGAGAGCGACGGCCAATGGTCGCGGGCCGCGGCCGAGCTCAGCGGGCTTCTTGCGGAGCGTCCCGAGGATTTTGCCGCTCTCTTGCGCTACGGCGAGGTCCTGAGACTTCAGGGAGAGCGGCAACAGGCCCTGGAGGTCCACCGGCGAGCCTCGGTGCTCTATCCGCATAGTGTTTCTCTTCTCTATCAGCTGAGCGAAGACTACGAGTCGCTGGGAGAGAGCCAGGTCGCCCGCGAGATTCAAGATCGCATCTTGCGCGACTTTCCTGGGCTCGGGCTCTCAATCCTGCGGCGGAGACGGAATCAGGCTCTGGCCCAGCGCGACTGGTCGGACGCGCGCAAATTGCAGGAGCGGATCGCCTCCTTGGTGAGCGATGACGACGAGCTCGAGGAGCGAGAGCTGCGCGTCGCCAGGGGGCTGCGCTACCAGGGTGGTGTCGAGCTCCTCGAGGCGGACCGCTTCGACGAGGCGAAGGCCGTTTTCCGGGAGATCCTGGGTGCCGAGCCCGGCTTCGTTCCCGCCGCCATCATGCTGGGCGAGGCGGAGCTCAACGCCGGGAGCGAGGAGCAAGCGGTCGTGGAGTGGCGCCGGGGCTACGAAAACACGGGCAATCCCGTCTTCCTGCAGAGGATCGAGGATCATTACATCGATCGCAACGATCCGCCGGCCGCGATCGAGAACCTTCGGTCTCTGATCAGCGAAGCCGACAACGATCTTTTCCCGCGCTTCTTCCTCGGCCGTCTCTACTACCGATTGGAGATGCACGAAGAGGCGCTGAAGGTCTTCACCGGGCTTGCCGAACGTCTCGAGCACTCACGCACCTTCCACTATCTGATCGGTCGCATCCACGAGCGGCGGGGAGAGATGCGCAAGGCGGTCGATGCCTACCTGCGCTGCATCGAAGAAGCCGGGATCAACGTCGCCGAGTTCATCTGCAGCCAGTGCCGGCGGCGATACAGCGAGTGGCAGGATCGCTGTGATCAATGTGGCGCTTGGGGTGCCGTCGAGCTCGACCTCGAGGAGGAGAACATGTCTTCGGCCGAATTGGGAGTGCGCCCCGCTCCGGTCTGGCCCGTTATCGACGAAGGAGAGGTCGCTCTAGCGGGAGACGATCTCTAGAGTCACTCGCGTCGCCAGCCTCCGCGCGGGACCGGTTGCTCGACGGGCGCTTCTCGGTCCCCGCTTCGCCTACACCCGTCGACGAGGGAGAACCGACTTTGAGCTCTGGCGAGGAGCAGCTCGAGCGTGCTCTGGAAGAGATCGCGGCAGGCGCCCCCTCGTCCGTCTATCTCGTTGTTGGTGACCAGGTTCTCGCCGGTCCGTCGGCGGAGCGTCTGGGGGAGGCTCTCGCGGCCTCATCGGGCGCCTCGATCTCTCGCCACCATCGCCCCGCCGGGCTTCTACCGTTGCTTGCCGACCTCAGGACCTATTCGCTCTTCGAACCGGGGAAGATTACTTTGGTTACCGACAGCGGCGTCGTCGCTGATCGCCAGGCGGCTGCCGAGCTGGTCGACGAGGTGGCGGCGGCGCTGCCGGTCGGCGAGGGCAGCGACTTGAGCGAGCGCCAGGCGGAGGCCGGGGGGCGGCTGCTCGAAGCCTTGCGGCTTTTCGGTGTCGACCCCACACAGGGCTCGCCGTCGGAGGCGCTCGCCATCCTTCCCGACTGGGCCCTGAGCGGTGGCCGTCGGCGGCGCAAGAAGGCGGAGAGGGAGTCCTTGCGTGGTGAGCTGGCGCGCTTGCTCGAGGTCACCCGTGCGGCGGGCATCGAGGGCTGGGTCGCGACGGACCTGGCGGAGCTCGCCTCGATCGTCGAACGCGGGTTGCCGCAGGGACACGCCTTGATTCTTGCCGAGAGCCACGCGGAGCTCGATCATCCTCTCGTCGAGACGCTGCGTGAGCGGCGAGCGCTGATCGAGCTCGCCGCGGTCACCGCCGAGCGCGGAGGAGCTTGGCAGGGACTCGGGGCGCTCCAGGCCGAGCTCGAAAACGAGACCGGGACGAAGATCAGCAGGGAGGCGCTCGCCGAGCTGGCCCGGCGCACCCTGCGGCAGGAAGGAGGACGATCGGCCCTGGCGGACGCGGACTCCACCTCGCGCTTCGCGGCTGAGTACCGCAAGCTGGCGGATATCTCGGGTGGGGCCCGGATCTCGCTCGACGACGTCCAGCGCTCGGTGGGAGACCGCGGCGAAGAGGACGTGTGGCAGATCCTCGATGCGATCGGAGCGGGCGATCCAGGGCAAGCCGTGGCTCGCTATCGCCGATACTTGGCCTCGGCCTCGGACCCGCTTGCCGCGCGCTTGTCTTTCTTCTCGCTGTTGGCAGCGTTTTCCCGTCATCTTGTAGCCCTCGCCGGAATGATGCGCTGGAAGAACATTCCATCCGGTGTCGGGAGCTATCCGCGCTTCAAGGCCCGGTTCGCCGAGACGCTGGCCACGCCGCCGGAGGAGGGGATCCCGAATCCTCTCGCTGGCATCCATCCGTACCGTCTGCACCGTGCCTATCTGGCCGCCAGTCGGCTTCCGGACGCCGTCTTCCCCCGTCTCCCAGCGTTGGTCCTCGAGACCGAGCAGGCGCTCAAGGGAGACTCGAGCGAGCCCGACACGGCTCTCACCCGTCTGATCGTGGCGTTGGCGACGGGAACCCTCCTAGCTCCCGCTGATCTTTGAACGCGGCGCTCCTCAGCCTCTGCCGGGGAATGGGCGCGGTAATCCGAACTCGATCCGAAGTCGCCGGAACGGCGCGAGAAGGCGATCGCGCTCGCGCTGATTGAGGTAGTCGCGTCGGCCATAGAGCCGTCGATAGCGATCGGAGAGGCTTGGGATCTCACTCCGCAGCCAGGGGAGGAAGCGCTGACGGGCGGCGGGGCGAAGGAAGAGAGGAGCGGCGACGAGGTCCTGGGCCCCCGCCTCGACCGCTTGCTCGAAGAGGGGGAGAAGCTTGTCTCGGTCGTCGTTGATCTCGGGCAGGACCGGCATCACGTAGACGCTCACCGTGAGCCCCTGGAGCGCCAGCTTGGCGACGGTGCGCAATCGGGCAGCGGGCGTAGGGGCTCGAGGCTCGAGGCGGCGCGCCAGGGCCGCGTCCACGGTGGTGATGCTGATGTTGATGGATATCGAATGCCGCCGGTCGAGCTCGGCGAGAAGATCGAGATCTCGCAGGATCAGTGGCGACTTGGTGGTAATCGAGATTTCGAGCCCCTCGACCCGTTGGAAGACGGCAAGTAGCGAGCGCGTTACCCGAAAGTGACGCTCCGCCGGCTGGTACGGATCCGTGGCGGTCCCGATCGCGATGGGCTGACCCTGGAATGCGGCGCGCCGCAGCTGACGCTCGAGAGCTTCGGAGGCATCTTGCTTGACAAAGATCTTTTGTTCGAAGTCCTCCCAGCGGTGGAGATCGAAGTAGCCGTGGGTGTAGCGCGCATAGCAGTAGGTGCAGGCGAACTCGCAGCCGCGATACGGATTGATGGTCCAGGAGAAGGGTAGGCGGGGGCTGGTGCAGCGATTGAGCAGGCCGCGGATGGCCAGCTCGCGATACTCCACGTCCGCATTGGCGCGCACCGCTTCAGCGTCGGGGTCCGGCCGGCCTAGAACCGGAGGAATAGGGAAGAGCGGGAGGCGTGCTTGACTGGACATACGCCTTATTTACGCCCTTTCTGTGGAAATGTCAATCCCGGGCAAGCGATCGGTGTCCGGCGCGGCTCAGGAAAAGAGGATGAAGACGCCGGCGACGGCGAGAACGGCGCCTCCGATCCCGCCCCAGCCGACGCGGTCTCGCCCTGTTACGACGACCACCGGGATGATCAGGATGGGCGTTGTCGCCATGATGCTGGCGGCGACGCCGGCGAGTGTGTGCTGTACGGCATAGAGGGAGAGAGAGACGCCCAGGAAGGGGCCGAAGAACGCCCCCACCGCGGTGAGCTTCAGTGCCTTTGGGTCGCTTGCCGCGGAACGCAGGCGCGTCCAACGGTGGAGCACCGTGAAGATCAACAGGTATCCGACGACTCCGGCGGCAACCCGGATCTGCGTCGAGGCGATGGCGCTGTATGTGCCCATGCCGAGCTTGCTCAGCACCAGGCCCACGGCTTGGCCGACGGCGCCGCCCAGGGCCAGCGTGAGCCCCAGCCAGGGGCGGGAGATCTGGACTCGCCGTGCGATCCGCCTCCTCTCCTCGACCGCCCAGAAGATGCCGATGACGGTGAGGCCCATGCCGAGGAGCTCGCGCGGCGTAAGGACCTCACCGAGGATCATCCAGCTGGCGAGAGCGGTGAGTGGGGGAACGAGAGACATGACCAGCGTGGCTAGGCGCGGACCAATCAGCACGAGCGAACGGAAGAGGCAGAAGTCACCGAAGGCGAAACCGATCAGTCCGGAGAGGGCGAGCCAGCCCCAGGTTCTGGGTGCTGCGTCCCAGGGGAGAGCCACGCCGCGGACGAGGAGTGCGGCGCCGCAGAGCAGAGGCAGCGCGATCACGAGCCGAATGAGGTTCACGGACAGGGATCCCGCTCTTCGCGTCGCACCCTCGAAGGCGAGAGCGGTGAGTGTCCAGCAGGCCGCGGTGCCGAGGGCTGCCATCTCTCCGGAGTGCGGAATCGGCATCCGCAGAGAGTACTCGAAGCGGGCCTCGCTCTTCCACGGGAAGGCGGCTCAGGGCGGATTGACGCCTCTGTCGTGGTCCAGCGGGCGAGGGACGCTACAATGCCCGCTATGCCCGAGCTCCCGGAGGTCGAAGTCCTGCGCCGCAGCCTGGAGCGGCGCTTGATGGGCAGACGAATCGAGCGCACCGCGGTGTACGACGCCCGCTTGCGCGAGCCGGTTCGGCCAAAGCAACTCGCGGCGCGCCTCTCCGGTCGCCGGATTGGCGGTCTCCGGCGGCGCGCCAAGTACCTCTTGATCGACGTCGAGGCGAACAGCACGCTCGTCATCCACTTGGGGATGAGCGGAAGATTGACCTTGGTGGCGGCCGGGGAACCACAGGAGGCGCATGAGCACGTCGCCTTCTTCCTGGATGGCGACGAGCGGCTGCGCCTCAGGGACCCGCGTCGCTTCGGGCTGGTGTTCGCGGCTGCGAGCGAGAGCATGGAGCAAGATCGACATTTCTCCGCTCTGGGCGTCGAGCCCCTGGGTCCCGATCTCTCGGGTCCAGCTCTCGCCTCGCGCGCTGCGGGCCGCAAGGCGCCGATCAAGTCGTTCCTGATGGACAGCCGGGCCGTGGTCGGCTTGGGTAACATCTACGCGACGGAATCGCTGTATCGTGCGGGGATTCATCCCCGGCGCAGCGTGGCGCGAATCTCGAGGCAGAGTTGGGTGGAGCTTGCCCGCGCGATCCGGGAGGTCCTGATCCAGGCGATCGAGGAGGGAGGGACGACGCTTAACGATTTCACCGACGGTGCCGGTAACAGCGGCTACTTCCAGGTTTCGCTGGCTGTCTATGGACGCGACGGGGAACCGTGCCCGCGCTGCGCCCGCCCGGTGCGGCGGATCGTCCAAAGCGGTCGTGCCAGCTTCTACTGCCCGGGTTGCCAGCGATGATGGATCAACTGGGCTACAAGGCCGTCCTCTTCGACATGGGCGGGGTTCTCCTCGACATGGCCAATGCCGCGAGCCTTCCCGAGGGCAAGCTGGACTGGCGCGGGCGACAGGCGCTTCTCGCTTATCTCAAGCAGCGAGGGGCGAGAGTGGACCTCGAGGACTTGGATGAGCTGCTGTTCGCCCCCTGGCGGCAGCAGTACTCGCAGCGCTATCAGCTGGGGCGCGAGGCTGACTGGAGGCCGCATCTCAAGCGCTTGCGCCATGGGCTCGGGATACGCAGCCACGATCTAACCCTCCTCGGCGCCTGGTTTGGCCCCTATGCTGAGCAGATTGAGGCGATGCCGAGCGCGCGACCGGTGGTGAGCACGCTCGCCGGAAGGAAGATCGCGCTCGGGATTGTCTCGAACGTGCCACTTCCCGGGCGCCTCTACCAGGCCATTCTGGCCCGCTACGGCTTGCTGGAACCCTTCGCCACGAGTCACTTCAGCTACGACGAGGGCTCACGCAAGCCCTCTCCGGCGATGCTTCGCAGCGCCTTGGCGGAGCTGGGTGTCGCTCCCTCGCGTGCGATGATGGTGGGGGACCGGCGTTCCATGGACGTGGCGGCGGGACGCGCCGCGGGGTTGACGACGGTATGGCTGGAGAGTGAGGACGGGGGTGGTCCCGAGCCCGACGTCTCGATCCATGACCTGCCGGAGCTCCTCCGGTTGCTGTGAGCGGCGAGGACCCCGGCGCGGCTGACGTAGAATCCCGACAGATGGAATGGTCAGAGGATTTTCTCTCCCACTTCAGGCGTCAGCGTGGCTGGACGAGGAAGCTCTTCGCCGCCCTGCCTGAGGAGGTCTTCCCGTGGCGGCCGGGGGAGCGGGAGTTCGGCTGCGGCGATCTGCTCCGGCACTTGATTCAGGCCGAACGCTTCTGGGTGCGCCTGTTGACTAGCGCTGCCGGGGGGGAGAGCTACGATCCCTTTGGTCTGGGCGGCCTCGAGCTGGGGGATCGGGTCGAGGCGTTCCGCGAGCCAAACGTTCGGGCGGCCGCCGACGAGCGCTACGGCACGAGCTTCGCGGCGGGTCTCCAACGGTGGCGCGAGGTGGAATCGCAGAGCTGCTCGCGACTCGCCGAGATTCCGGCGGAAGCGATCCGGCGGATGGTCAGGCATCCGCTCTCGGGCCTCGAAGCGACCGTCGAGGAGATGTTCTGGGTGATGATCGAACACGAAGCGCATCATCGGGGCCAGCTCTCGGCCTACATGAAGGTTCTGGGGATCGCGCATCCCGCCGATCTCTGGACTTGACGACCGCGGCGGGCGATCGAAGAGGAGCGCAATGAGAAAACCGGTGGCGGTGGGAGTCGCGGGAGGGACAGGGTCGGGGAAGACGACAGTGGCCGAGGCGCTCCTCAGGCGAATCGGAGCGTCGCGCATCGCCTTCATCGCGCAGGATAGCTACTACCTCGACATCGATTGGAAGGACCAATCCGAGCTCTTGCGGCACAATTTCGATCACCCGGACGCGCTCGATCATGCCCTCTTGATCTCCCAGATCGCCACGCTCAAGGAGAGGAGGCCGATCGAAGCCCCGATCTACGACTTCGTGCGTCATCGCCGCATGACTGAGACCCGCCACGTCGAGCCTCAGCAGGTGATCTTGGTCGAGGGGATCCTGCTCTTCGCCGAACCCGTTCTGCGCGATCTCCTCGACCTCAAGATCTACGTCGACACCGACGCCGACGTTCGCCTCGCCCGGCGCATTCGCCGCGACCTGGACGAGCGGGGCCGGGCGCTCGAGGATGTGCTGCGCCAGTACCTCGCGACCGTGCGCCCGATGCATCTCGAGTTCGTCGAGCCCTCAAAGCGCTGGGCGGACGTGATCGTGCCCGAAGGCGGCGAGAACGAAGCCGCCCTGGAGATGGTGACCGCGCACCTCGAGCAGCTCCTCTCCTGAGCCCGGGGAGGCCCGTCCCTGGCACCCTCTTCAGAAAGGCCAGAAGACGGGAATCAGCAGGGTCGAGACAATAAGAAAGAGGAGGCTCAACGGCGCTCCGAAACGGGCGTAGTCGCTGAATCGGTAGTTGCCGGGGCCGTAGACCATGGCGTTGGTCTGATAGCCCATGGGAGTGATGAAACTGGTCGAGGCCGCGAAGGTCACCGCCATCAAGAGCGGCTTCGGATCGACTCCCAGTTGGGCGGCGGCGGTGAGGGCGATCGGCACCATCAGAACCGCGGTCGCGCCGTTCGAGAACACCGAGGTGAGGATCGCGGTGGCGAGGTAGATCGCCGCTAGGACCATAGTCGGACCCCCATGGTGGCCGACCATCCCGATCCAATGCCCGATCGACGCATCGAGCCCGGTCTTCTCCATCGCGATTCCCAGCGGCAGGATCGCGGCCAGGAGGAAGATCACCGACCAATCGATGGCGCGATAGGCCTGCTGAATCCCCAACCGTCGAGAGATGAGGAGGACGACGACCGCCAGGATCGAGGCCTTGAGGATCGACATGACGCCGAGCGCCGCGAGCACCACCGCGAGCGGGATGGCCAGGGCGCTGATCCACCAGCGGGGCGCGAGGTGAATCTGCAAGTCGAGCTCGCCCAAGGGGACGAAGTCCTCCAGCTTATAGAGAGCCTCGACTCGGGAGCGTTGACCGAAGACCAGAAGGGTATCCCAGGGCTTGATCGGTATCGAGGCGACCTTGTCGCGAATCAGCTCTCCAGTCCGGTTCAAGGCGAGCACGAAACAGCCGAAGGACTTGCGGAAGTCGATCGATTTCAGGGTCTCGGCCAACAGGCGCGACGTCGGCGAGACCTGGACCTCCACCAACACCGTGTTCTCGTCGCTGAGGTCCTTGTCACGAAGCTTGACGTCGGTGAGGAGAAGAAGGCCGTTCTGTTCCTTGAACGAGAGGATCGCCTCCATCGCCCCGCGCACGAGCAAGATGTCGTCGGGCTCGATGGGGGTATGACGCAGGTCGATCGAGATCTTTCTCTGGCCGCGGATGATCTCGAGGACATTCATCTCGAATCGTCCCGAGAGCTGCTCCTCGATGACCGTCCTGCCGATGAGCTTGGAGGTCGGAGGCACTCGCAACTCGGTCAGGTACCCGGTGAGGTGGTACTTGCGAGTAAGGCTGGCGATGGGTGAGCGCGAGGGGAGAAGGCGCATCGGTACGGCGATGGTGTAGACCAACCCGATCCCCAAGAGAATCGATCCCAGCCCGAGGAACTCGAACATCGAAAAGCTTCGTAGGCCGTGCTCGGCGGCGAGCGAGCTCACCAGCAGATTGGTCGAGGTCCCGATCAGGGTGCAGGTTCCGCCAAAGATCGCGGCGAAGGACAAGGGCATCAAGAGCTTCGATGGGCTGAAGCGGTACTCGCGCGATAGGTGCAGCGCGACCGGGATGGAGACGCTGACCGCCGCGGTGTTGTTCACGAAGGCCGAGAGCACCGAGGTCACCACGAGGAGCAGAATCGAGGCGGTCCAGCGCGATGAGCCGCTCCGGTGGGTGATCTGGTAGCCGAGCTTGGAGATCAGTCCGCTCTGGACCAGGCTCTCGGCCAGGATGAACATCATCATGACCGTGATGACCGCCACGTTGCTGAACCCGGAGACCGCTTCCGCTGGCGTGATCAAGTCGAAGAGCAGGAGCAACGCGAGGCAAGTCAGAGCCACCACGTCGATCGGGAGCCATTCGCGTGCGAACGCGAGGATCGCGAAGGCGAGGATCGCCAGCAAGAGGATCGTGTGGAGGTCGAGGCCCATGGGATTTGGGTGACGGAGGAATCGTGCGAATCGGGAGCGGCCCTGGCCGGCCCATTTACCCCCGGGCGGAGCTCTCCGCGGCGTACGTGAGCGAAAGTTTAGCAGCTGTCTCTGTCGAGAGAACCAGCATCGGGGTCGCCGCACCTCTGCTGTAGTATTTGAAGCCGTGCCCGAGTATCGCTTGCGTGCCAAGGCGGCTTTCGACGCCGCTCACCACCTCCTCTCCTACAAGGGTTCACCCGAGGAGAGCCACGGCCACAGCTGGATCGTCGAGGCGCAGGTGCGCGCAGGGGAGCTTGACGAGGAAGGCATGGGCTTCGATTTCGTCGTGTTGCGAAAGGCCTTGACCGGACTCGCCTCCCGTCTCGATCATCGAGACCTCAACCGCGTGCCGCCCTTCGACCGCGAGAGCCCCACTACGGAACGAGTCGCCCGCTGGTTCTTCGAGGAGCTGGCGCGCGCCCTGCCGGACGCGGACCTGGTGGAGGTCACGGTCTGGGAAGGCCCATGGTGCGCGGCGACCTATCGCCCCGCCCCGTCGGCGAGCAGCGAGGAGCAGCTGGAGTGAGGCGATCCCTCCTCCTGCTTTCTTGTTGCCTCCTCTGGGTGGCGGCGTGCTCGTCCCGAGAACGGCCGGTGGCGAAGTTTTCCGCGCAACCGGCGAGGCTCGTTCTCCCCTACCCGGGGTTCACCAAGCTAGAGATCAAGTGGGTCCCCCGGGTGCCGCTCACAGGTGCCGCCGGGCCGGTCACGGTCTTCGTCCATTTGCTCTCGGGTCCCGGCGAGGTCGCGCGCACCTTCGATCACCCCTTACCCGCTTCCTGGCGGGTCGGCCAGGAGATCGACGATGAAGTCGAGCTCTATCAATCGGCTCTCGGTCCTCCACTCGCCGCAGGCAGCTATCGCCTGACGGTTGGGCTCTATGACAAGAGCGGCCGGCGCTGGAGCCTGTCGGGAGGAGAGCCCGTTGGACGCGATGAGTATCTGGCCGCCCTGGTCGAAGTCCCGGCCCCCGACCGCAATCGGGCCAGCTTCAACTTTGTCGGGGATTGGGGCAACCCGGAGGCCGGAAGCGACCGTCAGATTCTGGCGCGACGCTGGCTCTTGGGAAAGGGGGAGCTCGACGTCGGGCGTCTCACCGGCGCCGCCGACCTGCTCGTCGGGTTCGAAATCCCGACCCCGACACCCGGCAGTGAGGAGATGGTTTTCAATGGAAGCTCGACGGCGCCGACGCTCTTCATCGACAGTACCTGCAAAGGGCCCGAGGTGAGCGTTTCGGGGCAGGGGTTGCAGTGGGTGCACTACCCAATAGAGCCCGACGCCAATGGTCGCTGCGTTCTCGATTTCAGGACCAATTTCAAGATCGTCGCGCGCGACCGGGGGGCGGATCGTTCGATCGCCCTCAGCGCCCTGGCTCTGGCGCCTGGCTCGAGCCCGGAAGAGGGCGCGGCCGAGCGATGAAAGGCCGGTTGGATGCGATTCTGCGCACGGCGCAGGCGTCTTACCTCGAACGCCTTCTTCCCGCGCGTGACGCGATCGCTACCGAGATGGAAGCCTATGCTAGGGAGCATGAGGTGCCGATCTCGGATCCAGAGGTTGCCCGCCTGCTGGAGATCCTCGCTCGAGCGCGGCCAGCCCGGCGCCTTCTCGAGATCGGGACGGCGATCGGCTACGGCACGCTAGCCTTGGCGCGCGGGAGCGCCGAGGGTCAGGTCTTGACCATCGACCCCGACGCCGAGCGCCAGGCCCTGGCCCGCGGCTACCTGGAGAGGGCGGGTGTCGCAGAACGGATCGAGATGATGAATGGCGCCGCTCTCGAGGTCCTCCCGACGCTTCAGGGCCCTTTCGATCTCGTCTACATCGACGCCGTAAAGACCGAGTACCGTCGTTATCTCGATCTGAGCCTTCCCTTGCTCACCGATGGCGGTTTGATCGCGATCGACAATCTGTTATGGAAGGGAACGATCGCCGAGCCCCCCGACGAAGATGACGCGGCGGGCGACGCGATCCGTGCCTTCAACGGCTACCTCATGAGTCATCCCCAGCTTGCTTCAGTGCTCTTGCCTTTGGGCGATGGAGTGGGCCTAGCGGTCAAGACACGGCCCCTGATGAGCGAGATGGGAGGCCCATTCTGAGTGATGGGGAGGAATAGAGCGAGGGGTCGAGGCGATTTTCTCTAGAAGGCAGGAAACCGGAGACCGATGTGAGCGAAGAAAGCAAGCTTTCGCGTTTGGCGCTGGGAGTTGGAGTCCCGTCGGTAGCCGCTCTCGCTAGCGGCCTGGGGGCGCTCGGCTACCTGCGCCATCGCTTTCAGGCGCAACGTACCTTCTTGCCGGATCGCTATCCCAACGGCATATGGGACCCCGGCGCTTTCGGTCTCAGCGCCGAAGACGTGTGGTTCGAGAGCAGCGATGGCGTCGAGCTGCACGGTTGGTGGATGCCGCGTCCGCGGGCGCGAGGCACGATTCTCTACTTCCACGGCAACAGCGGCAACATCGCGCATCAGATCGGCATCTTTCGCCACTTGCGAAGGCTGCGCGTCAACATCTTCGCCTTCGACTATCGCGGCTACGGGAGAAGCTCTGGCCAGCCGAGTGAACGAGGTCTGTATCGCGATGCGCGGGCAGCGTGGGGGCTGCTCACCGGCGAGCTCGCCCAGGCGCCCGGTTCGATTGTCCTCTTCGGCCACTCTCTGGGCGGGGCCGTGGCCGTCGACGCGGCCCGCGACTGTGCCGCGGCGGGTCTGATCGTGCAGTCGACCTTCACCCAGATGCGCGACGAGGTGAAGGCCATCATGCCCACCCTGCCGCTCCATCTGGCGGCGCGCAATCAGTTCCGGAGCATCGAGAAGATCGGCGAGGTCACGATGCCGAAGCTCTTCATCCACGGGACCGCGGATGGCACCGTCCCCTCTCGCCTCGGCGAGCGCCTGTTCGAGGCGGCGACGCCTCCCAAGGAGCTCTACCTCGTTGCTCGTGCCGGCCACAACGACGTACACCGGCACGGAGGCGCCCGCTATCTTCGCCGCCTGGCTCGATTTCTCCGCACGAGCCTGCGCGCCGGCGCCGATCCCGAAGACGACTAGGCCCTTAGCGGGCTCCAAGCATCGACCGCCTCGAGGAACGCCCCGAGCTCGCGATCCCAGCGCGAGCTCGTCCACCCGAGCTCATCGTGGGTCAGCGGTAGGAGTAGAGGGGCGAGCTCACGAGCGAGAGATGGGTTCCACATCCCGATACGGAGGCGGCGCAGCAGAAGATCTTCGAGGTGGACCACCGCGCCATAGCGGAGGTGGGCCCGGAGCTCGGCGAGCGTGACATCGCTACCGTCGATCAGAGGCGCCAGCTCGGATGGGTCATGCACCATTTCGAGCGCCGCCCACGCTCCCCCGCGCAGCCGCCGTTTCCAGGCGCCGGCGATCTCTGGAGACAGATCCGGCTGGGCCGTGCTCAAGTCGCGGTCCAGGCCCTGGGGGGCGAGGCCGACGAGGGGAGTTCCCGCGGTGTAGCACGGGGAAGCGCGTTTCGCCCGATCCTCGGGCAAGACCTTCAGCGCCTCATCGACCGCCTCCTCGGCGGTCGAGCGCCAGGTGGTGAGCTTGCCGCCTGCCACGGTCATGAGGCCGTCCTCCACCCACACGGCTTCTTCCCGGCTTGCCTCGGACGGGTCGTCGCTGTGGCTATCGAGGATGGGGCGGAGACCGGCGAAGGCCCCGACTACGTCGCTGCTCTCGAGCTGGCGCTCGGGGAAGTGGTGGACGATCGTGCGCAGGAGGTAGTCGACCTCGGCCACGGTGGGACGCGGATCGTCGAGCGGACCGTCGTGGAAGAGTTCGGTGGTTCCCACCAGTACGCCCTCCGGATGGGGCACCACGAAGACCGGCCTTGCGTCGTCTGGCGAGGGTAGGGTGAGCGCGGCGCGAACCGGCAGGCGAGCGCGATCGAAGATCAAATGGGTGCCGCGGGACGGGCGCAGACGCCGGGTCTCGTGCCCGAACAGAGCGCGCACCTCATCCACCCATACTCCCGAGGCGTTGACCACGAGGGCCGCCTCGATGCTGAGGTCGCGGTCGCGCTCGAGGTCGCGAGCCACCATGCCCGTGAGGCGGCCGTTGGCGTCACGGCGTGGAGCGATCGCCTCGACCCGGGTGAGTACCTGTCCGCCGTAGGCGGCGCCAGTGGCGGCCACCGCCAGTGTGAGTCTCGCGTCGTCCGTCATGGCGTCGTGATAGGCCATCGCCCGGTCGAGATTCTCGAGGTCGAGACCAGGGGCGAGCTCCCCGAGCTCCGTCTCGGTCAGGTGCCGGTGATGGTCGCTGGCGCGAGTCAACCGGTCGTACATCCAGAGCCCCAGGTCGACCTCCCATCCCGCCAGCTCGTCTCCCGAGCGAGTCGGAAAGATGAAGGG
>JBJKRB010000081.1:0-2778 GCA_046704885.1 Thermoanaerobaculia bacterium | reverse complement strand
GCTTGCTGTCACGCATTTGGAAGGAAGAGTCGCGGCCGATGACCTTGAGCTTCGGGTACTGATTGAGGGCGATGATGAGGTCTTCCGAGAGTCCGTCCGAGAAATACCGTTCCTTGGGATTGCCGCTCTCGTTGGCGAAGGGGAGGACGGCGATCGACTTGGAGGGGATGGTCTGCGGCGATGCAGGTGGCGCCGGAGAAGCGGGGGGTGGAGTGGATAGCCCTGACGCGGCGGCAGGAGTCGTGCCGACCGTTTGCTTCTGCCTTGCGACCGAGCTGGCGCGGTGCCAAACGAGGGCGACGACTCCGCCTGCGATCACTACGACCACCAGCAGGGCCAGGAGCGCCCTCTTGGGCCGCTTGGGGGAAGTGGACAGCGCAGGTGCTGCCTTCGAGGGCGCATCCGAGGCCTGGCCAGCCTCCTCCAGGGCGAAGACGAGGTCTCTCGCGGTCTGGAACCGGTCGTCAGGGCTCTTCTCGAGGCAGCGAAGGACGACGTGCTCCAAAGGGGCGGGGACGGGACGGCCGCTCGAGTCCATCGCGGGCGGGGCGTCGCGGGCGATGGCGGCCAGGGTTTCGAGCGCCGAGTCGCGACGGAAGGCGCGCTCGCCGGTCAGCATCTCGTAGCAGACGGCGCCGAAGGAGAAGATATCGCTTCTTGCATCGGCGGCTTCCCCGCGCACCTGCTCGGGGGACATGTAGCCCACGGTCCCCAGCACCACGCCCTCGGCGGTGCGGAGCTCTCCGAGCGAAGAATCCGCGGCCAAAGTTGGTAGATCGTCTCCTCCTTGCATTACAGTCGGATACGAACGCCGCGCCAGGCCGAAGTCGAGGATCTTGACCCCGCCGTCCTTGGTGATGAACAAGTTTTCGGGCTTCAAGTCCCGGTGCACGATTCCCTTGGCGTGGGCGGCGGAGAGCCCCTGGGCGATCTGCTTGGAGTACTCGACCGTCTTCGAGATCGGCAGGGGGCCCTTGGCGAGCCTCGAGTGGAGCGTTTCCCCCTCGAGGAGCTCGGTCGCGGCATAGCTCGTGCCGTGCTCGCGCCCGAAGTCGTGGATCGAGAGGATGTAGGGGTGGTGGAGGGAGGCCAGGAGGCGCGCCTCGCGCTCGAATCTGGCAAGTCGCTCGGAGTCGCTCGCCAGCTCCTCGGGCAGGACCTTGATCGCCACCTCGCGGCCGAGTTTCGTGTCCCGCGCTCGGTAGACCTCACCCATGCCACCTGCCCCAAGGGGGCCGAGAATCTCGTACGGCCCGAGACGGGCACCGGCTGCGAGAGTCATCAAATCACCTCTGGCGATCCCGTAGCGTCGCCTCGGTAGAGAACCGCCTTAGCCTCAAACGGTTGCACATTGCTTTGAGCACACCTTCCTGGGAAGAATAGTAGCTCAGTACGCTGATCGAGTCTCTAGGGAGACCGCTGGTTGGAGCTGGGCGATGGAACCAGCAGCCCGACCTTGCGGCAGAAGGCGGCGAAACGGGGATCATGCCAATAGGGGCGCATGAAACGATCGAAGAGAAGCCCACTTATGCCGCCGTCGCGCTGGCGCCAGGCGCGGTCCAGCCAAGAAAAAGCCTCGCCGGGCTGCTTGCGATAGGCGTAGACTTCCGCAACCTGGTAGGCCATGCGCTCCGACTGCGTCGAGACGAGTCGTCGCAAGGCGGCATCCGCGCGTTGGCGATCCCCTGCCGCCACGTAAGCCGTCGCCTCGCCCCACGCCCGTATGCCAGGGTCGCTCGCTTTCTCGGCAGCCGCAACGGCGGCTTTCGAATCTCCTTCCGCGATATCTGTAAAGGCAAGTTGAACGTAGAAGGCGAATCCCATGGGTTGTAGCTCGATGGCGCGCAATATTTGTTGCTTTGCCTTGCTGAGGTCGCCGATGGACAGCAGGTAGCGAGACAAGTAGTAGTGATCCAGGGCGTTCAGCGGATTCGCTTTCAGAGCCGAGTCCATATAGCCGATTGCGGCGTGCACCTGGCCTCTCGTGGCAAGTCCCCTGGCAAAATCTCTTTCAACCCGCTTGTCGTTTGGAGCAAGTTCGAACGCTTGGTGCAACTCGCGCCACGCCTTCTTGAAGCGCAGTTGATACAAGTAAAGGGACCCCAGCACCCGATGTGCGGCCGCCGAGTCTGCATCGATGCTCAGGGCCTTCCTTGCGGCCTGCTGTGACGCTAGGAAGGCTTTCTGCTTGTCAGTACCAGAGAGGAATCCTGCGGCCAGGCGTGACCAAGTGGAGGAGAGGGCGGCGTACGCGGCGACGTACCCGGGGTCGATGGTGACTGCTTTCTGGTAGTAGCTGATCGCCTTGCGGAAGCTCTTCTGATCGAGGCGATTGAAGTAGAAATTGCCTTGCAGATAGGCGTTGTAAGCCTCCAGGTTTCCACTTGGCGGGCGATCGCTCTGAGCAACCGCGCTGCCGCTTCCGGGCGCGAGCAGCTTTGCCTCGAGCGCCGAGGCGACGGCCTTGGTGATGTCATCCTGAAGGGCGAAGAGGTCTTTGTAGGGGCGGTCGTAGTGGTGCGACCAGAGTGTGGTCCCGTCGGCGGCGTTGACCAGCTCGGCGCGGATCCGCACCTCGTCGCCGGCGCGGCTGACGCTTCCTTCGAGCAGGTGCGCGACGCCGAGCTTCGCTCCGATCGCCTTGCTGCTCAGCTTGCTGTCACGCATTTGGAAGGAAGAGTCGCGGCCGATGACCTTGAGCTTCGGGTACTGATTGAGGGCGATGATGAGGTCTTCCGAGAGTCCGTCCGAGAAATACCGTTCCTTGGGATTGCCGCT
>JBJKRB010000080.1:0-6345 GCA_046704885.1 Thermoanaerobaculia bacterium | reverse complement strand
GCTGCAGCGGACGGCGTTGTCGACCAACGTCAAGGAGCGGCTCGACTTCTCCTGCGCGCTTCTCGACGCTCGAGGACGCTTGGTGGTGAGCGCGCCTCACATTCCCGTGCATCTCGGCGCTCTCGGCCTGTGCGTGCGGGAGGTGGCGCGGGCCCTCGATCTCGAGCCGGGCGACGTGGCCCTCACCAATCATCCGGCGTACGGAGGCTCCCACCTTCCCGACGTTACGGTGATCACTCCGATCTATGTGTCGGGTAATGACGGTCCGGAGCTTCTCGCCTACGCCGCGAGCCGGGCGCATCATGCCGAGCTCGGGGGGATGCAGCCGGGCTCGATGCCCCCCGCGGCGCGCTGCCTGGCGGAAGAGGGCGTCGTGTTCGCGCCCCGCTTCGTGATTCGAGATGGGCGTCCATGTTGGGACGAGATCGAGCGCGAGCTGCGCGTGGGCCCCTTCCCCAGCCGAGCTCCCGAGGAGAATCTCGCCGACTTGAAAGCGGCCGTGGCGGCGAATCAACGGGGCGTCCGAGCCCTCTCGGCGCTCGCCGGCGAGCACGGCCGCGGGCCCGTCTCCGCATTTCTCGAAGCGGTGACGGAGCTTGCCGAGGAGAGCATGCGAAGGACTCTGACCAGGGTTGGCCGAGGCCGGTTCGAGGCCCGGGAAGAGCTCGACGACGGTTCGCCGATCGTGGTCAGAATCGAGGTCGACGATGCTCACGCCTCGATCGACTTCAGCGGGTCGGCGGGAGTCCACCCGGGGAACCTCAACGCGCCGCCGGCGGTGACGACGAGCGCGGTCCTCTATGTCTTGCGGCTCCTGGTCGGAGAGGACCTGCCTCTCAACGAAGGGATGCTCGCGCCCGTGCGTCTTCACCTGCCGTCGGGAATGCTGAACCCGGCCTTCCCGGCGGATCCCTGGAAAGCACCGGCCGTGGTGGGCGGCAACGTCGAGACGAGTCAGCGCGTGGTGGATACCCTGCTCAAGGCGCTCGGTCTCGTCGCTTGTAGCCAAGGGACGATGAACAACGTCCTCTTTGGGAGCGACCGATTCGGCTACTACGAAACGATCTGCGGCGGCTGCGGCGCCGGTCCTGGATTCGAAGGGGCGAGCGCGGTACACAGCCACATGACGAATACCGCCATCACCGACCCCGAAATTCTCGAGCTCCGCTACCCCGTGCGCCTCGAGCGATTCGCGATTCGCCGTGGATCGGGAGGCGAAGGGAGATATCGCGGGGGCGACGGCGCTATTCGCGAGCTCCTCTTCCTCGAGCCGGTCTCGCTGTCCCTGCTTGCGCAGCACCGACGTTCCGGGCCGTATGGTCAGGATGGGGGAGGCGCTGGCCATCCGGGGAGGCAACGCATCATCGATCGAAACGGAAACGAGCTGGCGCTCGAAGGGATCGACGGCCGGGACCTCGTAGCGGGCGACCGTCTCATCATCGAGACCCCGGGCGGTGGCGGGTGGGGAGGGGAGACAGAGTGAAGAAGCTCCTGGCCGTTCTCTTCTGGTCGGTGATCGCCGCGGCCTTCATCGGTCCCGGGACCGTGACGACCGCGGCCGCGGCGGGCTGCGGATTCGGGCTCGCCCTGCTTTGGGCGCTCACCTTTTCGACGCTAGCCTGCTTCGTGCTTCAGGAAGCGGCGGCCCGCCTCACCGTGGTGGGAGGGCGGGACTTGGCCGCCGCGCTTCGCCAACGCTATCCCGAGGGACTGCGGGGGGCGGCGATGCTGATTCTGGTCCTCGGCGCCATCGTCGGCGGCTGTGCGGCCTACGAGGCGGGGAACATTCTGGGAGCGGTCGCCGGCTTGCGGCTTCTCGCCCCGTGGCCATCATGGCTGGTCACCGCGTTCTTGGGCCTGGTGGCGGCCGCATTGCTCTGGAACCGGCCTCCGCGCGTGGTGGCCGAGCTCCTGAGCGTGCTGGTGGCGATCATGGGAGTGGCTTTCTTGTGGACAGCGGTGGCCCTGCACCCTTCCGTGGGCGCTCTGTTGCACGGCGCATTGATCCCGTCGCAACCCAAGGGGGCGGGGCTCCTGATCCTCGGGCTCGTGGGCACGACCGTCGTTCCCTACAACCTGTTCATGGGATCTGGAATCGCCTCGGGGCAGAAGGTGGGAGACATTCGATTCGGGCTCGCGGTAGCGGTGGGCCTCGGTGGCTTGATCTCCATGGGAGTGCTGGTCACCGGTACGATCGTTCCTGGTCCGTTCAGTTTCGCGGCCGCCTCTGGTGTGCTGGCGGCGCGCCTGGGAGCCTGGGGCCGCGTGCTCTTCGCCCTGGGCCTCGCGGCCGCCGGCCTCTCTTCGGCGATCACCGCCCCCCTCGCCGCCGCGGTGACCGCGAGGGGCCTTTTCAATGGAGTGCCGGGGAGCTCACGCTGGGGGGTCCGGTCGTGGCGTTTCCGCTCGATTTGGCTTGGCGTGCTGGCGGTGGGCGTAGGGTTCGGAGCGAGTGGGATCCACCCGATTCCGGTGATCTTGTTGGCGCAAGCTCTGAACGGAGTCTTGCTGCCGGTCGCGGCCATCTTCTTGCTGCTCGCGGTCAATGACCGCCGCCTCGTCGGGGACTCGGGGCTGAACGGCACGGTTTCGAACATCTGCTTGGGGATCGTCGTCGCGATCGCGACCTTGCTCGGGGCGGGAGGTGTGATCCGCCCCATAGCGGCGGCGCTGGGCAAGGCGGCGCCGAGCGCGGGGAGCGTATCGATCATCGCGCTGGCCCTCGTCTTGGCTTGGAGTCTTCCCGTCTGGCGCGCCATCGTGCGAGGGCGGCGATTCTCCGGCGGGGAGCGATAGAGACGGAGGTATGGCTTGGTTGGCGACCAACGCCACGGAGCGCCCAGGACCGCGCTGCGAGCTCCGGGGTCCTCAGCTGGTTCCTTGAAGCGCCGGGTGCTAGCCTTGTTTCGATCATTCTGAAACGAGCTCTCGAAAGATCGGAGAAACCATGCGGCAATC
Organism: Thermoanaerobaculia bacterium; assembly: GCA_046704885.1. Lineage (GTDB taxonomy): Bacteria > Acidobacteriota > Thermoanaerobaculia > Multivoradales > JBJKRB01 > JBJKRB01. The sequence continues at coordinate 3,387 of JBJKRB010000080.1, read as the reverse complement.
GATCGTTTTCGTCATCGCGTTGATCGTCTTCCCGGTGTGGGGCATGGCCGCTCCTGCCGGCCCCGCGGCTCTCTCGCCCGGAGTGATGGACTTCGTCTCCGTCGACGCTCCAGTCGTGGCCCTGACCCACGCTCGCGTCATCGATGGAACAGGGGCGGCCGCCCTGGAGGATCAGACCCTTCTGCTTCGGGGGGGAAGGATCGCCGCCCTCGGAGATTCCTCGGCGGTCGACGTTCCTCGGGATGCCAAGGTCATCGATCTGTCCGGCAAGACCGTGATTCCCGGAATCGTCGGGATGCACGACCACTTGTTCTATCCCCTCGCCTCGTCGGATCGCGGTCCCGCGATACCGGCTCTCTACGGTGACATGGGTTTCAGCTTTCCGCGCCTCTATCTCGCGGCCGGGGTGACCTCGTTGCGAACCACCGGGAGCGTCGAACCCTATACCGATATCGAGCTCAAGCGCCGCATCGATGCAGGCGAGCTGGTGGGGCCACACCTGCACCTGACGGGCCCGTACCTCGAAGGCGCGGGCTCGTTCACGCCCAACATGCACGAGCTCACGGGCCCCGAGGATGCGCGCCGCATGGTCGATTACTGGGCCACTGAGGGCATGACCTCGTTCAAGGCGTATATGCACATCACCCGCGCGGAGCTCGCGGCGGCGATCGCGGCGGCTCACGCAAAGGGCCTGAAGATTACCGGCCATCTCTGCTCGATCGGCTTCGAGGAGGCCGCCGCGCTGGGAATCGACAATCTCGAGCACGGTCTGCTCGTGGACACGGAGTTCGATCCCCACAAGAAGCCCGATGTCTGTCCTCCGCAGGTGGAGAACAGGAAGGCCCTGGCCGAGACCGCCATCGACAGCGCTCCGATGAGGAAGCTCATTCGGGATCTCGTCCAGCACGGCGTAGCCGTGACCTCCACGCTTCCGGTGTTCGAGACCTTCGTTGCCAACCGGCCACCGCTCGAGAAGCGAGTTCTCGATGCGTTGGCCCCCTCGGCCCGGGTCGACTACCTGACGGTTCGGGCAACGGTGGCCGAACGCAAAGGCAACCCCTATGCGCCTCTCTTCGCCAAAGAGATGGCCTTCGAGCGAGCCTTCGTCAAAGCGGGTGGCTTGCTTCTCGCCGGCGAGGACCCGACGGGATACGGCGGTGTGCTGGCCGGTTTCGGCGATCAACGCGAGCTCGAGCTCCTGGTCGACGCGGGCTTCACGCCGCTCGAGGCGATTCATATCGCCACCGAGAACGGCGCGCGATTTCTTCACGAGGACAACGAGATCGGGACTGTTGCCGTGGGCAAGAGGGCCGACCTGGTGGTGATCGACGGTGCTCCGGACAAGGAAATCGACTCGATCGAGAAGGTCGAGACGGTGTTCAAGGACGGCGTGGGTTACGATTCAGCCAAACTGATCGCCTCCGTGGCGGGGGCGGTGGGTATCCACTGATGAGGGGGACGCGCAATGCTGAGCAGCCCGCCCTTCCAGGTAGGGCGAAGGCCCACCCCTTCGCCGGTTTCTTGCCGACTGAGCGGTCACTAGCATGACCTCATGGCCACAATTACCGCTGAACCTGGAGTTAAACAGATGACCCATAGCCGCGCGCGGGTCACCGTTGACGGCAACCAAGCCGTGGCATCGGTTGCCTATCGCCTCAATGAAGTCATCGCCATCTACCCGATTACACCGGCTTCCCCCATGGGAGAGCTGGCCGACGAATGGGCGGCGCGCGGCCGCCGCAATCTCTTCGGGACCGTGCCCACGGTCCTCGAGATGCAGTCGGAGGGAGGCGCGGCGGGGGCCGTTCACGGTTCCCTGCAGGCGGGGGCGCTGACCACGAGCTTCACCGCCTCCCAGGGCCTCCTCCTGATGATCCCGAATCTCTACAAGATCGCGGGCGAGCTGACGCCGATGGTCTTGCACGTGGCGAGCCGTACGGTGGCAACCCACGCGCTATCGATCTTCTGCGATCACTCGGACGTCATGGCGTGCCGTCAGGCCGGTATGGCGATTCTCGCCGCTGCGTCGGTCCAAGAGGCGCACGACTTCGCATTGATCTCGCAGGCCGCCTCCTTGCGCGCACGGGTACCGTTCATTCACTTCCTCGACGGTTTTCGTACCTCGCATGAGATCGCCAAGATCGAGGAGCTCGAAGACGCCGACCTCGAAGCGCTCATAGACGCTCAAGCGATCGCGGACTTCCACGCTCGGGCCCTTACCCCGGACCGCCCCGTGGTTCGGGGCACGGCGCAGAACCCCGACGTCTTCTTTCAGGCGAGGGAGGCGGTGGAGCCTTTCTATGCCGCCTGCCCCGCGATTGTAGAGGAGAGCATGGCGGCGTTCGCGGCCCAGGTCGGTCGGCGCTACCACCTCTTCGACTACCACGGCCATCCGCAAGCGGAGCGCGTGATCGTCGTCATGGGATCGGGCGCCGAGACCGTTCAGGAGACCGTCGACTGGCTGGTTGGACGCGGCGAGCGGGTCGGCGTGATCACGGTGCATCTCTATCGTCCCTGGTCGCTCGAGCATTTCCTCGGCGCCCTCCCGGCGAGCGTGCGCTCGGTCGCCGTCCTCGACCGCGTCAAGGAGCCGGGGAGCACCGGTGATCCCCTGTATCTCGACGTCGTCGCGTCGCTGTGGCAAGGCGAGGCGCAGGGGGCCTCCCAGATGCCGAGCTCCCGTCCGCGAGTCGTCGGCGGCCGCTACGGCCTGGGATCCAAGGAGTTCGATCCGTCATGCGTCAAGGCTGTTTTCGATGAGCTGAGCAGTGAGGAGCCGAAGCCGCATTTCACGGTGGGCATCGTGGACGACGTCTCGCACAGCTCGCTCGCGCTCGATCCGGAATTCGACATCGAGCCCGAAGGGCGAGTGCGTGCCGTCTTTTTCGGACTCGGCGCCGACGGCACGGTCGGGGCCAACAAAAACTCGATCAAGATCATCGGCGAGGAGACCGACAACGAGGCGCAGGGTTTCTTTGTCTACGACTCGAAGAAGTCCGGTGCAGCGACGATCTCTCACCTGCGCTTTGGGAAAGAGGCGATCCGCGCACCCTACTTGATCAAGCAGGCCGGGTTCGTCGCGTGCCACCAGCTCAACTTGATGGATAAGCGCGACGTCTTGGCGCTGGCCAAGCCCGGCGCTACCTTGCTCTTGAACTCGTCGCCCTACGCGCCCTCCGAGGTCTGGAACCAGCTGGCCCGCGAAATCCAGCAGGAGATTCTCGACAAGAAGCTGGAGGTGTGGGCCATCGACGCCCAGCGCGTTGCCGAGGAGGCGGGGCTGGGTCGCCGGATCAACACCGTGATGCAGGTCTGCTTCTTTGCCATCTCCGGGGTGCTTCCTCGCGAGGAGGCGATCGCGCGGATCAAGGACGCGATCGAGAAGAC
>JBJKRB010000079.1:0-20153 GCA_046704885.1 Thermoanaerobaculia bacterium | reverse complement strand
CGAGCTTTGTGCGCGACGGCCTCGCCGACTACGCGGAGCAGGCGCGCGATCCAGGAGCCAACGTGACGAGCGGCTTGAGCCCGTATCTTCACTTCGGATGTCTCTCACCGCAAGAGGTGGCGATGACGGTGCTGGCCGCGGACGCGCCCGAGGGGTCGATCGACGCCTTCTTAGAGCAGCTCGTCGTCCGCCGCGAGCTCGCCTTCAACTTTTGCTACCACTCGTCGCATCACCAGGACCTCGAGGCTCTTCCCGAGTGGGCGAAGAAGTCTCTCGCCGCGCACCGCGGGGACGCGCGTCCCGAGCTTTACTCCGAGGATGTGCTCGAGGCGGCGGCGAGCGCCGACCCGGTGTGGAACGCGGCGCAGCGCGAGCTGGTGGCGAGCGGCGTCTTCCACAACTACATGCGCATGGTCTGGGGCAAGAAGCTGATCGAGTGGAGCGCCACCTATGAGGAGGCGCAGCGGCGAATGATCACCTTCCACCACCGCTATGCTCTCGACGGGCGCAACCCCAACACCTACGCCAACATTCTCTGGTGCTTCGGTCTGCACGACCGGCCGTTCGCCGAGAGACCGATCCTGGGGAAGCTCCGCCCTCTCTCCTCGGAACGCACCGCCAAGAAGTTCGATCTGGATCCCTATCTTCGCCGCGTCGAGGCGCTCGAGGCCCGAGGGCGGGAGGGAAAGAGTCGATAGCGGCGCGCCTCAGAAGCGCGAGAGCGAGCGCTCCTTGGCGGGAAGGATCTCGAGGCACGTGGTCCACCAGCCGCTCTCGATCGTCTCGGTGAACTCCTCCGGCAGCTCCTCGCGGCGCATCTCGGCGGCGAGGGCGGCGTGGTCATAGACCAGAGGACGGAGCTCTACCGACAACCCCTCGTTGCGCGCCTCGATCAACGCATACCAGACGTTCGTTCGTCCGTCGTTTGCCGGCCGGCCGATCACCCCGACGTTGACCGCGTCGCGGCCGGAGGGGAGGTGGCGGTGCCAGTGGAGGCCGGTGTGGGTGCAGAGAATCGCATCGCAGCGCTCCTGGGAGAGCAGCACCTCGAGAAAGGGCACCGGCGTGGTCGAGGCGAAGAGGAACTCGTTCACCCGGCGGGGAGAGCCGTGGACGAGAAGGAGCTCGCGCTTGCCGACCCGAACGCGGCGTCGCGGCGGCAGCTCGCCCATCCAGGCTTTGAAGTCGACGCTCGCGCGCTCGGCGGTGTAGCCATAGGAAATCGCGGCGAAGTGGTTGTCGCGCGGATCGGTGTAGCCGCAGTTGCAGTCCTCGCGCCCGCTGGCGAGGGATTGCTCGTAGTTTCCTTGCAGGGTGAGCACGCCACCCTGTTCGAGGAGGGGGCGGATCTTCTCAGGGTTGGGGCCGAAACCGCCCAGGTCGCCCAGGCAGAAGAGGGCCTCGGCCTCGAGGCGCGCCGCTTCCTCGAGAAGCGCGCTCAGGGCGAGATGATTGTTGTAGACCCCGCCGAAGGCGATGATCCGCGTGAAGGGCCCTTCGACCGGAGTCGGGTCGCCAGCCGGGCGGAGATAGCGTTGGCGCTCGGCGCTGCGCTGCTCCGGGGTGAGCTCGCGCCCCGCCTCGCGGCTCGCCGCGCGGAAGGTGGCGAGAGGCACCAGCCGCTCCCCCCACGTCGCCATCCCCCGGTGCGCGGTGAGCTTCTGTCGCGCTTGCCGCTCCTGCTCGTCTCGATCCTTGGTCGGGCGGTTAGACATTTCTCTTCCCTCTCAGGTGCGGCAACTCACGCCGAAGACATGACAGGTCCAGCAGGCGGCGTGCGCCAAAGGATAGGAGCCGAGTGTCTCGGAGAGCGTCGTCCCCATTCGCCCGCCCGCTTCGTTGACCAGGATGGGGCAGACCCAGACCCCTTGATCGGTGACCATGCGGCAGGAGCTGCACTGGAGGTGTTCCCAGGAGTCGTCCTCGGCCTCGCCGTCGCGCAGCCGCTGCCAGCTCTCGTAGGCGCCGCTGCGGTCGGCCTCCGCCCCGATATGAAAGAGGGGGAGGACCTTGAGCCTGGGCTTCTCGATCCCGCTCCGGGCGAGAAGCTCGTAGAAGCGGCGCTTGCCGTCGGCGCTGCCGTTCTCGTCGTGAACCTCGGTGACGGTGATCACCGGGTTCAGTCCCGCGCCCGCCAAGTTGCGGATACCCGCGACGATCCGCTCGAAGGTGCCGCGGCCGCGAATCGGGTCGTTGCTCGCCGCGTCGTAGCCGTCGAGGGAGACACGGAGATCGAGCGAGTAGTCGCTAGCTCGCGCCAGCTCCGCGAGCCGGCGGCAGCGCCCTTGGTCGAGGAGCAGGCCGTTGGTGAGAACGGTGGCCGGTCCCCGGGCGAGCGCCGCCGCGAGAATCGCTTCCATCTCCGAATTAAGGAAGGGCTCGCCGCCGGTGAAGTAGTACTCCTTGACCCCCAGGGTCACCGCCTCGTCCAGGTAGGGGAGGATCTCGTCGAGCGACATCATCTCGTGCGTGTGGTTGGTGGGTGAGCAGGAGACGAAACAGTGCGTGCAGGCCAGGTTGCACACCGTTCCCCCGACCTGGAACCAGAGGGTGTCGAGGGAGGTGAGTCGCACCGATGGCGGGCGATCGAGGTCGACTTGGGAGGGGGTGGCGACGTTCATTGCGCCTCCATTTGCCGGAGCTCCTCGCCCGCTTCCTTGGCGGGCAAGAGGACGGCGCTCGAGAAATCGATGGCGAGGCGAACGCGGTCGCCGACGCTGGGGGTGGTGGTGGCGGGGAGATCGACCTTGAGGCGCAGGCCGGAGGCCTCGACCTCCAGGCGGCGCCGGCCGCCCAGAAAGAGAGAGCGGACGACGGTGGCGGTGAAGTGTGGATCGCCGGCTCCGGCAACGAGCAGCGCTTCGGGACGAACGAGGAGACGACCGTGGCGTATCCCGTTGAACCGCGCGCCTTCCTGCGGCGAGAGCGACCATTCGCCGAGGGTGGCCGAAAGGCGGCGGCCTCCCGGATTCCAGGTAACGGGAACGAAGTTCGCCTCGCCGATGAACTCGGCGACGAAGGAAGAAGCGGGCTGGCGGTAGAGCTCCTCGGGCGGACCCATCTGCTCGAGCCGGCCGCCGTTGAGCACCGCCACGCGCTCGCCGAGTGCCATCGCCTCTTCCTGGTCATGGGTGACGTAGACGACGGTGGCCCCGGTGCGCTGGAGGTGAATGGCGAGCTCCGAGCGCAGGGTGAGGCGAAGCCGCGCATCGAGGGCCGAGAGCGGCTCGTCGAGGAGCAGCGCGCGCGGCGCGTAGGCCACGGCGCGGGCGAGTGCGACCCGCTGCCGCTCCCCGCCCGAAAGCTCGTGCGGGTAGCGCCGCGCGAGCCGCTCGATTCCAAAGCGCTCGAGCGTCGCGCCGATCTCGGCCCGGCTGTCGCGGGGTCTCATGCCGCGCACCGCGAGCCCGAAGGCGACGTTGTCGGCGACGGTCAGATGGGGAAAGAGCGCGTAGTCCTGAAAGACCATCCCCAGCTGGCGCTTCTCGGGGGCGAGACCGGCTACCGAAAGACCGTCGAAGAGAATCTCGCCGCGCTCCGGGCGCAGGAGGCCGGCGATCAGGGCGAGAAGGGTCGACTTCCCGGAACCCGAAGGACCGAGGACGGCGGTGACCCGGCCCGGCGGAAAGGCGAGATCGAGCTCCGCGAGCGCCGCGTTGCCGCCGTAGGAGAAGGAGAGACGGCGAAGCTCGATCGCCGTCCCTTCGCGCTCCTTGTCCGCTCTTCGGACCATCATGCTCCCTGCCGTATCGCCATCAAGTCGTCGTGACCAAGGAGCTCGACGGCGGCCAGCAGCGGCACGATCACCGCCAGGAAGATGGTGGTGGCGGCCGAGGAAACGGCGAAGCTGTTCGAGGTGAAGGTGGCGAAGAGCGCCGCGGGGTAGGGCTGGTGAACGGGAGTGGCGAGGAGGAAGCTGGCGTTGAACTCACCCCAGGAGACCGCCGCCACGATCAGGGCACCGAGGCTCGCGGCGCGGCGCAGACGGGGCCAGGTGACGCGGCGGAAGCGGGCGAGAGGGCCGGCGCCGAGGGTCGCCGCGGCGCGCTCGAGCGCGAAGCCTTCGCCGCGCAGGGAGTGAAGGAGCGTGCGCAGCAGCAGGGGCACGGTGTAGAGGAGGTGCCCTATGGCGAGGAACCACCAGGCGCCGCGCACCACGGCATAGGTCTCGATCAAGGCGATGGCGATCGCGATACCCGGAACGGCGAGTGGCACCAGGGCGAGCTCCTCGATCAGGCGTGAGCCTGGAAACGGATGGCGCACCAGGCCGTAGGCCGCGGGAATGCTCAAGGCGAGGCCCACCGTCACCGAAACCAAGGCGAGAAGGAGCGAGTAGAGGAGCGGAGCGCGGTAGAGGGTGAGGACGTAATGGAACCACTTAAGCGAGATCCAGCCCTCCTTGCCCGCGACCCATTGCTCGGAGGAGAGCCCGAGGCGAGCGGCGGGCACGAAGGCGCCGGCCACCACGACGACCACCGGCAGGAGGACCATGAGGGCAAGCAGGACGCAGTAGAGGATCCCCAGGCGGCGGGGCCAGCGGCGCCGGCGGTCAACCATAGATCCACTCCGCGTTGCCGCTGCTCTTGCGCAGGATGGCGTTGGCGGCGAGGGTGACGGCGGCAAGGATCAGGCAGAGTGCCGCGGCGTAACCGGTATCGAGGAAGCCGGTGTACTGGGTGTAGATCTCGAGGGGGACGACGGTCAACTGCCGGGCCAGAACCAGAGCGACGCCGAAGGAGCCCATCGAGGCGGCGAAGGTCACCGCCAGGGTAGAGACCATCGCCGGGCGTAGCTGCGGCAGGCTGATCCGGAGGAAGCGCTTGAAGGGGTTGGCGCCCAAGGTCGCGGCGGCGTCCTCGAGACCGGAGTCGAGGTGGCGGAGCGCCGCCTCGAGGGTCAGGATGGCACGCGGCACCTCGAAGTAGACGTAGGAGGCCGCGAGGCCGGTGAGCGTGTAGGCGCTTCCCGCCAAGAGCCGCTTTCCCGTCAAGACGGCGAGCACCGCGGGGAGAAGGCCGAGCCGGCCGAGAACGAGAATGGCGAGGAAGCCGACGATGACCCCGGAAAAGGTCAAGGGCAGCGCCAGGACCGTGCGCAAGAGTCCCTGTCCGGGGAAACGGTGACGGGCGAGCATCCAGGCGGCGGGCAGGCAGATCACGAGCGAGACCGCGGCCACCGCCGCCGAAAGGAGAACGCTGTTGACGAAGGCGCGCATACCGTCGCCGGCGACCGCGCGCCGGTAGTTGGCGTCGGTCGGGGCGGCGCGGGAGGTCGCGGGCGACGGGGAGCCCAGCATTCCCGGCGTACGGTGGAGACTCTCAGGCACGAGATGGGCCAGGGGTACGAGGAACGCCAGCACCAGAAACGCGAGCAGTGGGAGGCTCAAGAGAAACCCCGCGAGCGGTCGCTTCATCGCTCTCCCTGGCCCCCTGCGGGGCCCGATTTGTGGTTGCGGACGCGCGCCAGCCAGGCGCGTTTGAGGGCGTCGGAGGCTTTCGCCATCGGCGCCAAGGGGAGGTTGCGGACGCGCGCGTAGTCGCTTGACGGGAGGAAGTTGCGCGCGATGTCGGCGGGCATGGTGCCAGGGATCACGGGGCGGAAGTAGGCCTTGGCGAACTCGGCCTGGGCGGCTGGGGTCAGCAGCCAGTCGAGGTAGGCGCGGGTGGCCGCGGGGTGAGGATCGTTCTTGACCATCCCCATCACCAGGGGCATCGAGACCGAGCCTTCGCTGGGGATCACGACCCGGATCGGCCCGTGGTCGACGTAGCGCATCTTGTAGCCGTTGCCGTCGGCGTTGATCCAGATGGGGATCTCGCCACGCAGAACGTCGTTGTAGATCGACTCGCGGGGATACGACTGGATGTTGGCGTCGAGCTTGGCGAGATAGTCGAGACCAGGTTTGAAGTTGGTCGAGGTCCCGCCCAGGAGGATGTTGATGCCGTAGACGAAGGTGAAGCTCGTGCCTCCCCAGGTCGGATCGTCGTAGGCGATCAAACCCTTATAGGTCGGCTTGAGCAGATCCTTCCAGCTCGTCGGAACGGGCCGGTCGCCGAGCGCCGCGGTGTTGACGATGATGGCGATCGCGGCGGTGTGAACGGTCCACCACAATCCATTGGGATCCTTGAGGTTGGCGGGGATCTCGTTCCACCCCTTTGGCTTGAACGGTTGGTGCAGGCCACGCTCGGCCGCGGCGTAGCCGATCGCTCCCGAGTAGTAGGCGCAGTCCGCCTGCGGGTTGGCACGCTCGGCGATCAGCGCCGCCATCGCCTCCGAGGAGCCCTTCATGTCCGGCGGCACCCGCACTCCCGTGAGCTTCTGGTAGAGCGCCGTGACCCCGCCCCAGTTGGCATAGTTGGGAATGCAGTCGTATTGCACCACCAGCTTGCCGCGCGCGGTGGAATGCCCGGGCGAGGCGCTCTCGCGGCTGCCGCATCCAGCGAAGATCAAAGCGACTGTGCCGACGGCGAGGATGGCGAGAAACGGGAGAGTGTGGCGGCGGTCTTGCGCCGCGGCGGCAAAGCGGGCTGGTGCCAACGTGGGCTCCTTTCCCTTCGACAATCAAGGTTTGACTCGGACGGCGGCCGCTCTCCGGCCGTGGCGCCCGAGCGCGAATGCTAAACGCGGGAGGGGTCGGGAGGGGCGCGTCCGCGATGAGCGCCGGTGGGTGTGAGGCAAGGCCGGCCGAGGCGCGCGGCAACGCTCGGCGCGCGGAGGCTGGCAAGAATCCGGTCGAGAGCCGTGGCGAGCAAGCTCCAGCTCGAGCCGAGCCAAGTCCTCAAGGCCAGGAAGCGTTCGAGATCGCGGGGCCGGTCGAGATCGGCCAAGGGCTCGAGAAAGTAGACCGGCCGCCCCGCTTGGCGGCAAGCGGCGAGGAGCGAGGAGCGGGCCCGGCGCGAGCGCCAGGCGACGGAGGCGAGGAGAGAAGTCAGTGGCCGCGCCCCGGCGAGAAGATAGAAACCGCCGTCCGGGGAAGGACCGACCACCACCCGTGCGGGGTCTTCCGCGAGAGCGCTCTCCGCCTGGCTGAGATGGCGCGGTCCGAGACCGGGGCAGTCGGTGCCGACGACGACCAGCGGCCCCGACTCCTGCTCGAGCGCGATCGAGCGCGACAGACGCTCGCCGAAGCTCCCCGCGCCTTGCGCTCGATGGCCGACGCTCGGCGGGAGCGCCAGCGGAGCGGGCGAGGAGACGGAGATCCGCCAACCGAGCTCGAGCCCGGCGGCGACGGCGCGATCCAGGCAGAAGCGATGAAGGCCGCGCTCGACGTCGCCGTAGGCGCTCGGCAGCAGGCGCCGCCGCCGCTGCTCGGCATCCGGCGCCAGAGTGAAGATGAGGAGAGTTGCCATCACCAGGCTATACGCGTGTCCCGCGGCAGCGGATCACCCGTCGGCGGAATCCTCGGCGTCGTTGCCAACGGTGAAGAAGCTGCGAATGCGGTGGAGGAGCGAGATCTGATCGGCTTGCGGCTTGGGCTTTTCACGCCCGCGCTCGCGTTCCAGAGTGGCCTCGGCCTCGGCGCGGCGCGCCGCCAAAGCGCGGGAGAGCGCTTCGGCGACCTTGGGGTCGTTCTGGACCAGGGGAGCCACCGCGGCCTTGGTGAGCTTCAATACGCGACAGACGCCGCGCGCTGCGACCGTGGCGCTGCGCGGCTCGCCGGTCAGAAGCGACATCTCGCCGAAGAACGCTCCCGATTCCAAGGTGGCGAGCTCGATGCTCCCGCCGCTCGTCTGATTCTTGCTGATCACCACCGTTCCGTCGGCGATGACGAAGAGGGAATCTCCCGAGGCCCCCTCTTGGACCAGAATCTCGCCGTCGTCGAAGGCTTGGAGCTCGGTCGAAGCGGCGAGTGCTTGAACGGTCTCCTGATCGAGCTCGCTGAAGAGATCGAGATCGGCGAAGAGCGCCACGGCCCGCTGCCGTTCCGCCTCCTCGGCCTCCTGCTCTTCCTGTCGCGCTTCGTGCATGTAGACGGTGCGGATGGGGAAGGGGATCACGATCTTGCGGCGTTCGAGCTCGTACCACATGCGGCTGAAGACGGCGTCGCGCAGGCCGTTCAAGTCGTGCACGTTCTTGGTCCAGACGCGCACCTGATAGACGATGGCCGAGTCGCCGTAGGAGGAGAGGAAGACGCGCGGCGGGGGGATTCCCGCCACCCCCGGCGCCGAGCGCGCCGCGGCGAGAAGCGCCGCTTCGGCCTCGCGCGGCGGGGCGCTGAACGGCAGGCCGATCTCGAGCAGGAGCGCCGCGGGCCGGCCGCCCGAGCCGTAGTTGACGATGCGAGAGTCCGACATCTTGGCGTTGGGCTCGTAGATGTCCACTCCTTGCTTGCTGCGCAAGTGGGTGCTGCGCCAGGACATGTCGAGGACGCGGTTGACCCCCGGAAGGCCATCGATCGCGAGCCAGTCGCCGCGCGTGAAGGGGCGCTCGAGGTCGAGCGCGACGCCGGCGAAGATGTTCTTGAGCACGTCTTGAAGTGCGAAGCCGACGACTGCCGAGAGTACGGTCGAGGAGACGAGAATGGTCGAGAGCCCTTGACCGAGAACAAATTTGGCCACCAGGAGCACGGCGGTGACGAGAAGCAGCAGACGCATGACGTCGCGCGCCAGCTTGGGCATCATCGGACCGAGCGACGGTTTCCATGGGCGCAGCAGGAGCAAGCTTTCGAGCAGGGCGAAGCCCACGATCACGGTCAGTATGGCGGTCAGTGAGACCGTGGTCTTCCAGGCGATCGCGCCGCCGCCGCGCGCATGGAGGGGCACCAAGGCGACGAGCACCGCCGCCGCCAACGCCCAGAGGTGATAGAGGGCGCGAAGCTTGAGCTTGGTGTGCAGGCGGCGCAGCAGGAAGTAGACGAGCTCGAGAACGAAGAGAAAGGCGAGGGCGCGCGCCGTCGGAAGGAGCCAATCGTGGAGATGGGTCATCGCACCGCTCTCCGGGCTCGGGGGCTCGCCGACAAGGGCATGGAGATCGCGGGCTCCGTGACGCGCATGGGAAAAGGCTCAGAACGTTCGCCGTCAGTCTATCTCAGGCGCTCAGATCCGTTTGCCGCCGGCCGGTCGCGGCGCTGCAGTGGTGTGTTTCCTCTAACCTGGGTTGAGAGCGCCTGCGCTATGATGGCTCTGTTTTGGCGCGCTTCCTTCTCATCTCGCTCCTCTTGCTCTTGTTGCTCATGGCGGTCTTCACCTTCGCTGGGGAGAGTCTCGGCATGAACCCCGACATGGGCACCCTCTCGCAGTACGGCATCGCCAGGAGCGGCCAGATGCCGACCAAGATCATGCTGGGCGACTGGCTCCTCGAATCGCTCGGCCTGATCGCTCTGTTCCTGTTGATCCAGGGCCGCTCGGGCGCCTGGTGGCTCGACGGACTGGTCACGGGATGGATCGCCTGGATCTTCCGGGGACCGGTGCTGGTCGTCACCTTGAACCTGTGGACGCGCCTTCCGCGCGACCCGTGGTGGCCCCTCGCGCTGCGCTGGCTGGCTCTCTACTCGATCGCCGGCTTGGTTCTCGCCATCGTCGCCCGCCGCCAGAGGCTCGAGCGGTGAACCGGCCGCTCTTGCCTGCGCGAGGGCTGTAGTGCGCATCGCCGCGGTGGCGAGCGCCCTCCCACCACACTTCTACTCACAGGGCGAGCTTCTCGCGGCGCTCGAGGAGATGTGGGGAGAGAAGCTCTTCAATCCCCACCGCCTGGCCGAGCTTCATCGCAACGCGCGGGTCGAAGGGCGCCACCTGGCGCTCCCCCTCGAGCGTTATCAAGAGCTCGCGACGTTCGGCGCGCGCAATGACGCGTGGATCGAAAGCGCCGAACGGCTCGGCGCGGAGGCGGTGAGGGCCGCCAGCGAGCGCGCCGGCATCGGTCTCAACGCCATCGATTTCCTCCTTTTCGCGTCGAGCACGGGGCTCGCGACGCCGTCCCTCGACGCCCGTTTGATCAACCGGCTTGGGCTGCGTCCGGATGTGCGCCGTCTCCCTCTCTTCGGTCTCGGCTGCGTCGCCGGGGCCGCCGGGATCGCCCGCTCGGCGGACCTCTTGCGCGGCTCGCCACAGTCCGTGGCGGTGCTCCTATCGGTCGAGCTCAGCTCGCTCACCCTGCAGCGCCGGGACCTGTCGATCGCGAACTTGATCGCCTCCGGACTGTTTGGCGATGGCGCCGCCGCCGTCGTCATCGGCGGCGGGGATCGCCCGCACCGGGGGCCCGAGATCCGCGCCGCAAGGAGCGTCTTCTACCCCGACAGCGAGGACGTGATGGGATGGCGGTTTTCCGAGCACGGCTTCGAGCTGATCTTGACCGCCAAGGTTCCCGACATGGTGCGCCGCCATCTCGGCGCCGACGTCGACCACTTTCTCGCCCGCCACGGTCTCGAGCGCAGCGACATCGGCCGCTGGATCGTCCACCCGGGCGGCCCCAAGGTGCTGGAAGCGATCGAGGAGACTCTCGAGCTTCCGCCCACGGCCCTCGCCAAGAGCTGGGAGAGCCTCGCCCAGGTCGGAAATCTCTCCTCGTCGTCGGTTCTCCTCATTCTCGAGCAGAACCTTCTCGAGCCGCCTCCTCCGGGGACCCTCGGGCTGCTCTTCGCGCTCGGTCCCGGATTTTGCGCCGAGCTGGTGCTCCTCGAGTGGTGAGCGGGTGTCGGTGGAAAAAACGGCATGGCGGGCCATCGTCTCTTCGTCAGCGCTCTGGTCATCGCGTTCGCCCTCGAGCGCTTGGCGGAGCTTCGCTTCGCCGGGCGCAATCGCCGCGCGCTTCTAGCCGCCGGTGCGCTCGAGGCGGGGACGAGTGATTATTCGTGGATGGTCGTCCTCCACGGCGCCTTCCTCATCTCCTGCCTGGCCGAAGCGTGGTGGCTGCCGTCACCCCTCGGCTGGCGTTGGGAGACGCTTCTGGCGCTCCTCCTGGTGGCGGCGCAGCTCCTGCGCTTCTGGGCGCTGCGCACGCTCGGGCGCCGTTGGACGACGAGGATCCTCGTCGTCCCGGGAGAGAGCGTGGTGGTAGCGGGTCCCTATCGTTGGATCCGCCACCCCAACTACCTGGCGGTGGTGATCGAGATCTTCGCGCTTCCCCTCCTCCTCGGCGCCTGGCGCACCGCAATTTTCTTCTCGCTGGCCAACGCCTGGGTGCTCGTTCACCGCGTCCGCTCCGAGGAGAGGGTGCTCGCCGCCATGACCGACTACCGGTCCCGGCTGGGGGCACGGCCGAGGATGTTTCCATGGCGATGAGCGAGGCCGAGATCCTCGCCGCGGTCGGCGAGATCGTGCATCGAGAGCTCGGCTTCGCGGCGCCCGTCTCTCTCGACATGCGGTTGCTCGAGGACCTGGAGCTCGACTCGGTCGGACGCTTGACCCTGGCGGTGGCGGTCGAGAACCGCTTTCGCGTGATCCTCGAGCCTGAGGACGAGGCGGCCGTCGTGACGGTAGGCGATCTCGTTCGCGCCCTGGCGCGGAAGATGAGCGCGGGGCAAGCCGAGTGAAGCAAGAGAGCAAGGCGCAAACGCTGACGCAAGCGCTGATCGAGGCCGCCGCCCGCGGGCGCGGCGGGATTCACCTTCTCGACGCGCGGGAGGAGGAGCGCTGGCTCGGCTGGGAAGAACTTCTGGTCCGCTCGCGGCGTGCCGCGGCGGGGCTCGGAGCGCGAGGTGTCGAGCCGGGGGAGCGCGTGGCGCTCGTCTTCCCGACCGGCGAGGAGTTCCTCGCCGCCTTCTTCGCGGTGCTCTTCGCCGGCGCCGTGCCCGCCCCGGTCTACCCGCCTCTGCGCTTGGGGCGCCTCGACGAGTACTATGAGCGCACCGTAGCGATGTGGCGGGCGATCGATGCTTCCCTCATTCTCACCGACCGGCGCGCCGGACGCCTTCTCGGTCCCGCCGTGGAGCGCGCCCGCCCGCGGCGCGGATGCTTGCGGTTGGCGGATCTTCCGAGCGTAAGCGAACGGGAGGAACGGGAGGTGTCCCGGCAGGGAAGCGATCTCGCCCTCATCCAGTTCTCTTCCGGGACCACGACCGCGCCCAAACCCGTGGCCTTGAGCGAGCGCGCCGTGCTGGCGCAGGTGAACGCGTTCAATGCCCTCTTCCCCGATTCGGGCGAGGTCCAGCACAGCGGCGTTTCCTGGCTGCCGCTTTACCACGACATGGGATTGATCGGCGCGCTCTTGGGCGCCGTCGCGCGCGGCGCCGAGCTGACGCTCATTCCCCCCGAGGTCTTCCTTGCTCGCCCCGCGGTCTGGCTCCGCGCCATCTCGCGCTTTCGCGCCACCGTGTCACCGGCTCCCAACTTCGCCTTCGGCCTCGCGAATGACAGGATTCGCGACGACGAGCTCGAGGGGGTCGATCTCTCCTCCTGGCGCCTCGCTCTGAACGGCGCCGAGCCCGTGGTCGCCTCGACGCTTCGCCGCTTCAGCGAGCGCTTTGCTCCCTACGGCTTCGATCCCGCCGCTCTCACCCCGGTGTACGGTCTGGCGGAGGCCGCCCTGGCCGTTACCTTCTCTCCCGTCGGCGAGCATTTCGCGAGCCAACGCTTCACCCGGCGAAGCCTCGAAGTCGGAGGGCGGGTCGAGGCGGGGACGAACGAGGCCGAGACCTGCGAGCTCGTGTCGCTCGGCCAGGCGCTTCCGGGTTTCGAGCTCAGCGTTCGCGACAAGGACGGCGGCGAGCTCGAAGAAGGTCGGGTGGGGCGCGTCTGGCTGACCGGGCCCTCCCTCATGGACGGCTACTTCGGCTTGCCAGCGGCGAGCGCCGCGGTGCTCGAGGACGGATGGCTCGATAGCGGTGATGAAGGCTTTCTCTGGAACGGGGACCTCTACGTGACGGGCCGCGCCAAGGAGACCCTCATCCGCCACGGCCGCAACTTTTCGGCGACGGAGATCGAGGCGGTGGCCGGAGAGGTCGAGGGGATGCGAACGGGCTGTGCGGCGGCGGTGGCGCGCCGCCCCGACGATGGAGGCGAGGAGGTGGTTCTCCTGGCCGAACGCCGCGCCGCAGCGTCGGTCCCTTCCGAGGCCCTGGCGGCCGCGGTCCGCTCCCGCGTGCGGACCCGACTCGGTCTGAGCCTGGATCGAGTCGTCATCTTGGCGCCGGGGGCTCTGCCCCGGACCTCGTCCGGCAAGATTCGCCGGCGCGAGGCGCTGTCGCGTTTCGCCGCCGGCACCCTCGAGGCGCCGAAGCGAGTTGGGTGGCTGGGCCTCGCTCGCGCTCTGGCTCGCTCGCGCCACTCTTTCTCGCGCTTTCATCGAGAGGATCATGACGGCGCGTCGTGATCTCGTCATCGTCGGCGGCGGGCCGGCGGGTCTCGCGACCGCGATCCTCGCGGCGCGTGCAGGCATGACCGCCACGGTCCTCGAGCGGGGGAAGCCGCCCATCGACAAGCCATGCGGAGAGGGCCTAATGCCTGCGGCGGTGGAGGCTCTCGTGCGGCTCGACGTCAAGCTCGCTCCGGGCGACGCCTTTCCCATCGCCGGCATCCGCTACCTCGACGGCGGGACGGAGGCGGCGGGCCGCTTTGCCGCTCCCGCGCTCGGCATGCGGCGCTGGCGCTTGCACCAGCGCTTGATCGAGCGCGCCGCGGCGGCCGGCGTCGAAATGGTGTGGGGGGTGAGCGCCCGGGGGCTCGCGACGCACGCCGTCGATAGCGACCGGGGGCTCATCCCGGGACGTTGGCTCGTCGGAGCGGATGGCCTCGCTTCGCAGGTGCGCCAGTGGGGAGGCTTCGAGCGAGCCAGCACCCGCCCGATGCGCTGCGGAATGCGTCAGCACTTCGCCGTCAGACCCTGGAGCAACGAGGTGGAGGTGCACTTCGGGAATCGCTGCGAGGCCTACGTCACGCCGGTCGGCGCTAACGAAGTGGGAGTGGCGCTTCTGTGGGATGGGTCGAAGACCGACTTCGATTCCTTGCTCGGCCGCTTTCCGGCGCTCGCTGGGAAGCTCGCCGGCCGGGCCCGGCTGTCACGCGTGCAAGGGGCGGCCGGCTTCGACCGGCCGGTGAGCGGAGTGGCGCGCGGCAATCTCGCCCTGGTGGGTGACGCCGCCGGATACCGTGACGCCTTGGTGGGCGATGGGGTCGCCCTGGCTCTCGCCCAAGCCGAGGCCCTGGTCGCGGCTCTCCTGGCCGGAGACCTCGACTCCTACGAGCGCGCGCACGGGCGCATCGTACGGCGTTCGCGCTGGCTCACCTCGGCCCTCCTCTGGCTCGCCCGGCGTCCCGAAAAGAGGGAGCGGATTCTCGAAGCACTGGCCGCCGACCCCGATCTCTTCGATCGCCTCCTCGCCGATCTGAGCGGAGTAGGAGCGCCACCCGTAGGGGCGCTCCTGCCCGTCGTGCGCCTGCTCAATCGCGCCTTTCGCGCGATGGACGTCGGATGAGCGCCCGTCCCGCTAGGGACAGGTGAACGACGAGGTATCGACGATCCCCACCGCGGGCTCGTGCGGGTAGTTGAAGTAGAGGCGCCGTTTACCCGCGGAGACATCGAAGACCGACACCCGGTAGTAGACCGTGGTGGTGGCGGCGCTGAACACCCAGTAGTGCCCGTAGCCGGCGCAGGCGTTCTTGATCTTGACCAGCATCTCCCAGTTGTCGGGCTCGAAGAACCAGAAGACGCCCGCGGTATTCGACCCTCCCACCACCGTGCCGACCCCGGTGTTGCCAGAGAAGTCGCGCCACTCGACGGAGACCAGGAGGTGTCCTTGCAGGCAGAGCGAGGTCGCGCTGCCGCTCCCGCAATCGAGGACCGCCGCGTAGGTCCAATAGAGCGCATTGCCCTGGAGCGTTCCGTTGTATGTACCGAGGGCGTCGTTGGCGTTGGCGCTCAACGACCAGACCGCCACCAGCCCTGGTTGCGGACTGGTGATGGGCTTGTTGATCCAGTAGCGAATCTCTTCCTGGCTGAGCGCCCGGTTCCATAGCCGCACCTCGTTGATGGACCCGTTGGGCGTGTACTCCCAGGAGACGTCGCTCCCGATCCGAAGGGGCGCCGAGCTCGTGGTGAGAGGTGCCGACTCGGGCCATGAGCCAACCAGCTCGCCGTTGATGTAGTGCTTGCGGGTGGTGCCGTCCCAGGTGACGGCGATGTGGTCCCACTCGCTTCCGCTCAGCGTGCCGCCGTCGCGTCGGTCGGTCACTCCGCCGCGAAGGTAGGAACGCAGGGTGTGACCGCAGATACCGACCCAGTAGGAGTTAAGCCAGTCTTTGCCGATGATGCTCGAGCATTCGCCGCTGTTCGCGTCGCTGACATCCACCCAGGCTTCAATGGTGATTCCGCTGGTGGGGTTCAACGCTGGCGCCGAAGGCACTTCGACGTATCCGTTGGTGCCGTTGAGCAAGAGCCAGGCACCGAATGGTTGGGCCGCCGCGGACCGTGGAGCAACCAAGGCGAGAGCAGTGACGATGCCGAAGACTACGGGGAAGACACGAGACAGCGAGAAGCGGGGTCGAGCCATCGGAACCTCCTCCTTGAAGCCGTAGGACGTTAGGCGCGGGTGCCCGGCACCCGCGCCCACTCTGCAACTGCGATGCTTGCAGCGATCCTAGCAGCTCGGACGAAGAGGTCCAACGACCCCGGCTGCCTCTCCTAGGGACAGCTAAACGACGCGGTGTCGACGATCCCCACCGCTGGCTCATGCGGGTAGTTGAAGAAGATGCGCTGGCCGCTGCCGCGCACGTCGGTCACGGTCACCCGATAGAAGACCGTGGTGGTGGCGGCGCTGAACACCCAGTAGTGATGGAACGTCGTACAGGCATCTACGAGCTTCACTAGCATCTCCCAGTTATCGGAGCTGAAGAACCAGAAGAGACCAGCGGTGTCGGTCGAGCCCGGGACGACGGTTCCCGAACCGGTATTGCCCGCGAAGTCGCGCCATTCGACGGATACCGCGAAGCGGTCCTGCAAGCAGAGGGTGGTGGCGCTGCCACTTCCACAGTTGAGGGCGGCGGGGAAGGTCAGGAAGCCGGTGCCGCCATGGAGCGTCCCGTCGTAGCCGCCGATCAGCTCATTGGCGCCTCCCGACAGCGGCCAGACCGCCACCAGCCCGGTCTGGGCGGTGGTGATCGGCTGATTGATCGTCTGGCGGATCTGGCTCTGGGTTCGGGCCACGTTCCACAAGCGAATCTGGTTCAAGGCGCCCGTGGGAACGTGGTTCCAGGAGACGTCGCTGCCGAAGCGGAGCGGCGAGCTGCTCGAGGGCAGGGCCCCGGGCTCCCCCCAGTCGCCGACGAGCTCTCCATTGATGTAGTGCTTGCGCCGGTTGCCGTTGAAGGTGACGGCGATGTGCGTCCACTTGCCGCGCGGCAGGACGCCGCCGTCGCGGGCGGAGCCTAGGCCCTTGAGGTAGGAGCGCAGGGTCGGCTGCCCGCCCACGTTGCACTGTCCGACCCAGTAGGACTGCAGGTAGTTCTTGCCGATGATGCTCCGGCAGTCCTCGCCCGTGGTGCCGTTCGACACCGCCACCCAGGCTTCGATGGTGATCTCGCTACTGGGGTTCAAAGCGGGTGTCGACGGCACTTCCATGTAGCTGTCGGTGCCGTTGAGGACAAGCCAGGCCCCGAAGGGCTGAGCAGCGAGCGGCGATGCCGCCAGCGAGAGCAGGGCGAGGAGAACGCCGGTGGAGATGGCGGTTTGCAAGGAGAGGGGTTGCCGCATGAAGACCTCCTTCGGTCGATGCTGCGCTTGACTAGCGGAAGAGAGGACCGGGTGGTGGCGGACTCTCGATCGAGTAATCTCCTGACCGCAAGCTAGCATCAGACCGGGCGGATGGCGCAACACGCGTTGGGGTGGGGGGCTCCCGCCACTCTTAGTAGGATGGTCGGGTGAGGACCCGGACGCAAGAGCGTGGCTCCCGCCGCGAGCGGAGTGGACAGGACTGGAGCCGCGCGCGCGCCGCCGAGCGCTCCCTCGCGCCGTTCCCGCCGCACGGCGACTTCACGCTGGCCTTGGCCTACGCCAACGACTACCACGTGGGGATGTCCAGCCTGGGCTTCCAACGGGTCTACGAGCTCGTTCATCAGGCGCCGGGGTGGAGCGCCCAGCGGTTCTTCGCCGACGGTATCGAGCGGGGAGCCGAACCCGTATCCGTCGAGACCGACGCTCCGCTCTCCTCGTTCGGGGCGATCGCCTTCTCGGTCTCCTTCGAGGAGGACTACGTCCGCCTGCTTCAGATGCTGATGCGAGCTGGAATTCCGATCCGCCGAGAGGATCGGGGCGCGGCCGATCCGGTCGTGATCGTCGGCGGCTCGGCGACGATGATCAACCCGTTGCCGCTCGCCGCCTTCGTCGACGTCTTCGCCCTGGGCGCCGCCGAGAATCTCTTACCCGCCCTTCTCCCAGCACTGGCCGAAGAGAAGGAGCGCGAGCGGGCCTTCGAACGCCTGGCCCGCGTTCCCGGCTTCTTCGTTCCCGGCTTCCATCGCCACGAAACGCACGAAACGGAGGGCGACTTCGAGAAGCTGAAGAAGCTCGAGCTCTCGGAGGCGCAGATGAGGAGCCCCGGGAACCTGCCGACCACCGCGATCGTCACGCCGCTCACCGAGTTCGCCGACAAGTTCCTGATCGAGATGTCGCGCGGCTGTCCGGAGAAGTGCAAGTACTGCTGGGCCACCTTCGGCATGGGGCGCTTTCGCTGGCATCCGACCGACTACATCCTGGCGGCGATCGAGCAGGCACGCGGGGTGACCGATCAGCTCGGCTTCGTCGCCACCGCGGTGGGAGATCATCCGGAGATCGAGCGGATCCTCGTCGAGGCGAACCGCTTAGGGTTTCGGACCGCGGTCTCCTCGATCCGCATCCCGGCGGTCACCGAAGGGGTCCTAGCGGCGCTCGCCGCCTCAGGCGACCGCTCGATCACTCTCGCGCCCGAGACCGGGAGCGACGAGCTCCGCGCCAAGCTCAACAAGCCGATCCCCAACACCGTCCTCCTGGAGAAGGTGCGCGCCATCTTCCGCCACGGCTTCACGCAGCTCAAGCTCTACTTCCTGATCGGGGTGCCGGGCGAGACCATGGACGACGTCCAGGCGATCGTCGACCTCGCCCGCCAGTGCCGCGAGATCATGCTCGAGGAGCTCGCTCCTACGGGGGTGATCGGCGAGATCCATCTCGGCACCAACATCTTGATCCCCAAGCCCTACACCGGCTGGCAGCGAGAGCCCCTGGACGACCCGAAGGCGCTCAAAAAGAAGATCGCGCTTCTGAAACGCGGCGTGGCGAAGCTCCCCAACGTCACCCTGGGCACGATGTCGATCCGCCAGGCGATCTGGCAGGCCTACATCTCCAAGGCGGGATCCTCCGCGGCCCCGGTCCTCGAAGCCGCCGCCGCCGGCGCCCCCCTCTCCGTCCTCCTCCGCGACTACGCCGATCTGATCGAGCCCGAGGTTTTCCTCAAGAAAGAAGGCCACCTCCGCTGGCAGTTCATGCGCACGGCGTAGAGCGAAGCGTCCGCTGACGCCGAGGCTCAGGTGGTCGAGCCGGAGCTACGGCGGGAGCGCCGGGCATCGCGCGGCGTCATCGCGTAGCGGGCGCGAAAGCGGCGGTTGAAGGTGGAGAGGTCGTTGAAGCCGCAGCGGAAGGCGATCTCAGCGATGGACCAATGGTCGTGGTCCGGATCGCTCAGCAGCTTCATGCACTCTTCGACCCGACGCCGGGCAACCCACGCGGCGAAGCTCGAGCCGTCTTGGTCGAAGAGCGCATAGAGCCAGCGCCGCGACATGCCGAGATCGTGGGCCGCCCGCGCCGCGGTGAGGTCGCTCTCCCGCAGGTGCGCTTCGACGTAGCCGAGGATTTGCTGTCGTCGCGCGACTCGCCAAGAAACTCGCCTGGCTTCCTGGATCTCCGTAGTGGCGCCCATGGAAACGGCGGTGAGAGTCGCTAGGTGTAGCTGCAGGCTTCGTTGGGTCGGCGCGCCCAGCGTCCCTGCCTGCCGCGCCAGGGCGCAGGCAAAGTCCGCCAACACCGCTCCCGGACCGTGCTTGCCGGGGATCCTGCGGCCAATGGCGCGCTCGGGCGCGGCGAGTAGGGGGCCCAGCGCGTCGCGGGCGATCTCCCAGACGAGCACGCGCACGCCGGCGGGGAAGGTGACGTCAAAGGCCAGCTCGGTATCGAGGAGAATCAGATCGCCCGGCGACTGGAGGACCTCGTTCCCGGCGTGCGAGAACCGCCCATGCTCGGCGAGCTGGAGCACCAGCTGATAGCCGCCGCTTGCGCCGGCCGGCAATTTGCGTGTGACCCGCACCGGCGAGTTCCGGATCTCGGTCACCCTGGCGTCGGCGAAAGCACGGCTCTTGATCGATGCGCGGATCGGCTCATCGCCCAAGAAGTCCGCGGCCAAGCCCGGGAGAGGTACGCGGATCGCGCCGTTCCAGTATGCCGAGCGCGCTCGAACGGGGACGTTCTTCGTCGAGCATACCGTTGCTCCGTCGCTCCATTGCTCGACTCTCGGCCTCTTCACGACACCCTCGGTTCACACCTACGCACTGGTTCGTTGGAGTTCTCAAAGTACCACGATTTCCTGCGCCGAACGCCGAGACTCGAGGAGCGCTAGCGGCGTAGCGTGTCCATCGGCCCGCTGTGACAGGCCAACTTGCCGGATGTCGCCGCCAAGCGGTGGGCGTAAGAAGACAGGATGGACAGTTGACCTGTTGGAAAGGAGGAGCAGCATGACGTCGCGCAGATTTCGAATCGTGGTATTGACCCTGGGAGCTCTCCCAGTGGCGTTGTCGGTCGCCTGGGCCGCTCCGTCGCGGGCCACCTCGCAGGTCGTCAAACCGATCGTCCAGAGCCCGCGGACGGCGAAGTTCGGCCAGCTGCCGGTGCTGCCGTCGTGCCAGAGGTTCGCCGTCGATCGCGGTGACCCGAGGACCGGGTCGTTTCAGGTGGTGATCAAGATGAAGGCGGGCTGCTCGATACCCTGGCACTGGCATAGCGCCGAGGAGGAGGTCATGATCGTCAGCGGGACGGTGAAGTCCGACATCGCGGACCTCCCCTCGCGTCTGCTCCACCCGGGTGCGTACTTCCTGCTCCCGGCCAGGCACCCGCACCGGGTGACCTGCCGGACGGCTTGCGAGTTCTTCGATGCGAGCCCGGGAAAATTCGACATTCACTACATCGACGGCTCCGGCAAGGAGATCCCCGTCGCGCAGGCCCTGAAGGCGGTTTCGGAGAAGCCGGGAATCCCTCGATAGCGG
>JBJKRB010000078.1:0-5964 GCA_046704885.1 Thermoanaerobaculia bacterium | reverse complement strand
CCGGGCTTTCTCGAATGAAGCCCGGCAACTACCGGAACGAACAGGCTCACCCCAAGGAGGGAATAGAAGATCGAGAGCGACCCGATGACCGAAGGCAACGCCAGGGAGAGGGCGACGCCGAGCACGCCCCCGGCCACGGCCGCCCAACGGGCCACGGCGAGAATCGTCCGATCGCTCGCCTCGGGGCGGAGGAAGCGGCGGTAGAGATCCTCGGACAACGAGGTCGCGAGCATGAAGAGGATCGCGTCGGCCGAGGAGAGCTCGGCGGAGAATACCGCCGCCAATCCCAGCGCTCCCAACGACGGTGGAAGACCGCGAATGAGGATCGTGGGAAGCGCCAGCTCGGGATTGTGCAAGTCGGGAGCGTAGGCATGCGCCAGCATTCCAAGCAGAGGGGGGAGGGCGGCAAAGACGAGGAGAGCGACACCGGCGAAGCCGACTCCGCGACGGACGGCCCGCTCGTCGCGAGCGCCGTAGACCTTCTGGAGGAGCCCTGGCGACACCAGGAAAGCGGGAACCAAGAGCGCCAAGTAGGGCCAACCCGAGCTCCCCTGGTGCCAGAAAGAGAGGCCGCCCCCGGCCAGCCCCAGGCTACCGTTCACGAGCCGCTGCCATCCACCGTGCATGAGCGCCCACGGCAAGGCGATTCCGAGGCCGGAGAGGAGAACGACGAGCTCGACGAGATTGACCCAGGCCGAGGTGAAGAGCCCACCCGCGGTGAAGTAGATCGTCATCACCACCCCACCGATGAGACAGCCCCAGAGCTTGGGGACTCCGGCCACCACCTCCAGGATCCAGGCCACCGCGATGAGCTGCCCCGCGAGAATCGCGAGCGTTCCAAGCCAGAGAAGGAGCGCGATGATCAGCCGCACGGAGGCGCCATAGCGAAGCTCGAGGTAATCGCCGACCGTGTTGAGGTCGTGCGCTTTCGCCACTCGCCAGATTCGCGGCCCGAGCCACCAGGCGAGCAGCAACGTTCCGATCCCCGCCGAGCCCACCCACCACCAGCCAGCGAGACCGTTGCGATAGCCGAGACCGGCCGCGCCGACCGTCGAGCCCGCGCCGATGTTGGCGGCGAGGATGGTGGCGAAGATGAGTCCGGCGCCGAGCCGGCGGCCGGCGACGAAAAAGCTGCCGGAGGATCGAACCAGACGACCTAGAGCGAGGCCGAGCCCGACGAGCAGCGCCGAGTAGGCGATGAGCAGGGCGAGGGTCGAGCTCAGGGGTGGCTCCGGTGCAGGTCCTCGACAGACGGGATCCCCGGAAGACCCTTGGCCAGGCGTACCGCGTTGAGGATCGCTCGCGAGGTAACCACGGCGGCGAGAGCGCCGATCTCGGAAAGCTCCTCCGGGCCCACCTCACCCGGCCGCGTACCCGTGGCCAAGGCAAAGAGAGTGTCGCCGTCGAAGGGAGTGTGGCTGGGATAGATGGACCGCGCCAATCCGTCCTGCCCCATCTGCGCGATCTTGGTCGCCTGCGCCTTGCTCAGACGGGCGTTGGTGGCCACCACCCCGATCGTGGTGTTCGTCCCCGGTTTGGGCGCCAGGAGCGTGGGCAGTAGCGCCCCGCTCGTGATGAGCTTGCGGGCGTCAGCGAAGCTCCCGTCCGGTCGGCGAGCGCCTGCCACGATCTTTCCATCGGCGGGATCGACGATATCGCCGACGGCGTTGACGGCAACCAGAGCCGCTACCGTCAAACCGTTCTCGAGGGTGATCGCCGCGGTGCCGATGCCGCCTTTCATCACCGCCTTCGGGCCGAGAAGCTTGCCCACCGTGGCGCCGGCTCCGGCGCCCACCGACCCTTGCGCGATGGGACCAGCGGTCGCTTCCTTGGCCGCCTCGTAACCGCAGTCGGCCCCCGGGTGGATCTTGGGGTTCCCGATCTCCAGATCGAAGAGGATGGCGGCGGGCACGATCGGTACTTTGGCGACACCCGTATCGAACCCGATGTTCTTCTCCTCGAGATAGCGCATGACGCCGCTCGCGGCATCGAGGCCGAAGGCGCTGCCGCCCGCGAGCACGATGGCGTAGACCTTTTGAACGGTGTCGACCGGGTTCAGAAGGTCGGTCTCGCGCGTGCCCGGCGCCGAGCCGCGAACGTCCACGCCCCCCACGGCGCCGTCCTTGGCCAAAACGACCGTGCATCCGGTGGGCCTGGCCTCGAGCGTGTGTTGTCCAACTTCCAGCCCGGCGATGGCGGTCAAGCCATCCGCCGTGGGGCCCTGCGCTGCGGAAGCCAGTTTCGGCATCACCAAGAGCGTAGCGATCAATAGGAGTCGCGTCCAGCGTCCACTCGAAACGTCGATCATCGATTTCACCCCACTTCCTTCACCCCGGACGGCCATTGTGGCAAACGGCCGGTGGCGGGGCAAGCCGAAGAGCGCCCGGGCTCGCGTATCATCGCGAGAGATGATACGTCCAGGAGCACTCATCCGCTCCCCTTTCAGAAGACGCGGCGCGCTCGGAGCCCTGGTTGCGCTCGCGCTGACCCTCGGCCTTTTCCTGGCCCCGCCCCTCGCGGCCACGGGGCCCGCCGGCATAGCACCCGTCAAACGGTCATCCTTCGCCATTCGCCGTCACCACTTCCTGCAGGGCGCTCTCGACCAGGCGGTCAGGCTCGGGCACGCGGTGCCCGACATCGGCGCACAGGCCAACGCCGAGGCGGCGATCGCGGCGGCGGCGTTGGCCGCGGACAAGGCCGCGGACGGGCCCGACCGCGCCGCTGAGACCAATCGCTATCTGGCGCTAGCTCTCCGCGATTGCGAGAGAACGCCCCGGGACGCCGGCTGCGAGAGGGGTAGCCTCCTGCTCGCTCGTCTCCTCCTGGAGCATCGTGGCCTCCTGCAGCCTGAGCTCGCCACGAAGGCCTATTCGATGCTCGCTCCGGTCGCGGCCCCTCCAGGCCCCGCCGCCCTCTCCGACGTCTGGGACTTTGCCGAGACCGAGAACCAGCGCATGGTCGCCATCGCGAGGGCGATCGGAGCGCTCGCTCTGAGTGCTCACGAGAAGCCCCGTGCTGGCAGCCTCTGGCAGCGTTACGCCGCCGCGTTCCTTCGCGCCCGTTTGGCGAACGGCTGGTATGAACAGGACAGCCCCGGCTATTTGGCGATCTCGATCAACGCTCTGCTCCTGATCGCGGATCACGCTCCTGACTCCGAGCTGCGCGCGCTCGCGAGGCACGCCCTCGACGTCCTCTTTGCCACCTGGGCGCAAGACCAGGTGGCCGGCTACCCCGCCGGTCCCAAGACCAGGACCTACATGAGCTGGGCGCTCAGCGATCGCAGCTCGCCGTGGGCGGCGTGGTACTGGCTGGTGACGGGCCGCGGCGAGGAGAAGCGGCTGAGCTTCATCAACAGCGTCGACCTGGCGGTGGCTCACTACACGGTCCCAGCGCCGATCGTTCGGGTCGCCGCCGATCGGCGACGGCGCTCCGCCTACCCGGTGCTCGCGCGCCGGCGCATCGAGATGGCGCGCCGCCGCAACCTCGACGCGGCGCTCTACAGCTGGGCGACGCCTGACTACATCCTCTCCGTCTCGCAAGCGGTTCAAGGTCTTCTCCTCGCGGCCTCGGGCGGCCAGGAGATCTCCGTGGCGCTCTACCCAGAAGGGGCCGGCTTCGCTCCTCTCTACCTGTGGAGCCGCGCCTCGACGCGGAGCGCGGAGCGTTGGAAGAGCTATGCGCAACAGGACCTTTCCGTGGGCGATCGCAATCTGGCCGTCGGCCGCTTCGGCGGCGGTCGCGACCCGGGCTATGCCTATCTTGCCCCCGGCTGGAGCCGGCCGGTGGTTGCGGGCGATGTCGCGACCACGCGCATCGGCTCGACACAGGTGGCGCTCGTCACCCGGGGAGGCTGGACGCTCGCTCGAGCCAAGGAGCGCTTTCCCTCTCTCTATGGCTCCCGTTTCCTGACCGCAGCCTGGATCTTGATGCCCCGGCGCCAGCCCGCGATCATCGGCCTCGAGGCCGTCGGGGGTGAAGACCCGGGCCCGGAAGCCTTCCGGCGGGCGACGCGGCGGGATCGAGTGACCGTCGATGACGGCGAGATCCGCTTCGCGGCGAGTGACAGCCGAACGATCTCTTTTCGTCCAGGGGTCTCCGCCTCCCTCGCCGACGGCGAGAAACGGCGGCTCGACGCGCGCGCTTACCCGATTCTCTCCGGCCCCTTCTTCTCGCGCGCTCCGAATGGGGACTGGAAGCTCACGCCCTGATCGCGACCCAAGCGCGGTAGGATCTGCAGATGGAAGAACCTGACGCCGAGCTCTCACCCCTTCGATTCCGCTCGGATCGCCTCGAGCTCATCGACCAGACCAAGCTTCCCGGCGAGGAGCACTGGCTCGAGTGCGAGACTGTCGAGGAAGTGGCCGTGGCCATTCAGCGACTCGCCGTGCGCGGCGCACCCGCTATTGGCGTCGCCGCCGCCTACGGGTTGGTCCTCGGCGTCCAGGTCGCGGACGAGGACGAGCTACAGGCGGCGTTCGATGCCAGCTTCGACATTCTCGAGGCTTCCCGCCCGACCGCGGTCAACCTCCGCTGGGCGCTCGAGCAAGGACGCCAAGTATTCGATCATCACCTCCTCGAAGGTAGAGACTCGCTCCTCGCGGCCCTCGCCTCCTGGGCCGAAGGCGTCCAGAAGGCGGATGTCGAGGCCAATCGCCGCATTGGAGTCAACGGCGCCCAGCTCTTCGCCGAAGGAGACCGGGTCTTGACCCACTGCAACACGGGCGCTCTCGCCACCGCGGGCTATGGCACCGCTCTCGGAGTCATCCGCGCCGCCTGGGAAAAGGGGCGCGTCTCCCAGGTCTGGGCCGACGAGACGCGGCCGCTCCTCCAGGGGGCGCGACTGACCGCCTGGGAGCTCGAGCGGCTCGGAATTCCCTATCGCTTGATCGTCGACTCGGCCGCAGGCAGCGTGATGGCGAGCGGTCTCGTCGATCGCATCGTGGTCGGGGCCGACCGCATCGCGGCCAATGGCGATAGCGCCAATAAGATCGGCACCTACTCGCTCGCGGTTCTCGCCGCGCGGCATGAGGTGCCCTTCTACATCGCGGCGCCGGTCTCGACCATCGATCCGGCCACCGCCAGCGGCAAGGACATCCCCATCGAGGAGCGTGATCCCGAGGAGATCAGGAACATCTTCGGGGCGCAGGTAGCTCCCGAGGAAGCTCCCGCTCTCAACCTCGCCTTCGACGTCACTCCCGCCGAGCTCATCGCCGCGATCATCACCGACGCCGGCGTCCTCTACCCCCCGTACACCGAGAGCATCGCCAAGATCCTCTAATCGGCGGCGAATCTCCACGCCCCAATGACGGCGACCCATGGGTCGCTCCCACGTGGATTGCACGGTTGTCGTTCTTTTCGGCCGGCACGGGGGCCGGCCGCTTCAGCAGGAACCGGGAACCACAGCAGGAATTGAAGCGGCCGACGCCCCTGTCGGCCGCGAATGCAATGACAGAGTCCGTGGGACGGGAGCCCTCGGAACGACACCACCCGCCACGCTACGCCACCTCACTCCGGAACCAGATCTCCACCCCCACCAGCCGGCGCCTCTTCTGCATTCTTCTCCTGCTACCCCTTGACACGGCCTATCCCGATATAGATAATACCAACCGTTTAGTTAAACCATGCGGTTAGCCCGAGACCCGAAATGACAGAGAAAAGCATGGGAGATCCAGCACCCGAGACCGTCCGGCGCATTCTCGACGCGGCGGCGGAGGTCTTCGCCGACGTCGGGTTCTCGGGAGCCCGCGTCGATGAGATCGCGCGGCGCGCCGGCGTCAACAAGGCCATGCTCTATTACCACGTCGGCGACAAGGCCGCCCTCTACGCGGCGGTCATCATCGAGAACCAGCAGCGCGCCCTCGCGGCCCTGCACAAAGCGGTCGAGAACGAGACGACACCCGAGGGACGGTTGCGGGCGATGATCGCGACCGCGAGCCGGGTAATGACCGAGCTCCCCACCCTACC
>JBJKRB010000077.1:0-11948 GCA_046704885.1 Thermoanaerobaculia bacterium | reverse complement strand
CCATGATCCGGGAGGCGAGACGACCGCGTGGGCGGAGGTAGGGATTCTTCTTCTCAATGGAGAGACGCCGCGCGATTTCAGCATCGACCCCTAGGAATTCGAAGACTTCGCGCATGGAGCCCGCCGTGTCATTGATGAACTGCTCGAAAACGAGAATGAGAACTCTCTCTTTGTCGAAGGTCTCGAGATACCTGGTCAGTTGGCTCGCATAGTAGCCCAGCTGGACGTAGAGTGAATGAGCACCCCAGCCCGAAGGTTCGTCTCTCCGTAGCTCCTCGTCGACGGCCTCGCCGAAGGAACGTCTTTCAGTCCCTTCACGCACGTTGTTCAGATAGTGAGAGAACGCCCGGTCGACCGGATCTCTCAAGATGGCGATGAATCTCGGGTCAGTTGCGACATCCCTTATCCGCGTGGGGGCGTCGTGAGCCCAAAGATACGAGGTGCTTGCATCTCCCCGCAGAGAAGCGTTTGCCGCGGAATCGAAGAGAGAGAGGTAGTCCGCCTCGGATTCGACGTGCGGGAAGAAGGGAGAGAGCTCGGGACTCGGCTCGATATGGGAGAAGAAGTGCGGTTCCTTGGGGACCGACATGAAGATCGAAGGGTGTTGGGCGAGGTAGTCGTGAAGCGACGTGGTGCCCGACTTGGCGGCACCCACGACAAAGAGATTCGGCCAATTCTTCGATTCCATCTGCCTTACCGACCTGCCCTGCCAAACCGGGTCCGGGGCTCATGATATCCGCAATCGCAAACCGACTCCCGCCCACCCCGGACTCTCCGCGTGGGCAGTGGATGAGAGCTAGGGTTCCTAAGGTTAAAGCCGCCTTGTAGGTGCGTTTATCACGTCGGGACAAGAGCGCCCAACCAAGTAAGCCCCAGGTGGCGAACCAAAAAAGGCCGAGAGGGTAGTCGAGCTTGTTGGTGACCCGGCTATGCTCTTCCCGGGCCTACGGCACCAGAGATAAGGTCTTGACTAAGTCTAGAGGACCAAATGGAAGACGATCTGCGAGTAGAAGAGGAGGTAGCCGAGTCCGAGTAGAAACGACGGGAAGCTTGCCCAAAGAATTTCCCGCGGGCTGACCGGAGAGACGCTCCCTGCCTCCTCGACCGAAGCGAGCCGCCCCTGGGGTGTCGCGGAGACGGAAGACCCCTTGGGATCCGGTTTCATCTGGCGACTCTCTTCTTCTCTTCCGGTTGCCCACACCGCCCGAGCAACTGCTCGATCCCTTCAAAGATCGGTGCCAGGGCGGCCTTAGGCGTGAAGCTGGCAACGCGCCGCGCACAACGTGCCGATCGTTCGGGAGCAAAAGGTAGAGAGAGGGTGCGGCCAAGTGCGGCGAGGAAGGCTTCGACACTTCTCGACGCCACCAGACAGCCGGAGTCGCCGTCGTCGTCGAGGACACTCGACACCTGTCCGACGTTGAAGGAAACGACAGGCAAACCGCTCGCCAGAGCCTCGAAGACGAAGCGCGGGCCGGCCTCGAAACCGGAGGTGCAAACTGCGAGGTCACAAGCGCGCAGAAGCCGGACCAGGTCGACCCGCGCGACTGGCGGCAAGAAGCGCACGCGATCGGCGATGTTGCGCTCCCTTGCCCTGTTCTGCAGCGCTTCGCGAAGTCTGCCGTCCCCGATCAAAACCAACCCAAGAGTCCCGAGATCCTTGCTAGCACGCTCGAATACCTCGAAAAGAAAGAGAAGGTCCTTCTGCTTTTCGAAGCGCCCGGCGAAGACGAGCAACCGGCAAGTGGGATCGAGCGCCAAGCGCTTCTTGAGAGCGGAGCGCTCGGCGTCGAAAGCCTCGAGGCCGAGGGGGCTGAAGATGGCCGGGTCCGCCCATTCGCGCTGGAAGACGACCCGATGGCCGAGATTCGGGAGGGTCCGAGCAACCCAGCCCGGGGTGCGCGGGTCGACGGCCATGATCAGCGAAGCGCGGCGCAGCTGTCTCTTGAGGATGAGTCTGAAGAGAGGCCTCATCCTGGACCAACGGATATCGCTATGGGGCGAGCTGACCTCCTCGGGGTGATTGTGAAGGCAGTAGATCGATGGCGTATCTGGACCTAATCTTCGGATCGCGAAAGCCGATTCGAATCGATTGAACAGGACGACCTGACCCGACGGCTTTACTCGGTGGGCTCGTGCGCCAAGGGCGAACCGCAACGCGATGGGGACGAGGGATGGGCGGTTTGGAGTTCGATTCCTGACGACCGGAAAGAACGCTACCGGGCGGCCCGCATACGTCAAGTGCTGCCAACGGCCGGCTGGGCGCTCTTGTGGATCGGCTGTCGTGCCGACGATCTCGATCTCCCAACTTGGCGGTGCATAGCGAAGGAACCCGTCGAGGAAGGTATCGAAACCGCCGATGCCTTGATGCCACGGGTCCCATGGATGCACGAGGGAGAGCCGAGGCGGACCCCCGTCTCGCATGCGGGGCGGAACCTGAGTCACGGCTCGATCTGAACGGTCACGGCATTGCTTGGGACGTCAAACCAATTGCAGTGGCTCTCGACCCAATGAGGGAGCCAGGCATAGGCCAGGGCACCGAGGAGCTCGATACTCTTCACGAAGCCGATGCTCAGCCAGTACCCAGGGAGGGACCATCCTCGCAAGGGGAGCTCCCGGCGGAGACGCCAGGCCCGTCGCCACGCCTTCAACGCAAGACCAGCAGCTATCAAGAACGGCGACATTAACGGAATCTTGACAAGCCACGACCAGGGGGCCGCTGGAGCCAGTCGCCGGTAACGGATTTGATAGGCGCCCGAGCGGATCGAGCTGCTCCATAGCGGGGGCAGTTGATGCCGGGCGCGAGCTTCGGCGCAGAACCAGATAGGAATCGAGTCCCGACCCATCTTGTGGCGTAAGACTTCCACTGCGCCCCCTCCGCTCGCTCCCATGTCTTCTCTGAAAGGGTGGTCCAGGAGGAGGGCTCTCCGTGTGACGAGGTTGTTGCCGTAGAACCAGTCGGTTGGTCCCGACCCTCCCCGCGTGGCGGCCCAGTTGCAGATGGTCCGGGTGCGATGGAGAAAGCCCTGCTCAAAACGAGTGGCGCCGCAGACGAGGCCTCCGTGCTCCTCGAGGGCGTTCAGCATTCGCTCCAGCCACTCTTCCTCGTAAACGACGTCCGAGTCGGCGAACGCCAACACCTCGCGACTGGCGGTCCGGGCGGCGAGGTTCTTGAACCGAAAGTAGGTCGAACCGGAAACCGTGACGAGCCGCGCGTTCGGGAGAAAAGCTTGATACCGGTCAGCGCCGTGATCCGGGTCGGACCCAGTGGCATAAATGAGCACTTCGCATTGGTCGACAGGGTAGGTCTGCTTGGAGAGCGACTGGAGCGAGGCGGAAAGCCGCGTTTCGCTATCCAGATTGGCTGCGTTCCAGCCCTCGAGGGCCAGACTCACTTGGGAGGGCTTCATGGTGCCACCTCTATCTCACCCAGCCCACGGATCGAGGCGGCTTTGTCGTGTTTTCGTACTTGTCTCCCGATCGAACAGCACTGGCCGACGTCTCGAGGAGGCTTCGGCCGATAGACTTCAAGAAGGAAAAGCTACCATGAGTCCAGGTGTGTTTGAAGTTGCCGCCACGCTAGGAAAGTCCAGCTCGGACAGGTGGGCTTGTGTCGATCCGTGGGCCGGCGTAGGCTGGGGCGGTCGATCTTCGCCGCTTCAGCGCTGGTGATAGCGACGTTGGAGGAACAACGTATACAAGGGAAGTCTCCATGAGCCACGCGCGAACCTACAATGCCCTTCTTGTTTATCCTCGTTTCCCTCCCTCTTATTGGGGGTTCCAGTACGCGATCGAGCTTCTGGGAAAGCGTTCGGCCATGCCCCCTCTGGGGCTGATCACGGTGGGAGCCATGTTCCCCGATCACTATCGCCTGCGCCTGGTCGACATGAACGTCCAGGAGCTCCGCGACCAAGACCTCGACTGGGCCGATCTCGTGTTGACCTCGACCATGGTCGTCCAGCAGCGGTCTCTTCAGGAGGTGATCTCGAGGACTCGTGGCCGGGGAACTCCGATCGCTGTGGGTGGACCGCACCCGACCTCGTATTCGGTCGACATCGCCGGCGCGAGTTACTACCTGATGGACGAGGTGGAGGAGACGTTCCCGCGCTTTCTCGCCGACTGGGAGGATGGCAGGGCTACGAAGGTCTACCGGACGGAGTCCAAGCCGCCGGTGACCGCCACGCCGGTTCCCAGGTTCGATCTTCTCGATCTCGACGCCTACGGCTCGATGGCGCTTCAGTTTTCACGCGGCTGTCCGTTCAATTGCGAGTTCTGCGACATCACCAAGCTCTTCGGCCGTGTGCCTCGCACCAAGTCGAACGAGCAGATGCTGGGCGAGCTGGATCGTCTCTACGCCACGGGTTGGCGAGGGGCTGTGTTCCTGGTAGACGACAACTTCATCGGCAACAAGCGAGAGGCGCTCCGTTTGCTTCCCGCCGTCGCCGACTGGCAGAAGCAGAGGGGCTATCCGTTCGATTTCTATACAGAGGCGAGCGTCAATCTCGCCAAGCTCGAGCCCTTGATGGACGCGATGGTGGACGCCGGTTTCACCATGACCTTCCTGGGGATCGAGAGCCCCAATCCAGAAGCGCTCAAGAAGACCAACAAGGTACAGAACACGGCGCGCGACGACCACGAGTACTTGTTGCATGCCGTCGAGACGATTCAGAGGAAGGGGCTCGAGGTCAGCGGCGGGTTCATCCTCGGACTCGACGGCGACGGCCCCGAGATCTTCGATGCTCAGGTGGAGTTCATCCAGCGGGCGGGAATCCCCATGGCGATGGTGGGGCTCCTCACCGCAATACGAGGAACGGACCTCTACGCCCGGCTCGACCGGGAAGGACGCTTGGTCTCCGAGTCGAGCGGCAACAACGTCGAAATCGTGCTCAACTTCGAGCCTGAGCTCGATCGCTCCGAATTGATCGGCGGCTACCGCCGCGTGCTTTCCACCCTTTATGATCCTGGCCTCAAGTCCTACTTTGAACGCTGCTGGACCTTGCTCGCGAGGTTGGGACAGAGATCTCGGCCCCCGCGTTCCGTGGGGAGAGCAGAGCTCGTGGCCCTTCTGCGCTCTCTCAGGATTCAGCTTCTCTCCCGTCAGGGGCCCGCCTATCTGAAGTTCCTGGCGCGTACCCTAGCGCGCCGGCCCAAGCTCTTCGCGGAAGCGATTCGCCTGGCAATCAAGGGGCTACACTTCCAGCGTTTCACCGCCCAGACGCTCGCCGCTCACGACTACCGGGAGGCGGCGCTCGCCGCCTACGGGCGAGTCGAGGAGGCGGTGGAAGAGGTCGCGCTCGTGCCCTCCGGCCTTCAGGAGTCTCTGCGGGCGCAGGTCGATGAGGCGTTGCGGGGGCTGCGCCGTTTCTATCGGCGGTTGCGACCCGAGTTCCGGACCAGCATGCTTCCCGATCGCTCGACCGTCGAGATGGCAATCAGAGCTTGCGTGCGGGAAGCCGGCTCCCTGCAGCTAGTTGAGCGAATGCGGTCGTTTCTGGGCTGCTGGTTTACGGAGACTTCTAGCTTGAGCGCTCTCCGGACCGAGGGGTATGCGCCAACAGAAGAATGGAGGGGAGCAGGCTCGCCCCAGCGTGTGGCGGTCGCTCCTCTCCTCGAGCAGCGACGCGATCGTAGGACGCTGGAGGTCTTCTTCGAAGAGCTCGGAGTACGCGTGATGAGTGCCGCGGAGCAGGTGGCGGAGCTCGGTCACGATGGCCTGGCTTGGCTGGGCTCCGACGGATCGGCGGCGGACCGGTTTCTCGCCTACCTGAGCGAGATCGGAGAGCGCATCGACACCCTCATTGTGCCGATGACGACAGCCCTCGGAGAGGCGGGGGAAAAGATTCAGATTCTCGCCGCCAGCGCCAAGGATTGTACTTCCGCCCTGCCGGACCTAGCATGTTTTCACTGGGAAGAGAGCCGGCGCAGGCTTCGCGCTCGACTGATCGATCTCGGCACATCGATCACCGGCGACCGGGTGCGAGCGGAAGAGGCCTTCGAGCGCGCCTTCGCGCTCGCGTAAGCGCTTGCGCCTTTCTATTTCCTGCTAGCTGAGATTTTTCGGAGGTCTGATGAAAATTGGCATCTTGACCGGAGGCGGGGACGTCCCGGGATTGAATTCGTGTATGAAGGCGATCGTCTATCGCGCCCTGGACGAAGGGCACGACGTGGTCGGAATTCGCAGGGGTTGGGGAGGGCTTTTGTGGATGGACCGCGACAACCCCAAGACGGTCGAGGAATACATTCTGCCGCTCTCGAAAGACGTCGTGCGCACCGTGGACCGCTCGGGGGGCACCTTTCTGCACACGAGCCGGGTCAACCCGGCGAGCGTCCGAGAGAGCGAGATGCCCGATTTCCTGAAAGAGAAGCCGGGGGCCGTGGAGAGCTCCACGAAGAGCAAGGTGCGGGACTTGACCTCGCACGTCGTCGAGAATCTCGACTTTCTCGGCATCGACCGTCTGGTTCCCATCGGCGGCGACGACACCTTGAGCTTCGCCGAGCGGCTGGATCGTGAGGGGGTCCCGGTCATGGCGATCCCCAAGACCATGGATAACGACGTCTATGGCACCGACTACTGCTTGGGATTCAGCACGGCGGTCACCCGCAGCGTCCAGTTCATTCACCAGCTGCGCACCAGCACCGGCTCGCACGAAAGGATCGCGGTAATCGAGCTCTTCGGCCGAAACAGCGGGGAGACGAGCTTGGTGAGCTCCTACTTGGCGTCGGTCGATCGCGCCTTGATCTCCGAGGTTCCATTCGAGCCGGGGCGCCTGGCCGAGCTCGTGATGGAAGACAAACGGAGCAACGCCAGCAACTACGCCATGGTCACGATCAGTGAAGGCGCCCGCATGGCCGGCGGCTCGCTGATCGAATCCGGCGAGATGGACGCCTACCAGCATCGCAAGCTGGGTGGAATCGGCGAGATATTGGGACAAGAGCTCAAGCAGAGGACGGGAGAGAACATCATCTACCAACGCCTCTCCTACTTGATGCGTTCGGGTGCCCCCGATGCTCTCGACCTCATGGTTGCGGTCAACTACGGCAATCTCGCCATGAGCCTGCTTCTCGCCGGCGAGCAAGGCCGGATGGTGGCTCTTCAGGAGGGGAAGTACACTCACGTGCCGGTCAGCACGGTGACGGCGGGCACCAAACGGGTCGATGTCGCCGAGCTCTACGACAGCGAACAGTACCGTCCCCGGGTTTGGCGGGTCCTCGGCAAGCCGATGTTCCTCTACTGAGGGCGACGCTTGATCCGCGGATTCCAGCTCGCGAGCCGACTCCTGTCACCCTTGTCATCGGCTCTGTTTTTTCGCCAAGACCTCTCCGATGTGGTCGTCAACTGACAGTTGACTGATTGTGTAGCTTGTCCGTAGAATTTTCCCTCGTTTCCAGGAGTGACAGTGGAGAAGGGAACGATGCGTGTGGGCGGGTTCTCTCACGAAGTCGACCAGGCCGGTTCGGCTGTGGGGGAAGACGCTGCATTATAGTGGTTCTCACCTTGAAGCTAGGCGAGTCTCGAGAGAACGAGACAGGAGGGGAAAATGCGTTCAAGTCGGGCAATGTGGGTCAGTTCCGTGCTAATCGCTCTGCTGTTCATGGCGGCGCAGAGCGCTCTGGCTCAGGCGAGCCGAACTTGGGTTTCCGGTGTCGGTGATGACGCCAACCCTTGCAGCCGCACCGCGCCCTGCAAGACGCTGGAAGGGGCATTTTTGAAGACCGCAACGGGCGGAGAAATCGATATCCTGGACCCGGGCGGCTTCGGCGCCGTCACGATCACCAAGTCGATATCGATCGAGGCGGACGGCAATTTCGGCGGCGTTCTCACGTCAGGAACCAACGGCATTACTATCGCCGCCGGACCAAGCGACAATGTCGTGATTCGCGGGTTGACGATCGAGGGTCTGGGAAGTAGCCTCAACGGCATACGCTTTACCTCCGGGGGCTCACTCACCGTCGAGTCCTGTACGATCGACGGATTTGGTGCAAGTGGGGGAAGTGGAATCGACTTTGAACCGACTGGGTCGAGCCAGCTCTTCGTCAAGGACACCGTCATTCGCAACACCGGCTTCACGGGAGGAGGGGGTGCGGTGTACATCCAGCCCAGCGGTTCAGGTAGCGCCGAGGCCAGTCTCGAGAGCGTGCGGATGGAGAACGACCATTTCGGCCTCCAGGTTGGCGGCAACTCTCGAGTTATGGTGCGAGACAGCTCCGCCTCGGGCAACGCGGTCAATGGTTTCACCGCCCTGTCTCCGTCCGCTGCGGCGATTGCCGAAATCACGCTCGAGGGAAGCTCCGCATCGAACAACGGCTTCACCGGAGTGCGCGCCGTGGGAGTGGGTGCGATCATTCGCATGTCGAACACGACTGTGAGCGGAAATGCCAGGGGTATCAAGGGCGCCTCGGGTGGCACCCTGGTCTCCTTTGGTAACAACCACGTTGCCGGCAACGGCAACGACGGGTCGCCGACGACTACGATTTCGGACGAATAGCTTCACCAGTGCTCGAAGCCGTGATGCCGTACCGGCTTAGGGCTCTCAGCATTGCTGGTGGATCGGCGCAGGGGTGCATAGCAGCGTTCGAAGGGACTTTGGCCTGAGCCCCCATAGCTTTCAGCCTCTTCGCCGCCTCCGGTGAGTGAAGGTGCCCGTCGTCCATCTCATTTTCTCTTGCCCGACCATGCGTGACCGCGCCGAGGCGGAGGTCGAGATGCGGTCGGACACAAGCCATGTATTCCCTTGGTGGTCACCACGGTACAAGGGATGAGACGCGATGGAGCTGAATTGAGATTCTGGGCCGTCGTCTTGGGCTGACGCGCGAGTTGGACGGGAAACGTTCCTTCCGTTGGAGATGACCAGGTAGGTCGATTGCGGCGCACCTTTCGGGGGCCTTGACAACCCCCTCGGCGCTCTTTAGACTATTAGCAGCCGGTCGGATTGAGTGCTAACAGAAGGCCGGAAGAATCTGCCTAAACGCAGTATTTATAGAACTTAACAAGCCGTAAGGAGGAATCGAAAAGTGAACATTCGTCCGCTGCATGACCGAGTTTTGGTAAAGCGCGTCGAGGATGAGGAGCAGGTTCGGGGCGGAATCATCATCCCGGATACCGCCAAGGAGAAGCCGCAACAGGCTGAAGTGGTGGCCGTAGGCCCGGGCAAGCTCGACGACGATGGCAAGCGCCAGCCGATGGACGTCAAGAAGGGCGACCGAGTGTTGGTCGGCAAGTACTCCGGTAGCGAGATCAAGATCGACGGTGAGGACATGGTCATCCTGCGCGAGGACGAGATCCTCGCCGTTATCGGTTGATCGGACTCGGCTGACCCGCCCTCGATGTCCGTTGATAAGAACCATTCCAAATAGAAAGCAAGAGAACTCAGGAGGAAGAATCCAATGGCTGCGAAACAGATTACCTACTCGGAGGAGGCGCGATCCGCGATTCTCCGGGGAGTCAACAAGCTGGCTGATGCCGTCAAGGTCACTCTCGGTCCCAAGGGCCGCAACGTCGTGATCGAAAAGAAGTTCGGCTCGCCCACCATCACGAAGGACGGCGTAACGGTCGCCAAGGAGATCGAGCTCGAGGACGCTCTCGAGAATATGGGGGCGCAGATGGTCCGCGAGGTGGCGTCCAAGACCTCGGACGTCGCTGGCGACGGAACCACGACCGCGACCGTCCTCGCCCAGGCGATCTATCGCGAGGGCTCGAAGAACGTCACCGCCGGCGCCAACCCGATGGAGCTCAAGCGCGGCATTGACATGGCGGTCAAGGCGGCGATCGAGTCGGTCGACGCGCTTGCCAAGCCGGTCGAGGGTGGTGCGATCGCCCATGTGGGAACGATCTCCGCCAACAATGACCAGGAGATCGGAAAGATCATCGCCGAGGCGATGGAGAAGGTCGGCAAGGACGGGGTGATCACGGTCGAGGAGGCGCGTGGCCTCGAGACCACCCTGGAGGTTGTCGAAGGAATGCAGTTCGACCGCGGTTATCTCTCGCCCTACTTCGTCACCGACGCCGAGCGGATGGAGACCGTTCTCGAGAACGTGAAGGTCCTCCTTCACGAGAAGAAGATCAGCTCGATGAAGGATCTGCTCCCCATCCTCGAGCAGGTGGCGAAGCAGGGGCGGCCGTTCATGATCATCGCCGAGGATGTCGACGGCGAGGCGCTCGCCACTCTGGTCGTCAACAAGCTGCGCGGGACCCTGCAAGTGGCGGCGGTCAAGGCGCCGGGCTTCGGTGACCGGCGCAAGGCCATGCTCGAGGACATCGCGATTCTTTCCGGCGGTCGGGTGATCACCGAGGACCTCGGCATCAAGCTCGAGAACGTGAAGTGGGAGGACCTGGGTGACGCCAAGAAAGTGGTGATCACCAAAGACGACACCACGATAGTCACCGACTCCGACGACAAGAAGCGGCGTGAGGCGATCGCCGGCCGGGTCAAGCAGATCCGCACCCAGATCGATGAAACCACCTCGGACTACGACCGCGAGAAGCTGCAGGAGCGGCTCGCCAAGTTGGTCGGTGGCGTGGCGGTGATCAAGGTCGGTGCCGCGACCGAGACCGAAATGAAGGAGAAGAAGGCTCGGGTCGAGGACGCCATGCACGCCACCAAGGCGGCCGTCGAAGAGGGAATCGTTCCCGGTGGCGGCGTGACCTTGCTGCGCGCGGTCGCCGCGGTCGAGAAGCTCAAGAGCAAGGGAGACGTCCAGGTGGGCATCAACATCGTCCGTCGGGCGCTCGAGGAGCCGGCTCGTCAGATCGCGACCAACGCCGGCGAGGAAGGCTCCGTCATCGTCCGCGAGCTGCTGAGCAAGACGGGGAGCGAGGGCTTCAACGCCGCGACCGGTGAGATGGTCGACCTGGTCAAGGCCGGGGTCATCGATCCCGCCAAGGTCACGAAGACGGCGCTGGTCAACGCCTCTTCGATCGCCGGCCTGATGCTCACCACCGAGGCCCTCATCTCCGAAATCAAGGAGAAGGAGGAGAAGGCTCCGGCGATGCCGGGCGGTGGCATGGGCGGCATGTACTAAGCCGGCATTTCCAGTTGTGCTTCAGGGCCGATCGGGGCAACCCGATCGGCCTTTTTTTGGCTCTCCAAGCGGCCGACGCCCCTGAACGGCGTCGGCATCGAAGCGAATCTGAGGGTATCGGGTTATGGATCCTAACGCGAACCCCTCTGCGTCCCGTCATTCCCGCGCAAGCGGGAATCTAGAATCTTGCCAATGATGGAAAGGCAGCCAGCCGTCCACATCTTGGCAAGCCGAAGCATCGGCACGCTCTCTGTCGGCGTCACCAGCGACTTTCGCAGACGGGTCTGGGAGCACAAGAATGACGAGCAGCACACGGACATGGCGGCGCCATCGCGCGCGAGAAGCAGATCAAGAAGTGAAACCGGGCTTGGAGGCTGGAGCTGATTGAGCGGACAAACCTGCAATGGAGGGATCTGTGGGACGGGATGCTGTAATACTGGATTCCCGCTTCCGCGGGAATGACGAGCTCGGGCGGCCTCCCCAATAGCCCCGCTCTCGTGCTGGAAAGGAGTCTACAAGAGGCCGGTACCGCTGCCGGCCGCACGCGCCGCCGCGTAGGACTGAATCCGACAGTCTATAAGTGAAACAAGTACTTATTTTTCAGTAGTTTGCCGATTTTTCTTCCCATCGTTGGCCCCTATTCTGGGGACCGTGGAGCCAAGGCCGGAGACGCGATGGTGCGAACCGGGGAACAGGCCCACGAGGAGGAAGAAAATGAAAGCCCTGCTGAAGACCCTCTCGATCGCCCTGCTGTTGACCGCCACGCCCGCGCTCGCCGCGGCGCACGTCCACAAGGTGGCCAACCCGATTCCGGGTCAATACATCGTCGTCTACAAGAAGGCCGCCGTCCGGCCCCTGGGCGCGTCCGCGCTCCGAGGACCGACCGTCCGGGCTCTCGCTGCGGATCTCGCCTCGGCGCACGGGGCGACCGT
>JBJKRB010000076.1:0-8458 GCA_046704885.1 Thermoanaerobaculia bacterium | reverse complement strand
CCTGCTCTTCAAACCGGTCAGCCGCGAGCTCAATCTGGTCGCGACGTTCTTGCGCATGGTGGGAATCACCGTTCAGACGGTGGCAGCCCTGGGGCTCATCGCTGCGCTCTTTCCCCTCGCCCGCCCGGCCACGCATGCCTATCTCAAGGCGTTCACTCCGGAGCAGCTCTCGGTTCTCACCAGCTTCGCGGTCCGCTTCCACAGCGCGGGATTCGGGCTCGCTCTATTGATCTTCGGCGCCTGTTTCCTCTTCCATGGGTATCTGATCTACGCCTCGGGCTTCCTTCCCAGAACGCTCGGGGTCCTGATCGAGATCGCGGGCCTCTGCTACCTCGTTAACAGCTTCGCGCTCTTCTTGGCGCCGGCGTTCGAGGACATGATCTTCCCCGCCATCCTCGTCCCCGCCTTCATCGGCGAGGCGTCGCTCTGCCTCTGGCTGCTCATCAAAGGGGTCGATGAGGAGACGTGGAAGTCGGTGAACCTGGCGGCGATGCGGCGCTGAGCCTTCCAGGCTGGCGCGGCGCCCTCCTTAATTGCGTCTTGACTTAATTAAGTTTTCACTATACTATTAGTCGTATGATTGCGACGCCGGAGACGATTCTTCCCGCCCTGGCCGAGCCTCACCGGCGGCAGATCGTGGAGCTTCTGGTCAAACGGGGCGTAATGAACGCGACCGACATCGCGAGTGAGTTCGAGATCACGCCGGCGGCCATCTCCCAGCACCTCAAGGTGCTGCGCAACGCCGAGGTCTTGACGATGAGGAAAGAGGCGCAGAAGCGCCTCTACCAGATCAATCCCGCGGCCTTCGACGAGCTCGCCAACTGGTCGCGAACGATGAAAGAAACCTGGGCCGCCCGATTCGATCAGCTGAGCTCACTGCTCCGCGAGGGCCGATAGGGCGCGCTACGAGAAGGGGACATCCAAATGCAGG
Source organism: Thermoanaerobaculia bacterium (assembly GCA_046704885.1). Lineage (GTDB taxonomy): Bacteria > Acidobacteriota > Thermoanaerobaculia > Multivoradales > JBJKRB01 > JBJKRB01. The sequence goes on along the minus strand of JBJKRB010000076.1, from coordinate 7,527 downwards.
AGACGATCTTCACCGAAAATACCGAGCAGAAGACCTTGACCGTGGAACGGACCTTCGAGGCTCCCCTCGATCGGGTCTGGGCCGCATGGACCGAGCCCGAGCTGCTCGATGAGTGGTGGGCGCCGGAGCCCTGGAAGGCGCACACCAAGTCCTTCGATTTCAGTCCCGGGGGCCACTGGCATTACTCCATGGAGAGCCCCGAAGGCGAGCGCCACTGGAGCTACGTCGACTTCCGAACGATCGAGCCGCGCCAAGCCTTCACCGCTCTCTCCACCTTCTGCGACGAAGACGGCAACCGCAACACCGACCTTCCCGGCACCGAGTGGGATAACCGGTTCGAAGGCTCCGACGGCCGGACAACCGTCCACGTGAGCCTCACCTTCGTCTCCGCCGACGACATGAAGCGCATCGTGGAGATGGGGTTCAAGCAGGGCTTCACAATGGGCCTGAACCAACTCGAGAGGCTGCTGGCTGGGACCGCTACCGAACCTGAAACGTAAGCGTTCCGAGAACGCGCTGAACCACCCTGTCGGGTCCTCATGCTGCTGCCCCCCGGGCTCACGCTAGCGGAGCCCTCGGCCTGCTAGGCTCTTCGGTACTCGACATGCGTGCTTTAGGAATTGCTCGAGACGTGTTGGCGATTATCGGAGCCGTTGCGCTTGGGATATTTCTCTTCCATCAGGTAACGGAACGTCTAGTCTTCCCTTGGGTCTGGGAGGAGGTGGGGCGAGTGGCGTCACCGTCCGGGACCTGCGAAGTTGTGACCTATCAGGGAGACCGCGGGGCAATGAGCTCCTTTGCCTACGTCTGCGTCCTGGTCAAGCCGGGCGAGAAAGTCGACCCAGACAACTACGACTTCTACCAGCTCGTGCTATCGAGTAGTCATGTAGTGCCCAAGGTGCACTGGGTGAGCGGCGGTCAGCTGGTGATCGATACGGAGGGAGGCTACGTGACCCACGAACTTCCCTATTCGCGAAAATTCAAGGTTGCCATTCGGTTCAAGAATGAGCCCCTGTCACCACAATGGTCTGACGTGTCAGGCACCCCGGCGAGTTCAGCCTCGACGGCCCCTTGATCCCAGTAACGCAGGGTAGGACGTGGTCCGTCCGTTCGCGGCGTTTGGCTCTCGCCGAAGTTGGTCGACTGAAAGCCAGCCAGCCGAAACCAGCGTTTCGCAGTATTGCCCAATAGTGAGCTGTACGCCCTCGGCCACCGCCCGCTGGCGCCTTCTGTTAATAGATTGGCGTATTCTGCTAATGAACTCCGCCGAGCCGGAGCGTACACTGACTTCCGTCGATCGAAGGAAACGAAACCATGACCACCCGCTTCAAGATCTCGCCCACGCTGCCACGCAAGCTCGAGGAGCTCGGTGTCTCGCCCGCCGAGGTCTTGCGCCAGGCGGGGCTCGCGCCGGGACTCTTTGACCAAGAGAAGATCCTGGTGACGACCGAAGAGCTCTTCGCCTTCCATCGCGGCCTGGCCGCGGCCAGCCATGATCCGGCCATCGGCCTGAAGCTCGGCACCGAGCCCCGCCTCGAGCGCTACGACGCGGTCGGCATCACCGCGATCTCGGCGCACTCGTTGCGCGACGCTCTCGATCGCCTGGCGCGCTACAAGCTTCTGACCTGCCCCGAAGAGCTCTCGGTCGAAGAGAGGGGAGACGCGGCTTTGGTCCAGTTCCACTGGCCGCTCGCCGAGCAGACCGAGCCCCCCCTCCTCCTCGACCGCTGCTTCGCCTGGGTGGCGAGTATCGCCCGGCGGGGAACCGGCGACTCGGTCAATCCCAGACGGGTCGAGCTCCAAGCACGAGACCGGGACCGCGAGATGTACGTCGAGCACCTCGGCTGCCCGGTCGAGCTCGGAGGCCGCCAGAACGCCATCGTCTTTACCAGCGCCGACCTCGACCGCCCCTTCGCGACCCACAACGCGGAGCTCTTGAGGGTCATCGCGCCGCAGCTCGAAGCCGAGCGCTCGCAGGCGCTCGCCTCCCGTCCCATCGGCGATCGGGTCAAGGGAGTCGTCAAGGGGATGCTCGCCGGGCGCCGCCCGGGGATCGGCGAGGTGGCGAAGGAGCTCGCCATGAGCGCCCGGACGTTGCAACGGAGGCTGGCCGAGGACGGCGCGAGCTTCCAACAGCTCGTCCAAGAGGCCCGGCGCGAGCTCGCCCGCCACTATCTGCTGCACTCGTCGCTCGAGCTCAACGAGACCGCCTACCTCCTGGGCTACGAGGATGCGCACTCCTTCTTCCGGGCGTTCCACGACTGGGAAGGGACCCCGCCGGGAGCATGGCGCGAGGAGCACGCTCGCATGTCGCCCTCCGCCGTTCAACAGATTTAAGAAAGGAGACTCCAAATGGAGATCAAACATAACGGCTCACAACCATCGGTCCAGGGCCCCGAGGACTGGTTCACCGGGACGGTACGGCTCGACCCCCTGTTCGAGGCGCCCGACCCGGCCCGGATCGCCGCCGCCAGCGTCACCTTCGAGCCCGGCGCCCGCACCGCGTGGCACACCCACCCGCTCGGCCAGACCCTGATCGTCACCGCCGGCTGCGGCTGGGTGCAGCGCGAGGGCGGCCCCATCGAGGAGATCCGGCCCGGAGACGTCGTCTGGTTCCCACCGAAGGAAAAGCACTGGCACGGCGCCACGGCAGCCACCGCGATGTCCCACATCGCCATGCAGGAACGGCTCGACGGCAAGGCGGTCGACTGGCTCGAGAAGGTCAGCGACGAACAGTACCTTGGAAAGTGACGAAGCAGGAGACAGAGAACGAGAGGTGAATCGATGAAAACTCGGACACTAGGAAGCAGCAACCTGAAAGTCTCGGCCCTCGGCCTCGGCTGCATGGGAATGAGCTATGGCTACGGCCCCGCGGCCGACAAGGGAGAGATGATCTCCCTGATCCGGAAGGCGGTCGACCTCGGCGTCACCCTGTTCGACACGGCCGAAGCGTACGGCCCGTTCGCCAATGAAGAGCTGGTCGGCGAAGCGCTGGCGCCGGTTCGTGACCAGGTGGCGATCGCCACCAAATTCGGGTTCAAGTTCGGAGCCGAAGGCAAGCAGGTCGGCCAGGACAGCCGCCCGGAGCACATTCGCGAGGTCGCCGACGCGTCGCTCAAGCGCCTCAAGACCGACCGCATCGACCTCTTCTATCAGCATCGGGTCGACACCAGCGTCCCGATCGAGGACGTGGCGGGCACGGTCAAGGAGCTCATCTCGGAGGGGAAGGTCAAGCACTTCGGCCTCTCCGAGGCTGGCGTCGAGACCGTTCGCCGGGCGCACGCGGTGCAGCCAGTGACCGCGCTGCAGAGCGAATACTCGCTCTGGTTCCGGCGACCCGAAGAGGAGATGCTTCCGGCCCTCGAGGAGCTGGGGATCGGCTTCGTTCCCTTCAGCCCGCTCGGCAGGGGCTTCTTGACCGGGAAGATCGACGAGAAGACGACCTTCGACAGCTCCGATTTCAGGAACATCGTTCCCCGCTTCACGGCGGAGAACCGGAAGGCGAACCAGACCCTGGTCGAGCTCCTGACGACGATCGCAGAGCGGAAGAACGCGACCCCGGCGCAGATCGCGCTCGCCTGGCTCCTCGCTCAGAAGCCGTGGATCGTCCCCATCCCGGGGACCACCAAGCTCCACCGCCTGGAGGAAAACCTCGGCGCGGCGGAGCTCGAGCTCACGCCCGAGGATCTCAGCGAGATCGACGAGGCCGCGGCGAGAATCGCCGTCCAGGGCGCGCGCTACCCCGACTATCTCGAGGCCCGCACCGGGCTCTGAGAAACGCAGAGAAGAAACGGAGACAAACCCCATGAAAGCAGCCGTCTTCCACGGGCCGCGCGACATTCGCGTCGAGCAGGTGCCCGACCCCGGCGTCTCGGAGTACAACCGACGGCAAAGGAGACGCAACTCATGATCATAGAAGAAACATACGCCCTAGCGAATGGCCTGGAGATCCCCAAGATCGGACTCGGCACCTGGATGATGAGCAACGAGGAAGCCGAGCAGGCCGTTCAGGATGCTCTGGAGATCGGCTATCGCCACATCGACACCGCCCAGGCATACGGCAACGAGAGCGGAGTCGGCGCGGGGATCCGAGCCGGCGGCGTGGACAGAAAAGACGTCTTCGTGACCACGAAGCTGGCCGCGGAAGTGAAGTCTTACGACGAGGCGGTCGCGGCAATCGGCAGGTCGCTCGAGACTCTGGGGCTCGAAACCATCGACATGATGATCATTCACAGCCCCTGGCCCTGGGCTGAGTTTCATGGCGAAGATCGCTACTTCGAAGAGAATCGCCAAGCCTGGCGGGCGCTCGAGGAAGCGTACGAGGCGGGCAAGCTACGGGCGATTGGGGTATCGAACTTCGAGAAACAGGACCTGGACAACATCCTGGAGTCCTGCTCCGTCAAGCCCATGGTGAATCAGATCCTGGTGCACATCAGCAACACGCCTACGGATTTGATTCGATACACCCAGGACAAGGGCCTCCTGGTCGAGGCGTTCTCTCCCATTGCGCATGGGGAGCTGCTGAAGAATCGGGAAGTGACGGACATGGCCGAAAGGTACGGGGTTTCGGTACCGCAGCTGTCGATCCGCTACACCCTTCAGCTCGGCCTTCTCCCGCTGCCCAAGACCGCGAATCGCGCGCACATGAAGGACAATGTTGACGTGGATTTCGTGATCTCGGACGAAGACATGGACCGCCTGAAGAACATTAAGCCGATTGAGGACTACGGAGAGGCCCGCGTGATGCCGGTCTTCTCGCGCGCACCCGGGGCCGCGGTCCAAGCAGGTACCTAGGCCCGGCTAGAGCCGGTGATCAGCGAGCGCGCCCGGGCCGGCAAGGTGCTGATCGAAACCTGAATCACAAGGAGGCCAGATGAGCCCATGGAATGAAGCGGAGCTCGGCAGGATCGCGGCGACGGACGACCTCCATATCGCTCCGTTCCGGGACGACGGGACCACCTATGGCACCCCGACCTGGATCTGGTCCGTCGTCGTCGACGGCAACCTCTACGTCCGTCCCTACAACGGCACGGGCTCGAGCTGGTATCAGGCGTCGCTCGCGCAGAAGGCGGGGCGCATCACGGCCGCCGGAATGACCAAGGAGGTCACGTTCGAGCCCGCCGAGGGCACGATCAACGAGGCGATCGACGATGCGTACAAGACCAAGTACCACGACAGCCCATACCTCCCTCCGATGATCGGTCCCCGCATCCACGCGGTGACCGTGAAGGTCTCGCCCCGCGAAGCCGACAACTGAGCGCACCAATCCGCGCCGAGGAGAAAACTATGCCCCACGTGATCGTCAAGCTGTGGCCCGGAAAGTCCGAAGCGCAAAAGAGCGAGCTGGCCGACGCCATCACCCAAGACGTCATGCGCGTCCTGCGCTACGGCGAGGAGTCGGTATCGGTAGCTTTCGAGGAAGTGGAACCGGAGGATTGGGGAGATCGGGTCTACAAGCCGGACATCCTCGAGAAGTGGGACACGGTCTACAAGAAGCCAGGCTACGATCCGTTCGGATAGCACCGGGGCTCGGTGGTCCCTGGAGATAGACTGCTCGAGGATGCCTGCTTCCCGGAAGGCCCTGAGACGCTGGGCGATGGTCGCCATTGGCGCTCAGTTCGCGGCGCTCATCCGGATTCTCGCCGAGTACTTCAGGCTTCGCGCGCTCCACGGCGATCATCTCAGCCTGGCTCGGGTCGACCCCTGGATCGAGGGTGCTCTTCTCACCTCCGCCCTCATCGTGGCCGCGACCTTCCCCGTCTTCTTCGAGCGCTATAAGATCACCATTGCGGTCGGCGTCGCGACCGTCGCGATCCTGCTTCTCTTCAAGTGGTATCTGATCTCCACCGGAGCTCTTCCCGGCTGGCTCTAACGCTTCAAAGACCTGCTTCGACCTTCGTCGACGCCGCTCAATCCAACCATGCGTCCTCTACCCGCACGTATCCTCTTGGTACTAGTTGCCGCATCGGCGGTCACTGCAGGACTCCTCACTTCGCAGGTCGTCTTCGTCATTGTCGCTCTGCTTCCCCTTGGCCTCCTTGTCTCGAGCCTCCTCGGAACCCACCGGCGGCTTACGCAGGAGCTTGCCGGCTTCCGCAATCGCCCTGTAAGGGTTCGACTCTGGGGTGCCCCGCCCTGTCCCTTGCCTTGCCCAGAGCTCACTCTCTTGTCAGCCCACGTGATCGGCGCTGGGCTCCACATCCATTTCCAGGCACCCAACGTCACCTTCCACCTCAAGGTGGCCCAACCCGCTGTACCCCGAATCTCCGACTCCTGCATCGAAATCCACTCGGCAAGGTACGTACAGTGGTCCGGAAAGCGACTGCGGCCCATCGAGGGCGAAATCCCGCTGAGCATCGCCGTGATCAAGAGCGCACAGGCGGAGAGCCCCGAAGGCGCAGCCTAGCGAGCCGCTGCAGGAGAGCACGCATACCTTGCCTGTTCGTCGTGAAGAGGCCTAGAGAGAGCGTGCTCTCTCGGCGGTTCCTCATTGGACCCAGAGCGCGGCTTGCCTATGAGCGCGAGCGTGAAACTTGAGGCGGTCTGGTTAGAGCTCTCAGGCATCGCGCCATCGCCGGCCAGCCCGGCCGACGCCGTGGATCTCATGATCCAATAGCGAGCATGCAGTCCGCCCTTAAACTCACTCGAGGAGGAAGAGATCATGGACGAGTCGATGACCACCACCGCTTTCACGCTCGACGGCTTCCGCATCGTCAAGAACCACGGAATCGTGCGCGGCATCATCGTCCGTTCGCGCTCGCTCGCCGGTACGGTCGGCGCTGGCCTGCAGACGATCATGGGCGGGAACATCACCCTGTTTACGGAGCTATGCGAGAAGACGCGCAAGGACGCGTTCGAGGCGATGCTCGCTCACGCCGAGGAGGTCGGCGCCAACGCCGTGATCGGTATTCGCTACGACGCCACCGAAGTCATGAAGAGCGTCAGCGAGGTCCTCTGCTACGGAACCGCGGTCACCGTCGCGCGCGATGCCAAGTAGCTCGTGAGCCGCGACCGGCCACGCCGCTCAGGGTAACGCCCGCCTCGGCCGCCGCCCCCCTCCCAGCGCGCGCAGAGCATTCAAGATGACGGCGACGTCGATTCCCTCTTGCAGAAGCGCGCCGGCAACCGGGGGGAGATACCCCAAGCCGGCGAAGAGCATGGCGACCAAGGAGAGCGCCATGCCGACGCCGATGCTCTGGAGCGCGATGTGGCGCGAGCGCTGGGCGATCTCGGCCGCAGCGACCAGTCGGTCCAAGCAGTCGACCACCAGGACGATGTCCGCCGCCTCGGAGGAGGCGGTTGCCCCCCGCGCCCCCATGGCGACACCCACCGCGGCCGCCGCCAGGGCGGGCGCGTCATTGATCCCATCCCCCACCATGACCACCGGTCCCGAAGCCGACGCCGCCTTGACCGCCTCGACCTTGTCGGCCGGCTCCTGATCGGCCAGGACACGGTCGGCTCCCACCGTCTCGCCCACCGCCTCGGCGAAGGCGGCATGATCGCCGGTCACCAACGTGACCTCCGAGA
>JBJKRB010000075.1:0-10180 GCA_046704885.1 Thermoanaerobaculia bacterium | reverse complement strand
GAGCAGGCCCTTGGCCTCGAGCGCTTCTACAGCCCGATCATCCGTTGTCGCGTGACCCTCGAGGGACCCGGGAAGCATCATCACCAAGGTGGCCCCTACGAAGCCAGAATCGACCTCCGGGTCCCGGGGGGTGATCTCTTGATCGAGCGCCAACGGGCGGAAGAGCTGCAAGCCGCGGTCCATCAAGCGTTCAACGCCGCGCGTCGCAAGCTGGAGGACTACGCGCGGCGCCAACGGGGCGACGTCAAGCGTCACGAGCCGGTTCCCGAGGGACAGGTCGTCAAGCTGGTCCCCGACGATAACTACGGATTCCTCTTGACGATCGACGGGCGCGAGCTCTACTTCCACCGCAATAGCGTTCTGCCTCCGGGCTTCGATGAGCTCGCCGTCGGCAGTGTCGTGCGCTTTGCCGAAGAGCTCGGCGATGAAGGGCCGCAGGCAAGCACCGTCGCGATCATCGAGCGGCGGGAGATACCCGAGCAGTCCAACAAGGAGGACAGGCTATGACGGAAACCAACCGCACTCGATTTCAAGGCGAAGTCGAAATCCCCGTGGCCGGGGTCGTTCTCCAAGGCATCTTGACGGTACCGGCCGACGCCGAGGGGCTCGTCATCTTCGCTCACGGCAGCGGAAGCAGCCGCCATAGTCCCCGCAATCGCTTCGTCGCCGACAAGCTTCATCAGCGGGGGCTCGCCACCCTGCTCTTCGACCTCTTGACCGCCGAGGAGGAGACCGCCGATTCCTACGACGCCCGGCTGCGTTTCGACATACCGATGCTCTCTGACCGGCTGGTCGCGGTGACCGACTGGGTGCTCTCTTTTCCCCCCGCTCATGGCCTGACGATCGGCTATTTCGGCGCCAGCACCGGGGCGGCGGCGGCCCTGGTCGCCGCCGCCGCCCGGCCCGCGGTCGTGGCGGCGGTCGTGTCTCGCGGCGGTAGGCCCGATCTTGCCGAGTTCGCGCTGGCCCGCGTCAAGGCGCCCACGCTGCTCGTCGTCGGCGCGCGGGATCGGTCCGTGCTGCTTCTCAACCGCCAGGCGCAACGCCAGATGACGGCGCCCAACGGGATCGAGATCATCGACGGAGCGACGCATCTGTTCGAGGAGCCGGGCAAGCTCGAAGAGGTCGCGGAGCATGCCGCGGAGTGGTTCGACCGCTATCTCGCGCCGAGACCGGTAGCGGCACCGGCGGGGAGCCGCTGACCTCGGCTCAGAGATTCATCGCCGGCTCCTGCTCGCCGGGCATCTGGTCCTTGTACTGCAGCAAGTAGAGCCGGTAGTAAATGCCGCGCAACGCCAGGAGCTCCTGATGCGTGCCCTGCTCGCGCAGCTCGCCATGGTGCATCACCAGGATGCGATCGGCCCGTTGGATGGTCGAGAGGCGATGGGCGATCACCAGGCTCGTGCGCCCGCGCAGCAAACGCTCGAGCGCGTGCTGTATGAGCTGCTCGGTTTCGGTGTCAATCGACGAGGTCGCCTCGTCGAGGACGAGGATCGCGGGATCGAAGGCCAGGGCACGGGCAAAGGCGAGGAGCTGCTTCTGCCCGACCGAGAGCCCGGCGCCGCGCTCGCGCACGATCGAGTCGAATCCATCGGGCAGCCGTTCGATGAAATCGAGCGCCCTAACTTCACTCGCCGCCCAGCGCAACCGCTCGTCGTCGATCGTGGGCTCGCCCAAGCGGATATTGCTGCCGACCGTGCCCGAGAAGAGAAAGACGTCTTGCAGCACTAGACCAATCGAGCGGCGCAGAGTGGCCAGGTCCCAGCGCCGCACGTCGACGCCGTCGACCCGGATTGCTCCCCTGTTGACGTCGTAGAAGCGCAGAAGAAGGCTTGCCATGGTGCTCTTCCCCGCACCGGTATGCCCCACGACGGCGACCGTCTCGCCCGGCTTGGCCGCAAAGGAGACCCCCTTGAGGACCATCTCGTCTTCCTGATAGGCAAACCAGACATCGTCGAACTCGAGCGCTCCGTCCACCGCTTCCGGACGGTAGGCATCGGCCGGCGTGAGGATCTCGGAGCCCCGGTCGAGGAGACGAAAGACGCGCTCGGAGGCCGCCATCGCGGCTTGCAGGATGTTGTACTTTTCCGAAAGGTCAGAAAGGGGCTGATAGAAGCGTTGCGCATACTGCAGGAAGGCGACCAGAGCGCCGATCGAAAGAGCGCCCACGGTCACCCGGGCGCCGCCGTACCAGAGGATCAGCCCGAGCCCCAGGGCGGTGACCAGCTCCACCGCCGGGTAGTAGACGGCATAGTAGAAGATGGCGTGAATGTTGGCTTGGCGATGGTCGTTGTTGATGAGCTCGAAGTCCCCATAGGCCCGCTTTTCGCGGTTGAACAGCTGCAGCACCGACATGCCGGTGATGTGCTCCTGGAGAAACGCGTTGATGCGCGCGATCCGCACCCTGACCTCGCGATACATTTGGCGGGCGCGAATGCGAAACCACGCGGTCAGAAGCAGGAGCAGAGGGAGGATGGCGAAGGTAACGAGGGCCAGCCTCCAATTGAGCCAGAAGAGCACGACGACGATGCCCGCCAGCAGAAACACGTCTCCAAAGATCGATACCAGTCCAGCGGTGAAGAGCTCGTTCAGGGCGTCGATGTCGGTCGTGACTCGCGTCACCAGCCGCCCGATCGGGTTCTTGTCGAAAAACGCGATGGGAAGCTCCTGAAAGTGGGAGAAGATCTGCTGACGCAGGTCGAACATCACCTTCTGCCCCATGAGCTGCATCACGTAGGATTGAAAATAGAGGACCAAGAAGGACAGGATGAGGGTCGCGAGGTAGATGACCGAGGTCCAGGCCAAACCCGTTGCCGCCGATACCGACCAGCCATGAGCGACGAGAAAGTGCTCGACCCACTGGCTCGCCACCGACACCTTGCCCCCTCTTTGACCGGGAGGGCGAATGAACAGGTCGAGCGCCACCGCCGTGGCGAGCGGCCCCACGAGCTGCAGCAACGACGAGAGAATGATGAGCGCCACAGCCCCCGAGGCCATTCCCTTGTAGGGTTTGAGGTAGGCCACGAGGCGGCGCATCAGCCGGCTGTCGTAGACCTTCCCCAGCGTCTCTTCTTGATGAAATTCGAGCGGTTCGCTCACCGCGGAACGATACCATCGCGCCCAGGGCGCCTTCGCCTCCAGCCCAGACTACGGCGGAGCCCTCCCTTTGGTGTAGACTCTTATAGAATCGTATCGATTGAGTAGGAGAGGTCGCAAATGCCACCGACGCTAAACGCGCTGCTTCAGGCTTTGGTCCAACAAGGGGGCTCGGACCTCCACATCACCACCAACTCGCCACCACAGATTCGAGTCGACGGGGTCCTGCGGCCTTTGAACCACCCGGCGCTCACCGCCTCCGAGACCAAGCAGCTGGCTTACTCGATCCTCACCGACAACCAGAAGCACCGGCTCGAGGAGAACTTGGAGATCGACTTCTCCTTCGGCATCAAGGGGATGGCGCGTTTCCGCTCCAACGTCTTTCACCAGCGTGGCGCGATCGCCGCGGCCTTCCGTCAGGTCCCCTATGAGATCCGCGGCTTTCGCGAGCTCGGTCTCCCCGAGATCACCGAAAAGATCTGTGAAAAGCCACGTGGACTAGTACTGGTCACCGGTCCGACGGGCTCGGGCAAGTCGACGACCCTGGCGGCGATGGTCGACAAGGTCAACCGCGAGCGTCACGAGCACATCGTCACGATCGAAGACCCCGTCGAGTATTTGCACTCTCACAAGAACTGCATCGTCAACCAACGCGAGCTCAATTCCGACACCTTGAGCTTCGCCGGCGCCCTGCGCTCGGTCTTGCGCCAGGACCCCGACGTCGTTCTGATCGGCGAAATGCGCGACCTCGAGACCGTCGAGTCGGCGCTGCGTATCGCCGAAACCGGCCACCTGACCTTCGCGACGCTCCACACCAACTCGGCCGCACAGACCATCAACCGAATCGTCGACATCTTCCCGGCGCACCAGCAGTCGCAGATCCGGGTGCAGCTCTCCTTTGTCCTCGAGGGAATCTTCTGCCAATCTCTGCTACCGCGAACCAGTGGCAAGGGACGAGCCTTGGCGATGGAGATCCTCATCCCCAACTCGGCCATCCGCAATCTGATCCGTGAAGACAAAGTGCATCAAATCTACGGAATGATGCAGACGGGCCAGGCGAAGCACGGTATGCAGACCTTCAACCAATCGTTGGCCAGCCTTTACTTCAAACGGCAGATTACGCTGCAGACGGCGATGGCGCGCTCCTCCTACCCGGACGAGCTCCAGGAGATCATCGGCCGCGGCGCGGTGCATCTGGCGCAAGGGATGGGCAGCCGGCAGGTCGTGAGGAGCTGACACCATGCCGAGCTTCGAGTGGAAAGGGCGCACCCGCTTCGGACAATTCCAGGAGGGCGTGCTCCTCGCCGACACCCGAGACGCAGCGGTGGCGACTTTGCGCCGCCAGAACATCCAGATCACCAGCATTCGAGAGAAGGGTCGGGAGCTGGCCTTGCTCCCGCGGCTGCCTAGCCGCATCAGTCCCAAGTCGATCGCGGTCTTCACCCGGCAGTTCTCCGTCATGCTCGATGCCGGTCTGCCTCTGGTCCAATGCTTGGAAGTCTTGGGCGAGCAGGAAGCGAACAAGAAGTTCCGCGACATCATTCAGCGAGTTCGCAGCGACGTCGAGCAGGGCGCCTCGCTCGCCGACGCCATGCGCAGACACCCCAAGGCCTTCGACTCCCTCTACGTGAACATGGTGGCGGCCGGTGAAGCCGGCGGTATCTTGGACGTCATCCTGCGCCGGCTCTCGACCTACATCGAGAAGGCGGTCAAGCTCAAGGGCCAGGTTCGATCGGCCCTGATCTACCCGGTGGCGGTGATCTCGATCGCCGCCCTGGTCGTCTTCATCATCTTGTGGAAGGTCATCCCGGTGTTCTCCCAGCTCTTCGCCGGCCTGGGCGCCCAGCTGCCGCTGATCACCCGCGTCGTGGTCGCGGCGAGCAACTTCATCGGACGCTTCTTCCCCTGGATCGCGATCTTCGTGATCTTTCTCGTGGTCTTCATCAGCCGCTGGCACAACACCTATCGGGGCCGCAGGGTGCTCGACGGCCTGATTCTCAAGATCCCGGTGATCGGGATGTTGCTGCGCAAGATCGCGGTGGCGAGATTCTGCCGCACGCTGTCCACCTTGACCGCTTCCGGCGTTCCCATTCTCGACGGTCTCAACATCACGGCGAAGACCGCCGGCAACGCGATCATCGAGGATGCGGTCGTCGCGGTTCGCAAGAGCGTCGAAGAAGGAAAGACGCTGTCCGGACCACTTGCCGAAACCAAAGTCTTCCCGCAAATGGTCGTGCAGATGATCAACGTCGGAGAGCAGACCGGCGCGCTCGACCAGATGCTGTCGAAGATCGCCGACTTCTACGAAGAGGAGGTCGACACGGCAGTGGCGAACTTGATGAAGCTCATCGAGCCGCTGCTCATTACCGTGTTGGGCGCAGTCATCGGAACCATCGTCGCCGCGATGTACCTGCCGATGTACTCGGTGTTGCGGCACATCGGCTGACTCGAAGCCGCCCTTGCCACACGAGACGATGTCTCAGTTGTCCCATCAGCTCCGCTGGCTGATTGGCGTCCGGCTGGTCGTCATTACCAGCATCGCTGTCGCGTACTTCCTGAGTCAGCTTTCCGCGGCGCCGGGAGCCCCGCGCTACGGCCCGATCTACGAGCTGGCGGGATGGGTCTACGTCGCCAGCCTGCTCTATCTCGTACTGCTCCGTTTGCTGCGCGGACACGAGTTCGCCCAGGCCTACTTGCAGTTTCTCGGCGACCTCATCCTGGTGAGCGCCCTCATCTACTTTTTCGGGGGAACGACGAGTCCCTTCTCGATCCTCTATTTCGTCGTCATCATCGTGGCCTCGGCCCTCTTGCGACGACGCGCCGGAGTGCTCGTCGCCGCGCTCTCCGGCATTCTCTACTCGGCGACGGTGCTCCTCTCGCTCCACATGGAGGCCGTGGCGGGGATGGCGACGGGTTCGGCCGAGAGTACCCCCGCACCATGGGCGCCGATCACCGCGGCAACCCTCTACGACCTCTCGGTTCACGTCGTCAGCTTCTTCGCCGTAGCCCTCCTCGCCTCCTATCTCGCCTCGAGCGCGAGCCGCGCGGAGAGGGAACTCGAAGAACGAACCGAGGATCTCGCCGACCTTCAAGTAATTCACCAGGACGTCATCGAGTCGATCTCGAGCGGCATCGTGACCACCGATCTGGATGGCAACATCACCTCGATCAACCGAGCCGGGAGCGAAATCCTCGGGCGCGGCGCCTCGGCGCTCGCCGGCCTTCCCATCGCCGCATCCGGTCTCTTCAATGAGCAGCAGTGGAAAGCGATCACCGAGCGCAGCTCCCTCGGCGAGAGCTTGCGAGACGAGGCCGAATACGAGCGAGACGGGGAGAGCCGTTACGTGGGGTTTTCGCTCAGCCGTCTGGAGAGCGCGGACGGCAGCCTGCGAGGCTACATCCTCATCTTTCAGGACCTCACCAATTGGCATGGGCTCCAAGAGGAGCTACGCATCAAGGACCGAATGGCGGCCGTGGGCGAGCTTGCCGCGGGTTTGGCGCACGAGGTGGGCAACCCGCTGGCCGCGATTTCGGGCTCGGTGCAGCTCCTGCGGTCGAGCGAGGCCCTCGCCGGCGAGCCGCGCAAGCTCCTCGACATCTTGCTCAAAGAGAGCCAGAGGCTGGACCGAACGATCAAAGGGTTCCTGCGCTTCGCCCGGCCCCACGAGCGGTCGATCCGGCGCTTCGATGCGGCGCGGCTCCTCGCCGAGCACATCGAGCTGCTCCGTCACAGCTCCGAGGTCAGCGAGAGCCATGAGATCGTCCTCGAGCTCGATCCGGAGAGCGTTCTGCTCACCGCTGATCCCGACCAGATGAGCCAGATCTTTTGGAACTTGGCTCGCAACGCTCTACGCGCCATGCCCGACGGTGGGCGGCTCAACATCCGCGCCCACCTCGTCGAGGACCGATACCGGATCACGTTTTCGGATAACGGGCTCGGCATGCCGGAGGAGCGTCGGACTCGCATGTTTCAACCCTTCCAATCCTTTTTCGACGGCGGGCTGGGCATCGGAATGGCCATCGTCTATCGGATCGTCGAAGAGCATGGCGGCAGGGTGACCGTCGAGAGCCAGCCGGGCAAGGGCACCGAGATCACCGTGGAGCTTCCCGGCGCTGGCACCACCGCCGCGGTCGCGGGAGCCGAGCACAGATGAGCCATTCGCTGCTGATCGTCGACGACGAGCAGAGCCTCCTCGACTTTCTTCGCCTTCTCTTCGAAGGAGAGGGCTATGACGTGACCACCGCCGGCTCTCTCGCCGAAGCGAATTCCCTGATCGACAGGGACAGCTTCGATCTCGTCCTCTCCGACATCCTCATGCCTGAGGGCAGCGGCCTGGACCTCCTGCGCAAGCTCAAGGCGCGCGACCCACGCGCTTCGGTCATCATGATGACCGCCTACTCCTCCACCCGCTCCGCCATCGAGGCCATGCGTTTGGGGGCCTTCGATTACATCGCGAAACCTTTCGAGGTCGATGAGCTCAAGGTCGTAGCGCAACGCGCCATCGAGGCGATCGAGCTCGCCGACGAGAACGTATACCTCCGGCGCGAGCTCGAGGACAAGTACCAGTTCGAGAACATCATTGGAAGAAGCTCGAGGATGCAAGCCGTCTTCGCCCTCGTCGAACGCGTGGCTCCCACGACCTCGACGATTCTCATCCAGGGCGAGAGCGGCACCGGCAAGGAGTTGATCGCGCGCGCCATTCACTACACGAGCCCCCGCGCCCGTCGCCGGTTCCTCTCGATCAACTGTGGCGCAATGCCGGAGAACTTGCTCGAAAGCGAGCTCTTCGGCCACGAGCGGGGAGCCTTCACCGGAGCGGTGCGGGAGAAGGTCGGGCTCTTCCAGGAGGCGAATCAGGGGACGATCTTTCTCGATGAAATCGGAGAGATGTCCTCCACGATGCAGGTCAAGCTGCTTCGTGCGCTGCAGGAGCGCGTCGTGCGCAAGGTCGGAGGGACGCGCGAGGAAGCCGTCGATGTCAGGGTCATCGCCGCGACCAACCAGGATCTGACCAAGCGGATCGACGCCGGGGAGTTTCGCGAGGACCTCTACTACCGCATCGACGTGATTCCGATCGAGCTTCCGCCGTTGCGGCAGCGGCGAGAGGACATTCCACTTCTCGTCGACTTCTTCCTCAAGAAATTCGCCGAACAGGTCGGCGTCGAGGCCAAGCGGATCTCGCTCGACGCGATGCGGCACCTCGAGTCTTACGACTGGCCCGGAAACGTCCGTGAGCTCGAGAACGTGATCGAGCGCGCTCTCGCCTTGGCCCAGGGCGAAATCATCAACCGCACCGACCTTCCGGCCCGAATTCTCTACGGCTCGAGCTCTCCGGGCGACGGCATCTCTCTGCCCGACGGGGGCTTCGACCTCGAGCCTTACCTCGACGACGTTCGTCGCAAGCTCATGACCCAGGCTCTCGAGCGAGCCCATGGCGTGCAAACCCAAGCCGCGTCGCTCCTGGGAATGAGCTTTCGCTCCTTCCGTTACTACGCCAAGAAGCTGGGGCTGACCGGAAACGGCTAGGGAGCCGGTTCTCGGCTCGGATCAATCGCCGCCGGAGGAGACCGTCGAAACGACGGGAGCCGGCGCAACCGGTGGGGAGGGAGGTGCAGGAATCGGACGCAAGAGAACCCCGTATCCCGAGGTGCCGACCAACAGTCGTCGGCCAATGACCAGAGCCGCGGTCACGTCGCGGGAGGGAATCGGCAGATCGAGATCGACGACCCGACGCCCGACGCCAATCCCGGACCACAGCTCGGCGCCCTTCGTCGCCAGCACCACGAGAGGCCAGCCGGGATCGCCCGTGGTCAGGGCGCGCGTCTCGCCTGGGACTACCTGACGCCAGGGGTTCGCGAGATCGTGTCGCTCCCACAAGCCGCCGGCGCCGCTCACCAGCAGGGATCCGGCGAGGCCGAGAAGGTGGCCGCCGCTGTAAGGCAGCGCCGCGGTGTGATTGCCTTGGGCCGTGATTCGATAAAGGCCGAAGCGGTCATTGACCCAGAGCGCGCCATCGCTCAGGGTGGCGGAACGTGAAACCCCATGATGGTAGGCGACGCGATCGAGGCGGCCCGCCGCGAGCTCGTAGATCCCTTGAGGTCCGCGCGCCACCAGGCGTCCATCTCCGACCGCGAGCTCTTCGAAGCGAGTTGGCGGGCTCCCCCGCAACAGACGCCACACGCCCCTGGTCGCGCCATCGAGCTCGGCATCCTTCCCTTCATCGTACGCATACAGACCGCGATCCGTGGCCGCGATCTCACGCTTCCCCAGGAGAGCGAGAGCGAGCACGGTGGGCAGTCGCTCCGGCTCGTGATCGAAGGTCAAGCCGTGGTCATGTGATCGATAGATCCCCGAGAGAGGCCCAGCGTCACGCACCGCCGCCAGAACCTCGTTGCCATGACGAAGAAAGGCGGTGATCCGAAGATTCGTCATTCCAAGACTCGATGGCGAAAAGGTGACTCCTCCGTCCGTGGAGCGCCAAACTCCCGCTCCTTGCGTGCCGACGACGATTCGCTGGGGACGCCGGGCGTCGAAGGCGATCGCTTGAATCCAGAGATCGCTCGCGGTCATCAGGCGCCAATTGGCGCCCCCGTCCGCCGAACTGTAGAGGCCGGCTACGGTTCCAGCAAGGAGACGACCGTCGGGAAGCACCGCGAAGGCGGGAGTGCGCCGCGCCGCGAGTCCGCGTTGGAAGCGATGCCAGTGCGCTCCCCAGCCGCTCCCACGGTAGACCCAGCCGCAAGTGGACGCCCAGAGCTCCCCCGCATGCCCGGGGACCGAGCTCAGGCTGAAGACCTCGCTGTCGAGCACCATCCCCGAAAAGACTCCGTGCCAGGTGGCGCCGCCGTCACGGCTGCGATAGGCGCGGCGCCAAGTCCCGGCGAAGATCATGGCCGGATCATCGGGATCGACCAGGAGGCTCGAGACCTTCTGGATCTCCGGATGGGCCGCGGTTAGGCAGCGCCATGTGAGCCCACCGTCGATCGAGCCGTAGACCCCGGAGCGCGTTCCCGCGAAGAGCTTCCCTTCGGCACCGGGCACGAGGGCCAAGGAGTAGACCTGGTCGCCGGGCAGACCAACGCT